>DATCGA010000681.1:0-7664 GCA_036509215.1 Trebonia sp.
CCCGGCGGCTGGGCCTGCGGCTGCGGCCGATGCTGCACTTCCCGCCCGGCGTCGGCACCCGGGTCCGGCGGCTGGCGCTGGCGGGGGTCCTCACGCTGGTCGCCCAGGACGCCTCGGCGGCGGTCGTCATCGTGCTGTCCAACCGCTACGGCTCGACCGGCGCGCTAGTGATCTACGGGTTCGCGTGGGCGGTGTTCATGGTGCCGTTCGCGGTGCTGGCGGTGCCGATCGCGACCAGCGCGTTCCCGGCGCTCTCGGCCGGGGCCGACCCGCGTCCCGACGCCGCCGACGGCGGCTTCGACGAGACCGCCGCGATCTCGACCCGGGCGGTCATGGTCGCGTCCTGGCTCGGCGCGGCGGTGCTGGTCGGCGCGCGGTGGCCGCTGGCGCGGGTCTTCGAGTCGCACGACGTGCCCGCCGCGTCGGTCCTGGCGCTGGCGCTGGCGGCCTTCGCCCCCGGGCTGGTCGGCTACGGGATCTCCGCCAACCTGTCCCGGGTGCTGTACGCGCGCGGCCGCAACCGCGCGACGGCGCTGGCGATCGGCGGCGGCTGGCTGCTGGTGATCGCCGCCGACCTGGTGATCGTGCCGTTCGTGGCGCCGCGGCACGTGGTGCCGGCGCTCGGCCTGGGCATGTCGTTCGGGCTGACCGTGTCCGGCCTGGCGCTGCTGATCCTGGTCCGGCGCGATCGGGGCGCGCTGGCGCTGCACGGGGTGTGGCGGGCGTTCCTGGCCGGGCTGGCCGGGGCGGTGGCCGGCGGGGTGGCGGGATCGTTGCTGGCCGGGGCGCTCGAGGCGCCCGGATTCTTCGTCAACGTCGGGACCTCGGTGCTGGTGACGGTCGTGGTCATCGCCGTGTTCGCGGCCGTCGCCGGCAGCATCGACTTCGGCGACCTCCGGGCCGCGGTGGCCCGCCTCCGTGCCCGCCCCAGCTAGCCCCGGGCCGGCGTCGCCGGCCGAGCCGCCCTCGGGGACGCCGATCGGGCGCGTCGAGCAGATCGCGGCGGCCGAGCAGGTCGCGACGGCCGAGCAGATTGCGCGGGTCGCGTTGGTCGTCGGGACGACGGCGGGCGGGACCGGCACGCATGTCCGGATGCTGGCGGCCGGGTTCGCGGAGCGCGGGAGCGACGTGTCGGTCCTCGGGCCGTCCTCGGCGGACGCGGCATTCGGCTTCGGGGCGGTGGCCGGGGTGACGTTCTCGCCGGTCGAGTTCGGCGACCGGCCGCGCCTCGGTGATGCGGTCGCCTTGCTACGGCTCAGGCGGCTGCTCCGCTCCGGGATCGACGTGGTCCACGCGCACGGACTGCGGGCCGGCGCGCTCACGGTCCTCGCGTTCGGCGGCCGCCGACGCCGGGCACGAGGCCGTCGGCGAAGCGGGCTCGTGGTCACGGTGCACAACGCGCCGCCGGTCGGCGGCGGAGTGCGCTCGCTCGTCTATCGCCTGCTTGAGCGCGTGGTCGCGCGCGGCGCGGACCTCGTGCTGTGCGTGTCGCCCGACCTCGAGGCCCGGATGCGGACGGCCGGCGCCCGCCAGGTCGGCCACGCGATCGTGCCAGCCGCCGACGCGGGGGCGATGCCGACGTCCGACCTATCCGCAGCTGCACGTCCGATGGTCCTCGCGGTGGGGCGACTGGCCGCGCAGAAGGACTTCGGCACGCTGCTTGACGCGGCGTCGCGCTGGCGTGACCTCGATCCGCCGCCGCTGCTGGCGATCGCAGGCGACGGGCCGCTGGCGGCGAAATTGCGAGCGCAGGCCGCGTCCCTGGGCGTCGAGGCGGCGTTCCTCGGACAACGCGGCGACGTGTCGGACCTGCTGGCGACGGCGACTGTGTTCGTGCTGCCGAGCCGGTGGGAGGGCCAGCCGCTGATCCTGCAGGAGGCGCTGCGCGCGGGCGCAGCCATCGTCGCCACTCGCGTCGGCGGCATCCCCGACCTAGTCGGCGGCGACGCGGCGGTGCTGGTACGGCCGGGGGACGCGCAAGCGCTGGCTGCCGCCGTCCGCGCTGTGCTCACCGAACCGCCGCTCGCGGCCCGACTCCGCGCGGCGGCCGCCATCCGTGGTGCCGCCCTCCCGACTGCAGCCGATGCCATCGGCGCAGCGCTCGCGGCCTACGCGGATGCCCTGCGGCAGCCCCATCACCACGGTCAGCCTCATCACCACTCGGGCTAACAGCAAGAAGCGTCACGGGCGTGAAGATTGGGTGTACTAACCGGCAAATAGCGACGGTAAGTACACCCAATGACCGGCCGCCGGCACCCTAGGTCGTCTGCGACAATGATCCAGTGGCGCTGACTCAGACCTGCCTCTGCCTGCTGACCAGGGTCTCCGACGACGGCGAACCCGAGGTTTTGCTCGGGTACAAGAAGACCGGCCTCGGCACCGGGAAGATCGTCGCGCTCGGCGGTCACGTCGAGGAGCGCGAGACCGCCGCGCAGGCGGCGGCCCGCGAGGTCAAGGAGGAGTCCGGCATCGCGGTGGCGGCCGACTCCCTGCGCGAGGCCGCGCTCATCACGTTCCTGTTCCCGACCCGTCCGGCCTGGGACATGACCGTCGCGGTGTTCACCGCAGGCGCCTGGTCGGGCCAGCCGGCCGAGACGGACGAGATACGCCCGGAGTGGTTTCCGGTCGCCGCCCTGCCGTTCGGCCGCATGTGGGACGACGGCAAGTACTGGGTTCCGCGGGTGCTGGCGGGCGAGCGCCTGCGCGCTACCTTCAGCTACGCCGCCGACTGCGAGACCGTGGCCGAATCGGCCGTCGCCGCACTCGGCTAGCTGGCGGCCAGGAACGTGTCGGCCAGACCGGTGATCTGGATGAGCCTGGTCAGCCGAGAGCTCGGCGAGGTGACCAGGAACCGGCAGTCGGTCCGCTGCGCGTAATGGGACATGCGCACCAGCGCGTGCAGGCCCCGGGCGTCGCAGAAACGCACCCCGGCCACGCAGACGACCACCGGCCCGCCGCAGCGGTCGATGATCTCCCTGACGTACTCGAACGCCGCGTCGGCGGTGGCCACGTCGAGTTCGCCGCCGAGCTCGACGGCGGCCCCGCCGGTGTCCAGGACCCGGTGGCTGAGCTCGAGTGGCGGCTGCGGATCCTTGTCCTGATCCACGTGCATCGTCCCTTGGATTACGGTAAATCGCGGTCCGCCCGCGAAACGCACCCCATGTAGAATTCCGTGCAATGCTTTCGCCGATCTGGCATAGGGATAAGGTCATGCAGACCGGAATGTAGATTGTTTCCTGTCAGCCTCGATGCGTGACATTCCTGGAAAGCCCCGTGCAGGGCCAGCCGTTCGCACGGCTGGCCCTGGCCCTGACTCATACTGGCAGGGAGCCCTGGTGATGACCACACGGGCGCGCCCACAGGAAGCTCACAGGATGGCCCACAGGATCGTCCCGGCGTCGTTCAGAAGTGTCTTTTCGTGTAGGGTAATCCCCGCACCGCCGCAATTGCGAGTCGGATCCTATAGGAGCCCTCGATGAGAATGCTATCCCGTCCTGTCGATCAGATACAGGCCCACTACTCGGCGGTTGTGATTGGCTCGGGATACGGCGGGGCGATCGCCGCCGCCCGCATCGCGAGGACCGGGCGGGACGTATGCGTCCTCGAGCGGGGCAAGGAGCTGCACCCGGGGGAGTACCCGAACTCCGCGCTGTCGGCCGCCCGCGAGATCCAGGTCCACACGGCCAAGGCGGATCACGGGTCGCCGGTCGGCCTGTTCGACTTCCAGGTGGGTCCCGACGTCACCGTGCTGACGGGCTGCGGGCTGGGCGGCACCTCGCTGATCAACGCGAGCGTGGCGCTTGAGCCGAGCGACGCGATCTTCGCCGACGACCGCTGGCCGGCCCCGCTGCGGCAGCACCCCGAGGTGCTGCGGCCGTTCATGAGCGCCGCCAGGGAGATGCTCGGGTCCAACCCGTACCCGCAGTCGTGGCCGGACGTGCCCAAGCTGCAGGCGCTCGAGCAGGCGGCGGCCGGTCTCGGCCGCCCGGTGGTCCGCCCCGATCTCAACGTGACGTTCATCAGCGGCCCGAACGCGGCCGGGGTGCGGCAGAACGCGTGCAACCTGTGCGGTGACTGCTGCTCCGGCTGCAATTACGGCGCCAAGAACACGACGCTGATGAACTACCTCCCCGACGCCTACGCGCACGGGGCGCACATCTTCACCGAGGTGGCGGTGCAGTCCGTGCGGCGCTGCCACGGCACCTGGAAGGTGGGCTTCGACGCGCAGGGCGAGGCGTCCGGCACCGTGTCGCGGTTCGTCACCGCCGACGTCGTCGTGCTCGCGGCCGGAACCCTGGGGTCGACGCAGATCCTGCTGCGCTCCCGGGAGCTGGGTCTGCCGGTGTCGGAGCGGCTCGGGGACGGGTTCTCGGGTAACGGCGACGTGCTGGCCTTCGCCTATGACACCGACCAGTCCACCCGCGGCGTCGGCCTCGGCCACCGCGTCCCGCGCGCGGACACCGCGGTCGGGCCCACGATCACCGGCCTGATCGACCTGCGCGGCCCGGACACAGGGCTGGAGGACGCGCTGATCATCGAGGACGGCTCGATCCCGGGCGCGCTCGCCTCGGTCATTCCGCTCATGCTGAGCGCCGCCTCGGACGGGGTGCCCGAGGGGGCGGCGAAGCGATTGCGGGAACTCGCCGGGATCCCGTTCGGCTCCCGTCGCGGGCCGGTCGGCCGCACCCTGACCTACCTGGTCATGAGCACCGACGACTCCGGCGGGCGGATCGCGATGGAGAACGACAGGATCCAGGTGATCTGGCCCGAGTGCGGCCAGCAGCCGGCCTTCGCCCGCGACAACCAGCTGCTAGCCGAGGCCACCCAGGCGCTGCACGGGATCGAGACCCCAGACCCGTTGTGGGCATGGACGCACGATCAGTCGCTGATCTCCGTGCATCCGCTCGGCGGGTGCGTGATGGCGGACGACGCGGCCGGCGGCGTGGTGGACCACAAGGGCCGGGTGTTCGACCCGGTCAGCGGCGGCGTCCATGACGGGCTGTACGTGTGCGACGGCTCGGTCCTGCCGTGCGCGCTTGACGCGAACCCGTCGCTCACCATCTCGGCTATCGCCGAGCGGACGGCCGCGCTGCTGATCGAGGACCACGGGTGGGCGGCGGACCACCGGGACGACGCGCCGGAGCCCGCGCCGCAGGCCGCTCCGGAGCTGGCGCCGGGCCTTGCCCGGCTGCAGTTCACCGAGCGCCTGACCGGCTTCGTCTCGATGACCGTGCCCGACGACTACACCGGAGGTTACGACCGGGGCCGCGCCGACAACGCCCGCGTGGACCTGCTCATCACCATCGAGTACGACGACATCCAGGCGGCCCTCAACGACCCCGCGCGCGAGGCGCGGATCACCGGGACGGTCGTCGCGCCCGCGCTGTCCTCCCGCCGCCTGACCGTCACCGAGGGCACCTTCGCGCTCTTCGAGCCCGACCTGGCCCAGGTGGAGACCTGGCATATGCAGTACCGGATGACGCTGCGATCCGATGAGGGGCACCAGTACTCCTTCGAGGGCCACAAGGTGATCCGCGAGGACGGGGTCCGGCGTGCCTGGTCCGAGACGACCACGCTGTACACGACGATCACCGGGCCGGGCGGGCAGCAGCCGGGGACCGGGATGCTCTACCTGAAGCCCGCCGACCTGCCCAAGCTGATCCGCAGCATCAAAGTCGACGGGGTACCGCGCCGGCAGCAGGGCGAGTACCGCCGGGGGTTCCTTGAGATGTTCGCCGACGAGATGGTGCACGTCTACGGCGGCGTCCTCGACGAGGTGGGGGCGTTTCCGAGCGCGCCGAGGACGGCCCCCGCGGTCCGCGAGCCCGCCGACCCGGACGGGATCTGGTGGTGCGACGGCCGCCAGCAGTGGCACGCCGACGACAGGCTCGGCGACGACGCCTTCCTGCGGCTGACCCGGTACCGGGCCGGCAGCAAGGGACCGCTGATCATGGCGACTGGGTTCGGCATGTCGTCCCACTCGTTCCTCGCCTCGACCATCGAGCAGAACCTGACCGAGTTCCTGGCCGCCCAGGGCTACGACATCTGGCTGTTCGACTACCGGGCCGGCATCGACCTGCCGTCATCGCGGACCGAGTTCACGATCGACGACATCGCCCGGGTGGACTGGCCGGTCGCGGTCAAGAAGGTCCTCGAGGTGACGGGCCGGGACGACCTGCAGGCCTTCGGGCACTGCGTGGGATCGGGCTCGCTGCAGATGGCGATCCTGGCCGGCCTGCAGGGGGTCCGCACCGCGGTCTGCGCGCAGTTCCCCCTGCACCCCTCCACCTCGGTCTTCAACCGGCTGAAATCCCGGCTGCACACCCCCGGCGCCTTCCGCACCCTGGGGATCGGGGGCCTGTCGCCCGACATCCGCCCGTCGGTGCCCGACGAGCTGGTCGACCTCGGCCTGCGAACGCTCCCGATGCCGGCCGAGGAGCACTGCGGCCAGGCCGTCTGCCGATGGATCAACGCGATCTACGGCTGCACCCACCGTCACGCGCAGCTCAACGACGCGACCCACCGCGCGCTGAACGAGATGTTCGGGTTCGGGAACATCGACTCGCTGCAGCACCTGTCGCTGATGATGCGGCGCGGTCTCGCGGTCACGCACACCGGCGGGATGGACTACTTCCTGCACCCAGAGCGCATCGCCGACACCCGGCTGCTGCTCCTGCAGGGTTCGCAGAACTACATCTTCCATCCGGTCGGCTCGGTCAAGACGCTGCGCTGGCTCAAGGACTGCAACCCCGGGGGCGACTACCAGCGGGAGGTGCTCCAGGGATACGCGCATCTCGACGCGATCATCGGGAGCAACGCCGCCGTCGACGTGTACCCGAGGATCACCAACTTCCTCGATCCACGCTAGCGCCGAGGGGTCGCGCCGTCAGCCGCGCAGCCGCGGCCGGTTGATGATCGCGGCCAGCTCGAGCTCCTGCGCGGCGCGCATCGCGGACTCGGTGAGCGCGGCCGCGAGCTCGGCGTCGGCCGGCTGGCCGCGCAGGGACAGCACCCGGCCGTACGCCTCCTCGGTGAGCGCCGTCCAGGGCCGGGCGCCCATCTCGCGGTGCCTCATCAGCGCGGCCTCCAGGTGCGTGAGGGCCTCGGTGTAGCGGCCGGCCGCCGTCGCCAGCACGCCCAGCCAGTGGTCGGCCGCGCCGAGGAAGCTCGCCAGCCCCAGCGTGCAGTTGCTCCCGGAGTAGGGGACGGCGAGGTCGTACAGCGCCCGCGCCCAGCCCCGGTCGCCGACCAGGTCGACGGCGCCGGAGAAGCCCACGATCATCGCCCACCAGATGTAGTTCTTGTCCGCGTCCGCTGGCGAGGCCGGATCGGTCCGGGCGAGCAGCTCGGCCGCCCGGTCCCCGGCGCCGGCCTCGGCCAGGCACCAGGCCGTGATGGCGGGCCAGGCGAGGTTGCCGGGGTCCGCCGCCGACATCGCCTCGAACGGCGCGATGTACTCCGTCGCGTGCCCCTGCAGCAGCCGCCACGAGGCGCTCTGCGCGACCGAGATCAGCTGGGCCTGCGAATGGCCGATCTGGTCCAGTCGGCGGCCGAGCTGCCCGGCCAGCTCCTCGGCCTCGCTGAACCTGCCCTCCATGGTGGCGGCGACGACCGGCTTCGGATGCTCGAACAAGGTGAGCATCGCCAGGCTCAGCGCCGGCAGG
>DATCGA010000682.1:0-2750 GCA_036509215.1 Trebonia sp.
GGGTCGGCGACGTCGAAGGTGCCGCCGCTGACGCTCGGCAGCGTCCGCCCGCCGATGAAGTGCAGGATCTTCTCTGGTATCACCGGGCTGAGCTCTGCCGCAGGGCTCGAGCTGGTCACGGGGTGCCTCCAATTCCTTATCTCGAACGGGCCGTGTCTTCGCCCGGCCGCTCCAGCGTGACCCCGGCAACCGGGCCCTCGAGCACCGGCGCGCCCGCTCGCAGCAACGCTAGCGCCGTTGCCTGGCCCGTTTCCGTCAGCGGGATGAGGGGCGGCCGAACGTAGCCCGACTTGATGAGCCCGGCCTGCGCGAGCACCCACTTGGCGGCGGCCGGATTGGTCTCGGTGAAGATCACGTCGGTTACCGGGTGCAGCCCGAAGTGCAGGTCGCGGGCCTGGTCGAACTCCCCGGCCTGCCAGAGCTCGTACATCCGGGCGGTGGCGGCCGGGGCGAGGTTGGCGGTGGCGGAGACGAACCCGACCCCGCCCAGCGCGAGCAGCGGCAGACACAGCAGCTCGATGCCGGACCACATCAGCGTGTCCCGCCCGGCGACGTGCAGCACCCGGGAGAAGTGCTCGAAGTCCTTGGTCGTCTCCTTCACGCCGACGATGTTGGCGTGCTTCCTGCGCAGCCGGGCGACTGTTTCCGGGGCGATGTCGACGGCGGTGCGGGACGGCACGTTGTAGGCGATCATCGGCAGGTCGGGGAACTCGCGGGCGACCGTGGAGTACCAGTTGAACAGGCCCTCCTGGGTCGGCCGGGCGTAGTACGGGGTGATGATCAGCACCGCGTCCGCGCCGGCCCGCTCGGCGACCGCTGAGAGCTCGAGCGTCTCGTCGAGCTTGGCCGAGCCGGTGCCGGGCACGAACGGCACCCGGTCGTCGATCTCCTCGGCGACGGCCCTGATCGCGTTCGCCCGCTCGGCCGTCGACTGGGCGCTCGGCTCGCCGGTTGACCCGCCCAGGGAGATGCCGTGGCTGCCCGACTCGAGCTGCCAGCGGACCAGGCCGCGCAGCGACTCGAGGTCGGGCAGGCCGTCGGCGGTGAACGGGGAGACGACGGGCGCGATCGAGCCGCGGATGCGGGCCGGGTCGCTGCGGAACCTCATGACGAGGATTGCCTCTCTGCTAGCCAGTTCTCGTAGGCGGCGTGCCACCGCTTGCCGAGGGGGTAGAGCCCGTCGACGGACTCGCCCTTGGCGATCATCTCGGCCGCGAACTCCTCCTGCCGCTCCTGGACGGCCGCGTCGCGCGCGACCTCCATTGCCAGGTGCGCGGGGACCACGATGACCCCGTCCCCGTCGCCGACGATGATGTCGCCGGGCACGACCGTGACCCCGGCGCAGGCGACCGCGACGTTGACCTCCCACGGCACGTGCCGCCGCCCGAGCACGGCCGGGTGGGCGGCCGCGTAGTAGACCGGGATGGCGAGCTGGCTCCGCAGCGTCTCGCTGTCCCTGATCGCTCCGTCGGTGACGATGCCGGTCGCCCCGCGGACCTGCGCGCGCAGCGCCAGCAGGTCGCCCACGGTGCCGGCGGTGAGGTCGCCGCGCGCCTCGATGACCAGGATCTCGCCCGGCCTGACCTGCTCGACCGCGCGCTTCTGGGCGTTCAGCCCGGTGCCGCCGACGGTGGTACCGACCTGGGCGAACAGGTCCTCGCGGAACGGCACGTAGCGCAGCGTCCGGGCGAACCCGGCCATCTTCTGGCTCGGCCGGGTGGTCTGCAGCCGGTCGAGGGTGACGTGGTTGAAGCCGCGCTTGCGGAGCTGGGAGGCGAGCGTGGCGGTGGACACCCGGGAGACCGCGGCCAGCAGGTCGGCGGGCGGATCGACCGGGCCGGGGGCGCCCCGGCTGCCGTAGGCGGCCTCGCGCTGGACGTCGTCGGGGTCCGGCATCGCCCCCGGCGGGGTGAGCTCGTAGTCGGCCTCGGCGATCGGCGAGCGCAGCCGGCCGGTGGAAAGTACCGTCCCTGCCTCTCTCGACCCGTCCGCCCCGTTTGACCATCCGGCCCCGCCGAGCGTGACGGCGCTGACCTCGACCTCGACCAGGTCGCCGGGATGGACCACCGTGGACCCGGTCGGGGTGCCGGTGAGGATCACGTCGCCCGGCTCGAGCGTGGTCAGCCGCGATGCGTCGGCCACGATGTCGGCGAACGAGAACAGCAGGTCGTCGCCGCTGATCGCGTCCTGCGCGAGCTCGCCGTTGACCCAGGTGCGGAGGGTGATGCGCTCCGGGTCGATGAGGCGGGCGTCGAGCAGCGCGGGCCCGACCGGGGTGAACCCGTCGACGCCCTTGGAGCGGACGTTGGACCCCCGGTCGGCGTAGCGCAGGTCGTAGACGCCGAAGTCGTTGGCGGCGGTCACCCAGCCCACGTGCGACCACGCGTCGGCGGCCGACACCCGGGTGGCCGCGGTGCCGATGACCAGCGCGACCTCGCCCTCGAAGGCGAGCAGTTCGCACCCGGGCGGACGACGCACCAGGTCCCCGTCGGCGGCCAGGGTGGACGGCGGCTTGAGGAAGTACGAGGGCCACGGCGGGAGACTCCCGCGCTCCATCGCACGGGACCGGTAACTGACGTGCACGGCGATGATCTTCGAAGGCGACGTGCCAGCCAGCGGGTGCTTTGCCATCGGACAGATCGTATATGACAAGGCCTCGCCTGCACAGACCCGCACCCCGCCCGCGCCCCCGCGCCCCCGCGCCCCAGCCACCACCTTCGCCTCCACCGGCACCCCGCCTGCGCCCCGGC
>DATCGA010000683.1:0-12339 GCA_036509215.1 Trebonia sp.
GATCTCCCGGACAGGGTCGGCGATGGCCGGGCGGGAGCGGGTCGCGTCCAGCCAGGCCTGCTCGCGGTCGAGCCAGCCGCGCATGCACCGCCGGGCCCGGTCGCGCAGCTGGGTGACGAGCGCGAGCTGCTCGGCGACGTCGGGCACGATCCGCTTGGCCGCGTCGGTCGGGGTGGAGGCGCGCACGTCCGCCACGTAGTCGAGCAGCGGGGTGTCCTGCTCGTGCCCGATCGCCGACACCACCGGGGTTCGGCAGGCCGCGACCGCTCGCAGCAGCGCCTCGTCGGAGAACGCGAGCAGGTCCTCGAGCGAGCCGCCGCCCCGGGCGATGACGATGACCTCGACCTGAGGGTCGGCGTCGAGCTTGCGCAGCGCCTCGATCACCTCGCCGGCCGCGTACGGGCCCTGCACGGCCGACTGCTCAATCCGGAATCTGACGGCCGGCCAGCGCCGCTGCGCGTTCTGGACCACGTCCCGCTCGGCCGCCGATTCCCGTCCGCAGATCAGCCCGATGACGCCGGGCAGGAACGGCAGGCCGCGCTTGCGCTCGGCCGAGAAGACGCCCTCGGCCGTCAGCTGGACACGCAGCTTCTCCAGCCGCGCCAGCAGCTCTCCCACGCCGACCGCGCGTATTTCGAGCGCGGTGAGCGCGAAGGAGCCGCGCGTGGCGTTGAAGTCCGGCCGGACGAACATCACCACGCGCGCGCCCTCAACCGGGGACACCACCTCGAATACCTGCCGGGTGCAGATCACCTGAGCGGAGACGGCGGCGATCGGGTCCCTGAGCGTCAGGAAGACCGTGTTGCCGCGCTTCTTGCACTCGGCGATCTGCCCCTCGACCCAGATCCGGCCGAGCTTGCCGATCCACCCGCTGACGGCCTGCAGCACGGTCCGGACCGGAACCGGTGCCTCGGCGGACGTCTCAAGGGCCATACGGGCTATCCCATCACGACGTCGGGGCGGCTGGCCCCGGTTAGCCTTGCGACGCGCTACTCGGTGAGCTTCGGCAGCGCCTGGGTGAGCCCGAGGTTAAGCTTCGTGATCCGCCGCTCGAACATGGAGAGGACATCCGCGCGATCGGCGTGGGCCTTCTCGTAATTGATGAGCTGCGCGAGCTGATCGGCGGAAAGGTTGCGAAGCCGGGCGCGCAGCGACGCGATCGACAGGTCGTCGTAACTCGCAAGCGGCAGCGCGGCAGCGTCATCCGGAGTGGCGGTGTCGTCCGGGGTGGCGGTGTCGTCCGGGGTCGCTGTGTCCTTGGGCGCTGCCGTTACGTCCGGGGTAGCGGTGTCGTCCGGGGTGGCCGTGTCATCGGGCGTGGCCGTGTCGTCCGGAGTCGCCGTGTCGTCCGGGGTCGCCGTGTCCTTGGGCGCTGCGGTCACGTCCGGGGTGGCCGTGTCCTGCGGCGCGGCGGTCTCCGGGGCCGCGGTCTCGGCGCTGGCGGCTGTTTTCGTCGCGGTCGGCTTATTGCGAATTTTATCGCTGACGGAAAGCAACGATCCGATTCCGCCGAACACCGCCCGCAGCGCGTGCGCCGGGGCCTCCTTCACGCGCTCGTTGAGCTGCGGGACGCGCATTTCACACTCTCCTCAAATGGGACGGGGTATGCCCCAGTGTGCCGCAGGAAAGGCCTCACCCGGTGTGTCTTGATTAAGGTGATACCTACCTGATTTTATGCGGTCGCGGCAAGATGCCGGCGGCTGACTGACGGGCGGGCGCTCTCGCCTACCATGGGAGACATGTCTGAGACCCACCGACGGGTCCTGCTGGCGAAGCCACGCGGCTACTGCGCAGGGGTCGACCGGGCCGTGCAAGCCGTGGAGATAGCGCTCGGCAGGTTCGGCGCACCGGTATACGTGCGCAAGCAGATCGTGCACAACAAGCATGTGGTGAGCGATCTTGAGAAGCTCGGCGCGATCTTCGTCGAGGAGACCGACGAGGTGCCCGAGGGCAGCGTGATCGTGTTCTCCGCGCACGGCATCGCGCCCGAGGTCCGCGAATCGGCCAAGGCCCGCGGGCTGATGGCCATCGACGCGACCTGCCCGCTGGTCACCAAGGTGCACAACGAGGCGAGGCGCTTCGCCGCCACCGACTACGACATCCTGCTCATCGGCCACGAGGGCCACGAGGAGGTCGTCGGCACCACCGGCGAGGCGCCGGCCCGCATCCAGCTGGTCGACGGCCCGGCCGGCGCGGACGACGTCGAGGTGCGCGATCCGGCCAAGGTGGTCTGGCTCTCCCAGACGACGCTGTCGGTCGACGAGACCGTGCAGACCGTGTCCGCCCTCCGCGAGCGCTTCCCGCAGCTGATCGACCCGCCCAGCGACGACATCTGCTACGCGACGCAGAACCGGCAGACCGCGGTCAAGGCGATCGCACGGCAGTCGGACGTGGTGATCGTCGTCGGCTCGCCGAACTCGTCCAACTCGGTCCGCCTGGTCGAGGTGGCCAAGGACGCCGGCGCGCGCGCGGCCTACCTGGTCGATGACGCCGGCGAGGTCGACGGGGAGTGGCTCCTGGGCGCGTCCACGGTCGGCGTGACCAGCGGCGCTTCCGTGCCCGAGGAGCTCGTGGCCGGGGTGCTCGGCAAGCTCGCCGCGCTCGGGTTCGGCGACGTGGAAGAGGTCGAGGCGGTCAAGGAGCGGATGACCTTCCAGCTCCCCCGCGAGCTCCGGAAGGGGCGGGCCTGACCAGAGTCGGCCCGGTCCGTTCGATATGAGCTGGTTTGATTTTCGCCCTTAGTTTTGCTCTGACGTGACCAGTTCGGGCGCCGACAGCGGCCGCGCCGTCTCGGTGACCGGGGCCGGGGGGCTGAGCTCGGCCTCCACCAGCCCCAGGGACGACAGCCGCCGGGCGCTCACCAGCACGCGGCTCTCCATCGTGCCGACCGCCTGGTTGTAGGCGCCGACCGCGTTCGTGAGCGACTTGCCGACCTTGTCCAGGTGCCGGCCGAGGCCGCCGAGGCGGTCGTAGAGCTCCCGGCCGAGCTCGAACACCTCCCTGGCGTTCTCCGACAGCGCCTGCTGCTGCCACGCGTACTGGACGGTGCGGAGCATCGAGACCAGGGTGGTCGGCGTCGCCAGGTGCACCCGCCGCGCGAGGGCGTACTCGAGCAGCCCCTGGTCGTGCTCGAGGGCGGGGGCGAGGAACGCCTCGCCGGGCACGAACATGATCACGAACTCGGGCGTCTGCGGCAGGGACGACCAGTACGCCTTCGAGCCGAGCTGGTCCACGTGCGCCCGCATGTGCCTGGCGTGGGCGGCGATGCGCGACTCGCGCTCGCCGCCGTCGCTGGCCGCCGCCGCCTCCAGGTACGCCGCCAGCGAGACCTTGGAGTCGACGACGACGTTCTTGCCGCCCGCCAGCCGCACCACCATGTCCGGCCGCTGCTGGCCGCCGCCCAGGACCACCTGCTCGTCGAAGTCCACGTGGGCCGCCATCCCGGCCAGCTCGACCACCCGGCGCAGCTGCAGCTCGCCCCAGCGGCCGCGCGCCTCCGGCCGCCGCAGCGCGGTGACCAGGGCCTGGGTCTGCTCGCGGAGCTGATCGGCGCCGCGCCGGGTGAACTCCACCTGCTGCGTCAGCTCGGCGTGCGACCTGGCCCGGGCGATGTCGGAGTCGCGCAGCTGCTGCTCGACCCGGGCGAGGGTCTCCTTCATCGGCCCGACCAGCGTCTCGACGTCGAACCGCTGCGCGAGCTGGCCCTCGGCCAGCGCGGTCTTCTCGGCCGCGGTCCGCTCGAGCAGCGCGGCCCGCTCCTGCGCCGAGCGGGCGCGCTCCTCCGCCATCGCCGCGGCGGTGCCGAGGCGATTGCGTGCCAGTAGGTATCCGAGCACCGCGCCGATCACAAGGCCGGCCAGCAAGGCGAAGATGATCACATGTTCTAGTATCAGCGCGCCGCGCGGGCCCTGTGGGTAGACACGCGAAGGAGCGGAGACAATGGTTACCGTGCAGGCGGCCATTGAGGTGCGCGCGATCGGCCAACGGGCCCGATCGTCCGAAGAAGTCACTCTACGCGACGTGTCATTGACCGTAGGTCATGGCGAGCTGATGGCGATCATCGGCGGCAGCGGGTCGGGGAAGACCACGCTGCTCGACGCGATGTCGGGACTGCGGCCGCCGTCCTCGGGGACCGTGACCCGGTCGACCGGGTGGCCGGCGCACGCCGGGCGCCAGGCCGGGTACATCCCCAACGCGGACACGATCCATCCGGCGCTGTCGCTGGACCGCGTGCTCCAGTACACGGCCGCGCTGCGCGGGACGGGCGGCGACGGGTCGGCCGCCGAGGCGCTGCGCGCGGTCGACCTGGCCGGGCGGGCCGCCACCCGGGTCGGCGAGCTGGACGCGGGCCAGCGCAAGCGAGCCGCCATCGCGGTCGAGCTGCTGGCCGAGCCGTCGCAGCTCTTCCTCGAGGAGCCCACGATCGGCCTCGACCCGGCCCAGGGGACCGAGGTGATGCGTCGGCTCCGCCGCCTGTGCGAGAGCGGCGTCACCGTGGTGCTGACCACGCAGAACCCGCTCGACGCGGCCCGCTGCGACAAGGTGGCGGTCCTCGCCACCGGCGGACACCTGGCGTTCTTCGGCGCGCCCGCGGCGGCCTGCGACTACTTCGCGGCCGACAGCCTCGACGAGATCTACGAGCGGCTGGCTGGGCTCGGCGACCCGGCTGCGGCGTGGTCCCGCCGCTTCCCCCAGTTTTCCCGAACGGTCCCTGGTTTCACCGCCTCCCCGACCGTTCCGCCCCCACCGGGGCCGGCCCGGCTGCTGCCTGACACGGCGGGCCCGCACTCGGCCGGCCGCGCGTCGACCGGGCCGCAGGTGGGCCTGCTCGACGAGCTGGACGAGGCTGACCTGGACGCCGAGCTGGACGCTGATCTGGATGGCGGGCCGGGCCGGCTTGAGCCGGCCCGGGTGGCCGACGCGGGTCGGCCAGCGCCGGGGACGGGCGGGCGAGTGGTGCCCCCGTTCCGGCAATGGTCGGTGCTGACCAGGCGGAACATCGACGTGCTAGCGCGATCGCGGCCCACGCTGGCGGCGCTGGCGGGCGCTCCGGTCGCGGTCCTGCTCGCCTTTGTCGTGCTGCTCGGACTGGGGGCGTTCGACCCGGCGCGGCCGGGCGCTTCATTCTGGGCGGTGTTCGGCGGGTTCTTCGTCGGGCTGGCCTACGGCCTGCCGCAGATCCGCCCCGAGCTCGGCACGCTCCGGGCGGAGCGCTTCTGCGGTCTCAGCCCCGGTGCCTACGTGCTGGCCAAGGCGGCCGTGCTGGTCCCGCCGCTGGCGGTCGCGGACGCCGTGATCCTGCTCGTGCCCGGCCTGGCGGGCCGGCTGGGCGGCGGGTACGGGCCGACGTTCGTGACCGTGCTGCTGTCATCGGCGGCCGCGCTCAGCCTCGGCCTGCTGCTGTCGGCGGTGGCGCCCGCGCAGCCTCGCGCGCTGACCCCGGTCGCCGCCTGCTGCCTGCCGCCGGTGCTGGTGGCGGCGGCCGTGCTCACCCTGCTGCACCGCCCGGTCTGGGGCAACTGGCTGGGGCTGGCGGCGTGCCTGGCGGCGCTGCTGGCGGCCACGGCCGCGATTATCTACCGCCGGCTGCCGTCCGCCGACCGGCGGCTGCCGTCCGCCGACCGCCCCTGGCGGCACGCCTAGCAGCTGTGGCGCGGGGACAGACCGGCCAGGTCGGGACCGCGGTCGCGGTACGTGCGCTCGGCGAAGTCGAGAAACGCGTCCACGTCGTCGAGCGTGGAGGCGACGCCGAGCGAGACCCGGACGGCGCCGCCGGTCGGCAGCCCGACCAGCGACAGGTAGTGGTCCATGGCGGGAATGCCGCGCCCGCTCGACACCACCCGCCCGGCCGCCCGCAGCTCCCGCCGGCTGAGCCCGAACGCCGCCTCCCCGGCTCCGGGGTTGCAGAAGCAGCCGGTCCGCAGCGAGATGCCGGCCGCGCTGGAGTCGCGGGACACCGCGCGCTCGTCGACCACCTGCCCGTCCGGATCGAGGAAGTTCAGCGCGACCGTGCCGCCCCGCGCGGTCCCGTTCGGGGGCCCGTAGACCCGGACCATCGGCGCGCCCGAGCTGTGCCGCATCCGGCCCAGGCAGTCCAGCAGCCATGAGGTCAGCATCCCGACCCGCTGGTGGATGAGATCGATCCCGACGCCGGAAATCCAGTCCAGCCCGACCGTGACGTCGGGGATCGACAGGAAGTTAACCGTCCCGTCCTCGAACCCGGCCTCGCCCGCCAGCATCTGGTGCCAGCCGCCGTCGACGCTCACCCCCATGATCGTGCCGCCCGCGAACCACGGCCGCCGCAGCCGGGCCAGCGCGTCGTGCCTGGCCAGCAGGCAGCCGACCCCGGTCGGGAAGCCGAACACCTTGTACCAGCTGATCGCCACGAACTCTGGCTGCACGATCGACAGGTCCAGGCGGCTGGTCGGCACGTACGCGGCCGCGTCGAGCAGCACGTCGTATCCGGCCGCCTGCGCCCGCGCCACCCAGGCGAGCGGATGGCGGACCCCGCTGAAGTTGGACTGCGCCGGGTAGGCGAACAGCCCCGGCCGTGACCCGTGCCCCCGGCCGATCGCGGCCAGCATGTCCGGCTCGCCGACGCGCAGCTCGCGGCCGCGCAGCCCGACGTACGCCACCCGCGCGCCCGCCCGGGCGGCGTACTCCCTGATCCCGTTGACCGAGTTGTGGTTGTCGGCCGTCAGCACCAGCCTGGTCCGCCGCCCGAACGGGTACGCCTCGCCGACCAGGCGGCAGGCCCCGGTCGCGTTCGGCGTGAAGATGACGGCGTACTCGTCGGGGCTGGTGCTGAAGTACCGCAGCACCGTCGCCCGGGCCCGCTCGACCAGCAGCGTGGCGGCCGACGAGGTCGGGTTCTCCGAGTGCGGGTTGCCGTACACGGCGGACCGCAGCCGGGCCGCGTGCGCGTGCAGCTGCGACCGGGCGGGCAGCCCGGCCCCGGTGTAGTCCAGGTACACGTGCCCGCCCTCGTCCAGGTACGAGTACTCGGTCGCCCGAAGCTCATCAAGCCGGGCTGTCGTCTCATAGCCCGGATACGCCGCGTTGAAGTCACTCATTGCATCCCCCCGATTGCACTACGTATACAAGAGTCGGCATCGGCGGGAACGCCAACAACAACCGGGCTGGCTTTTCTGCTGGGATGGTTCAGAACGAGATGCTCACCTGGAAGTTAGTTACTTCGGAAGATATGTAATCCAAAACAACTCACATTCAAAGGCACCAAATCGTCATTTATGGAAAGAAATGTCACTCTGGCCAATCTGGCCACTCTCGTCCCGAAGCTTACGCGCATAGACGCCAAGATCGAAAAGAAACTTGGCGTTTCAGGTGCTATGATCCCGAAAACGACACGGATTTCGAAAAGATGATCTTGCCGGTAGCGGCGGATGCGGGTATCGGCCATGGCGGACCATAGGGTCGATCCCTGAGACAAGGCCACCGACTTCGGTGAACGGGGGGCGGCTCCGCGCTCGGCTGACCGCGAAGGCCGCTGCGCTCACCCCGGACGTCGATCGCATGAGGTGCATCGTCGGCGCGAGGTCGGCGGTGGATATCCCTGCGGGGTCCGACACCATCGTGACCACGGCTGCCGGTATCTTCCCCGATCCCCGGTGAGCCAGCCTGAGCAGTTCTGAAGGGGCCTGCCGGCGGCACTAGACTCGCCGTTCGTGAGCCTGTCTATCGGAATCGTCGGTCTGCCCAACGTCGGCAAGTCCACCCTGTTCAACGCGCTGACCAAGGCCGGGGCGCTGGCCGCGAACTACCCGTTCGCCACCATCGAGCCCAACGTCGGCATCGTCGGCGTCCCCGACCCCCGGCTCGCCGCCCTGGCGTCGCTCTACAAGTCGGCCCGGGTGGTGCCCGCCTCGGTGCGCTTCACCGACATCGCCGGGCTGGTCCGGGGCGCCTCCGAGGGGCAGGGGATGGGCAACCAGTTCCTCGGCCACATCCGCGAAACCGACGCGATCTGCCAGGTCGTGCGGGTGTTCGGCGACCCCGACGTGACCCGAGTGGAGGGATCGGCCGATCCCGAGGGCGACATCGAGACGATCGTCACCGAGCTGATCCTGGCCGACCTGCAGACGCTGGAGAAGGCGACGCCCCGGCTGGCCAAGGAGACGAAGTTCTCCAAGAACCCGGAGAAGCTGGCAACGGCGGCGGCGGCCGAGGCGGCCGCGGGAGTGCTTGACTCGGGAACGACGCTATTCGCGGGCGCGGCCAAGGCCGGGATATCGCTCAAGGATCTCAGGGAACTGCACCTGCTGACGGCCAAGCCCTTCATCTACGTCTTCAACATGGACGTATCGGACCTGTCCGACGATGACCTGAAAAAGCGGCTCACGGCCCTCGTGGCGCCGGCCGAGGCGATCTTCCTGGACGCCAAGACCGAGGCCGACCTGACCGAGCTGCCGGATGACGAGGCGGCGGAGCTGCTGGCGGAGGCGGGCCTCGGCGAGCCCGGCCTGGCCCAGCTCGCCCGGGCCGGCTTCCGCGCCCTCGGCCTGCAGACGTATCTGACGGCGGGGCCGAAGGAGACCCGGGCCTGGGAGATCCCGATCGGCGCGACCGCCCCCGAGGCGGCCGGCGTCATCCACACCGACTTCCAGCGCGGCTTCATCAAGGCCGAGATCGTCTCCTTCGACGACCTGATGGCGGCCGGCTCGGTGGCCGCCGCCCGCGCCGCGGGCAAGGCCCGCATCGAGGGCAAGGACTACATCATGCAAGACGGCGACGTCGTGGACTTCAGGTTCAACGTATAAGGCCCGCCTGGACGAAAGGGCAGCTTGTCTCGCTTACCTCAGGTCATCCTTGGCACGGTTCCGCGCGGATCGTTGATCACGTCCATCCCGCTGCGGGCTGGATTGCGCGGACTCGTCTCGTATGCGTCAAGCTCGGGAACGGACAGCACTTCCCTGATGCAGGCCGCCGACCCGGCGATGTAGGCCCAGTTAAAGTCGGTGTCGGTGCACAGGCACCATGCCCGGTCATCCGGCCACCAGTAGTTCGGGTCATGCGGAAATTTCCGGTACGCGCTGAGCGCTCCGCTCAGCAGGTAGAAGTCCCGCATGGGGTGCTTGATGGTCGGCTCATGCTGGAATACACGCTGGTCAAGGATGCCGAAGCCGTGCCACAGCAGAAACCAGCTGTGCGCGGAGCTGGTATGCCGGGACAGGATGCCAAGCAGCGCCTCAAATTGCTCGTTGGCAAGTTCGCTGAGACAGGTTTCCTCCTGCCCGGGAGCCAGGATCGTTTCCTGCTCCATCAGGGCATGCGCTACCCGCTGGTTGCGCCGGGCCGTCTCCGTCCAGGTGACGTGTTCCTCGTCAGTGACCACGCCATCCGTTTCGATGTCGTCGCCTACGAACGGGAAGAAGATCCGGGCGTAGGACTCGAATCCCTGTGGCGCGGTCATCGCGACTTCGAACGAGCGGGCGCGTAGCAGCGGCTCAATCCAGTCAGCGGGAGCTAGGTCGCTCTCGATGACCAGGCCGCTGGTGGACCCCGGGGACCAGGCGTGAGCGGCGTGCCACTCGTCATACTCCCGGCCGGACATGTGTTCCTCCGTCAGCGGGGCGATGCCGTGCCAGTCGGATCTGGCGAAACGACGGAACATGACGACAACCTATCGGTACCGGATGCCCGACGGCGCAGCCCCGGCGCAGCCCCGGCTCGGTGCCGCCGATATCCACGATGTCGAACAAATGAATCGGGTGGCGCCAGTGTGGACGAAGGTACACAATAGCCCCGTTACAGGCGATCCAGTCGTATTCAAGACCGCCTTCGAACCAGCATCAAGGAGCGGTCTCTGTGGTGATCTTCGGTTTCCGTACCCGCGTCGCAATCCTGGCGACCATCAACTACGTCTGCGAAGTCTGCGGAGTCGCGGCGGCTCACCGCGTCGTCCGTCGCCGTCGCTGGTTCACCCTGTTCTTCGTGCCGGTGATCCCGCTGGGCGGTGGCCGGTACACCGACACCTGTGTTAACTGCGGACGGGTGCGGCAGCTGACCAAGGAGCAAGCGGAAAGCGCCACGCCGGCCCCGGCGCCGGCACCGTCGAACGGCCTCTAGGCCGCGGCGCCGGACCAGGTGGCGACACGCTCATGGCAGCGGGCTTCGCTTAGCGTCCGGCCCAGAGCATGGCGGGAAATCCGCGAGTTTCTCGCGTCAATGGCCGGCCGGAGCATCTCCGGCTCCTCGCCGGAATCCTCGCCGAGCGGACCTGGCGGCCAGGCCGCACCCGGAGGAGGGCGCACCGCGCCATTGCCCTCCTTAAGGAACGAGCCGATCTGATCGACTGGCTCGCCCGGCCGATCGACTGGAGCTTCAGGGCCGGGCTGATGTCCGACCGTCGAGAGTCCCCGGGCAACTACACGTGAAGATGTCGGCGGGCCGGGGTTCGCTAACTCTGCGAATCCCACTAGTAACTTAGTGGTCGATCTGGTGCGTGGCGACGCCGTCTGGCGGCCGACCGGAATCCGGTAGGAGCGTCGACGCTCGTCGTTGGGAAGCTGGCCTTGATCTCCGATTGTTACGTAGAGTATTCGTCGTTTGGCCGTCGTTTGGCCGCTGCTGGGGAGCTGCAGGGCGATTACCGGCGGCGATGAAGATTTTTCCGTATTTTGGTGAACCGCCGCGTAGGTCGTTGCGTATCAGTATGTAACGAGTTACCGTCGGCTGGGGCTCTGTTGCGGTAGCGGAACCGTAACTGTGTCGGTTGTGACTGGAGGTCACTCCAGTACAGGATCGATGCGGTTTGTTCGGTTCCAATGCCACACGTGTGGTCGGTTTATGCCGCACAATGGAGCACGGGACGGCAGTAGTTCGCCCGTGCCTGGCTGGCAGGCGCGGCGGGCGGAGGAGTGATGGTGCGTAGGCTCAGCTTGGCTAGCCTCGATAGCGGTGCGGAGTCGCCCGTTTACGGTGCAGAACCGTTTCGCGGACAGGTCCGGACCGGGTGCGCCGCGACTCGCCGCAACCTACGACATGTCGGTCATCGACCAGCACAGCGGAAGATGGTATGTAAAGGACATCCGTGCATCTACGCAGCCGATCGGAACCCAATGGCTTGGTTCGCGTCATCGTTGGTCGTCCCTTGGACCAACGTGGCCGAAGGTTCCTGCGGGTCGCCGTTGACCCCGATGCGTCCCCGCAAGCGCACTGATGTCCACGGAAGGGAAGGGTAATGTCCGTATCGCTCATCGCCGCTGCGGCCGTGCAGGCGGCGCCGATAAACACTCAGGGTCTCGTCAACTACCTGCAGAGCCTTTTCGGCCCGTTGTTCCTGGGCATCGTAGGTATCGTGGCCCTGTTCTTCCTCTTTACTCGCGAGATCACCCGGTTCGTGCAATTCATGGTGCTGGCCATCTTGATCGCCGTGGTTTTCTACACCCCGAACATCGTCGAGCTGCTGGCCAAGGGGATAGCCAACGCACTCGGGGTCCACTGAGTGATTTCTCGCTGAGGAGCGCAGCCCTGTGGACCTGCCCACGTATACGAATATCTGGCGGATAGAAAAGCGGCTATACAAGCTTTATGACTTCCGGCTGCCTATGCCGCTGCCGATCAACTGGATCGCCGTATTCATCGGCATCACGCTCCCCTATGTTGTCCTGCTTATCGCAATCGGGCTTCCTTTCAGCCACAGCCTGCTGTGGCTGTACGTGCTGCCTCCCGGGCTGTTCACCTGGCTGACCACCAGGCCGGTCATTGAGGGAAAGCGACTGCCCGAGCTGGTCGAGTCCCAGGTGCGCTACCTGACCGAGCCGCGGACCTTTGTCAGGCTCACGCCGCTGGCCGAGAAGGATCAGATGGTCCTCTCCGCCCGCGTCTGGCGCGGTCGCCAGGCATCCGAGCGCGCCGCCGCGGCGATGGCCGCCGCTACGGCCGCAGCGGCGGCATCGAGCACCGCGTCGCCCGCAGCGGCCGGCGCGGGCAGGGGCGCGGTGGCGAAGCGCGGCCGGGCGAAGACCCGCGTGCCCGCGGTCGCGCTGAACGCCGCGCCGGTCCCCGTCCGCGACCACGGGCAGCGGGCCGGCCGGACGCCGCGCCCGGCCAACGGGCAGGTACTGACGCCAGCCTCGGCCGTGCGCCCGAGGGTGCTCGCGCTCGGCCCCGGCAGCGGCGGTAGCCGGCCGGCTCCCTCGCTGCCCGCCGCCCGCCCGGGGCCGCACGCCCCCGCACCCCAGCCGACCGCCGCTCGGCCGCCGATGATCCCCGCGATGATCGAGGGCGTGACGGCGCGGGCACGGGGCGGTGCGGCTGGCGCCCCGCTCCTTGAGGTGTCGCATGACCGGCTGGGCCAGCGAACGGCGCCGGCCGAGC
>DATCGA010000684.1:0-16668 GCA_036509215.1 Trebonia sp.
GACGCCGGATCGGCCGGACGGCGCTCGGGCGGGCGGGCGACGGTTCTTCGACTGGCTGCACGGGGGGCATCGGAGCGTGGTGCTCGACTTCCGTTCTGCATCGGGGCGGCGCGCGCTTGGCGCGCTGCTCGCCGCCGCGGACGTGGTGATCGAGGCGTCGCGGCCGCGGGCGCTGGCTCAGCTGGGGCTGGCGCCGGAGATGATCCCGCATCGGGACGGGCAGGTCTGGCTCAGCATCACCGGGTACGGTCGCGGCGACGCGGCGGCCTCGGAGCTGGTCGCGTTCGGTGACGATGCGGCGGTGGCGGGGGGGCTGGTGGGGTGGACTGGCGGAGAGCCGGTGTTCTGCGCGGACGCGATCGCTGATCCGCTGACGGGGCTGTGCGGGGCGATCGCGGTCGCGCGGTCGGTGGCGGACGGGGGCGGGCAGCTGATCGACCTGTCGATGCGGGAGGTGGCGGCCGGGTTCGCCGCGGCGGGCCCTGTTGATCATGGGCCGCATTCGGTCCGCGCGGTGGACGGTGTGGGTGCCGCTGTGACGTGCGCTGCGCTTGGGGTGGAGCAGGTGGTGCTGCCGCCCGCGTTCGATGGTGCTGGGGCTGGGCGCGCCGCCGTGCGGATGGGCGCGGACACCTCGGACGTGCTTGCCCGGCTGGGCACCGGGTCGTCCTGATGCTGATTCGGAACGCGCGGTTGTGGCCCTTGTCCCCGCCGTCGCTCTCGGCTGAGGCGGAGCTGGACGTGCGGATCGCGGCCGGGCGCGTTGTCGAGTGCGAGCCCGGCCTGCGGCCGGCTGCGGGCGAGGAGGAGATCGACGCGGCCGGCTGCGCGCTGCTGCCGGGGCTGCACGACCACCACCTTCATCTGCGGGCGCTGGCCGCCGCGCGGTCGAGCGTCCGGGCCGGGCCGGAGCAGGTGCGGTCCGCCGCCGAGTTGACGGCGCGGCTGCGCGAGGCCGACGCGGCGGCGGCGCCGGGTGCCTGGCTGCGCTGCGTGGGCTACCACGAGTCGGTGGCCGGGCCGCTCGACCGTTGGGTGCTCGACCGGCTGCTGGTAGACCCCGGCCGGCCGGCGGACCGCCCGCACCGGGCGCGGCCGGTGCGGGTGCAGCATCGGAGCGGGGCGCTCTGGGTGCTGAACTCGGCCGGGGTGGCCGCGCTCGGGCTGGACGATGACGGCGGCAGCCTTGGTGGCGACCTGGCCGGGGTAGAGCGGGACGGCGACGGACGGGCGACCGGGCGGCTGTGGCGGATGGACCGGTGGCTGGGCGACCGCGTTCTCGCGCGGCCGGACGATCTCGCCGTCGGCCTGGCCTCGGTGAGCGCGCGGGCCGCCGCCCTCGGCGTCACCGGCTTCACCGACGCGACCCCCGGCGCGACCGAACGCGACGTCGCCGGCCTGGCGGAGGCGGTGGCGGACGGGACCATCGCGCAGCGCCTGCACTGCATGGCGCCCGCTTCCGTGGCCGGGCCGGCGGGCGCGCGGTTCAGCCTCGGGCCGGTCAAGATCATGCTGGACGATGAGACGCTGCCGTCGCTTGACGCGCTGGCCGACTGGGTGCGGCGGGCGCACGCGGCCCGGCGGCCGGTGGCGGTGCACTGCGTGACGCGCGTCCAGCTGGTGCTCACGCTGGCCGCGCTTGACGTGGCCGGGCGGATGCCGGGCGACCGGATCGAGCACGGGGCCGTGATCCCGGCCGAGCTGGTGCCTGCGCTGCGCGGGCTCACGGTCGTCAGCCAGCCGCACTTCGTGGCCGAGCGGGGGGATCAGTATGCCAGCGACGTCGAGGCTGAGGACCTTCCTGACCTGTGGCGGTTGCGCTCGCTGATCGACGCCGGGGTGGCGATGGCGGCGGGCAGCGACGCGCCGTTCGGCGGGGCGGACCCGTGGCCGGTGATGCGGGCGGCGGCGAGCCGTCCGGCCTCGCTCGGGCCGGGGGAGGCGATCGCCCCGGCGGCGGCGATCGGGCTGTTCCTCGGCTCGGCTGCCGCGCCGGGCGCGCCACGGGTGGTCGCGCCTGGCGCTCGGGCCGACCTTGTTCTCCTGCGATGCCCGCCTCGGCAGGCGGTTCGCTCGCTCGGCTCCGACCTGGTCGCGGCCACGATCATCGACGGCTCGCTGGTGTACCGCCGCGGCGGCGGCTAGCTAGCTATGCGTTGCGCGGCTTTCTGAACAGGGTCTCCTGGGCGATGGTGGCCAGGCGCGACCCGGCCGCGCTGTAGACGACGCCGGTGTAGAGGCCTCGGCCCGCCGCGGCGGTGTGCGGGATCAGGCCCTGCCAGGTCCATTCGTCCATCCGGGCGGGGCGGTGGAACCAGACCGCGTGGTCCAGGCTCGGCCCGCCGTGGCCCTCGCCCCCCTCCAGGGCGATCAGGCCGGACGAAATGTCGGAGGTGTAGGTGAGGACGGCCGCGTGCAGCAGCGGGTCGTCCGGCAGGTCGGCCGTGCACCGGATCCAGAACTCGCTCGGCATCCTGAACCCGTGCTCGGCGGTCTGGGCCGTCCGGAACTCGAACGAGTCGTGATCGTGGCCGGACCAGAGCGGCAGCGTCTCCGGGGCCGGGGTCTCGGGGATCGGATCTGCGTCGAGGTCGAGGCCGTCTCGCGGGGTGGTGAACGACGCCGCCATGTTGAAGATGACCTCGCCGTTCTGGATCGCCACCACCCGGCGGGCGGAGTACGACTGCCCATCCCGGTCCCGCTCCACCTGGAAGATGGTCGGCCGGAGCGGGCTCCCCGCGCGCAGGAAGTAGCCGTGCAGCGAGTGCGGCAGGCGCCCGTCGGGCACGGTCTTGCCGGCGACGTACAGGGCCTGCGCGGCGACCTGGCCGCCGTAGAGCCGCACCCTCGGCCCTTCGACGATCACGCACGACCGGTACAGGTTCTCCTCGATGAACTCAAGGTCAAGCAGGTCGAGGATGGACGGCCGGTCTCCCACTAGTTGCCCCTCCATGTGCCCCTCCATGTCAGGAGGTCGTCTTCTGCGCCGGGAACAGCATCCTGAAGTCCCAGCTGGTGATCTTCTCCGGGACCAGCCTGAGCCATGCGTGCCTGCCGTCGTGGTGCATGACGTCGCCGCCGGCGTACTTGCCGGCGAACAGGCGCTCCGGTTCGTCCAGCTGCGGATCCGGCAGCCCGGTCCTCGGCACCTCGCCGACGATCTCGACCCGGCCGCGGAGCTCGACGCCGCGCAGCTCGGCGTAGTCCTCGCCGGCGTCCACCAGCACCGCCACCCGCGGGTCGCGGGCCAGGTCGGCCCAGCGCTGGCTGGAGACGATCGAGGTGAGCCAGAGCGCAGTCCCGTCCCAGACGTACCAGAGCGGCGTCAGGTGCGGGCCCAGCTCGCTCGCGGTGGCGACCCGTGCCGTTCGCTGGCCGGCCAGGAAGGCGTCACGTTCGGCCGGTCCCATCGCGATCTTGCGGCCGCGTCGCTGCTGGCGCGGCGGCTGGTCCGGCTCGCGCGTCGCTGCGCTCTCATCAGTCACCAGGCCAATGTAACGGGCGGACCCGGCCGTGCGTCTAGAGCCTCCGCCCACTCACCGGGCCGCAGCGCACCCTGGGCGTTATCGTGTGTTGCCGACGGTGAATCGGCTTGAGCAATGCGCGATGACTTGGGCAATGCGGGATGAACGGCCAGGGCGAGGTGCGGCGGGTGCGGGACGCTGGGTGGGAGGCGGAGCGGGTTGGGCCTGGGCCCTCGCTTTCGGTTTCGCTTTCGCTTTCGCTTGGGCTCGAGCTGGCCGGGGACGGGGCGCCCGTCAACCCGCTGGTCGTCCTTGACCTCGATCGCTGGCGGGGCGCGTCGGATGAGGAGATCAGCCGGGCGGCCGGGCTCGTCGCGGCGGCGCTGCCGGTGACGGTGGGGGTGCTGCGGGGCCCGTTCACGCCCGGCCTGGCGCCGCTGGCTGCCGCCGCGACGCTGACGCTGGCCGACGACTCGACGGCGGCGGTGTCGCTGGAGCCTCAGATCGTTCCTGTTGGCGGCGTCCAGGGGCTGGAAGCGGCGGTCGGGCGGCTGCGGGACGCGGTCTCGCGGTCGCCCCGGGCGGCGGTCGCGTGCGGGCAACTGGTGCGGCAGACGGCGGTGCTCGGAACCGGCGAGGGGCTTGCGGCCGAGGCGACGGCCTACTCGCTGCTGCTCGGCGGGCCGGAGTTCGCGCGGTGGCTGGGCGAGCGCGGACCGCCCCGGCCGCGGCGAAGCGAGCCTGCGGAACCGGTGCTGGTCACCCGGGACGGGGGGCGGCTGTCGATCGTGCTCAACGTCCCCGAACGGCGCAACGCGTTCAGCGTCGGGGTCCGCGAGGCGCTGCTCGAGGCGGTGCTGCTGGCCGAGGCGGACCCGACCATCGAGTTGGTGGAGCTGCGGGGGGCGGGTCCGGCCTTCTGCAGCGGGGGCGACCTCGACGAGTTCGGCGCGGCGACCGATCTCGTCGCCGCCTGCCTGGTCCGGCTCTCCCGGGCGCCGTGGCGGGTCATCGAGCGGATCGCGCCGAAGGTCACGGTCTTCGCGCACGGGGCCTGCGTCGGGGCGGGAGCCGAGATCGCCGCCTACGCGGGCCGGGTCGTCGCCGCCCCTGACGCCTTCTTCGCGCTCCCGGAGGTACGGATGGGCCTGGTCCCCGGCGCGGGCGGCTCGGTCAGCGTGGTGCGCCGGATCGGCCGCTGGCGGGCCGCCTGGCTCATGCTCACCGGCGAGCGGCTGCCTGCGGCGACGGCGCTGAGCTGGGGCCTGGTCGACGAGATCGCCTAAGCGCGGCAGCGCCCGATTCAGCCCGCTCACAGCGCTCGGAGTCGCTCCAGGACCCGGCCGAGCAGGTGCTGGTCGGTCACCACCCCGCCGCGCGGGGCGGCCTCCATGACCTCGATCAGGTTCTCGTAGAGAAGGTCGCCGAGCAGGACTCGGACCACGCCGAGCGGGAGCCCCACCAGCGCGGCGACTTCAGCCACGCTCACCGGGACGCGGCACAGTTCCAGGATCTGGCCGCGTTCCGGGCTGCTGATCGAATCGGGATCAGCCGACCTCATGCTGCGGACGACCATATCGACCAGGTCGAAGTACCGCGTTCCCCGCGGCCGGGTCCGGCCTCCGGTCACGGTGTACGGCCGGGAGACCGGGCCGGCCTCCTCGTAGGTCCATCTGTCGTCCTCGCTCATGGCCCCCGGCCTTACCTAGAGACCGGGTCCTGCACCGGGAACCTCGGGTTCGCGATCATGTGCTGTCCCACCCGCTTGACCAGGACTGCCATCTCGTAGGCGATCTGGCCCGCGTCGGCGCCCGCCTCGGCCAGCAGGGCCAGGCAGGTCCCCCGCCCGGCCGGCGTGATGAACAGCAGCCCCGCTTCCATCTCGATGATCGTCTGGCTCACGTCCCCGTAGCCCGACCACATTCCCACGCCCCGGGCCAGGCTCGCCGCGCCCGCCGAGAGCGCGGCCAGGTGGTCTCCCTCGCCCTGGCTCACCCCAGGCGACCGGCCGAGCAGCAGGCCGTCGGGAGAGAGGATGACCGCGATCCGCACTCCGAGGACAGACGAGACAAGGTTGTCGAGCAGCCAGTCAAGCTCGCCCAAGGCGGGTCCTCCGCTCATCATTGACTCCAGCCAGGTCCGGTGCCGGGGCTCTCGCCGCCGGGCGCGGAGTCGCTGGCCTCCGGTGTACTCGCGGCGCGACCGCTCCGCAATCCAAGCTGGATGGACGACATGAGCGACCGGGCCTGCTCGGGTGAGCGGCCCGCCAGCGGCCCCTGCGCCGCGGCCGGGCGGTTGTCGCGCAGTTGCGGCGCCATGTTCGCCTGCGGCGCCCGGCGCGGCAGGCCACCGGGCCCGGCGGTCTGCCCCGATAGCCCCGCGGACGGCGGGGACGCGCCCTCGGCCGAGGCGCCGACGCCCATACCGCGCTCCGGCCGCAGCAGGCGCCGGCCGGCCAGCGCCTCGGCCGGGCCTCCGACCGACGTGGCCGAGGACGCGGACGCCGCCGCAGCCGAGGCCGCCGCCGCCCGAGCGGCGGCTTGCGCTTCCTTCGCGGCCTTCCCCGCCAGGGCGGGAACCTCGTCCTCGGCCACCACCAGCGTCCGCGGCAGCAGGACCACGGCCGACGTGCCGCCGTAGCCGGAGACCCGCAGCGAGATCTTGACGCTGTGCCTGGCCGCGAGCCGGCTGACCACGAACAGCCCGAGCTGGTCGCTGTCGGCCAGGTCGAACTCCGGCGGCTTGGCCAGCCGCCCGTTCAGCGTCTCCATGATGTCGAGCGGAATGCCGAGGCCTCGGTCCTCGATCTCGATCACGTACCCGTTGGCCACCCGACCGCCCCTGACCTGGACCTTGGTGCCCGGCGGGGAGTACTGGACGGCGTTCTCGATCAGCTCGGCGAGCATATGGGTCACGTCCGCCACCGCCGTGCCCTGCACGAAGTCGGGCGAGTCGGTGACCAGCTCGACCCGGGCGAAGTCCTCGATCTCGCCGATCGCGCCGCGCAGCACCTCGACCACCGCGACCGGCTGACGCCAGGTCCGGCCGGGGGCCGCCCCGGAGAGGATGATCAGGCCCTCCGCCTGGCGCCGCATCCGGGTGGTGAGGTGGTCGAGCCGGAACAGCTGCGCCAGCGCGTCCGGCTCCTCGGTGGCCCGCTCCATCTCGTCAAGCAGCTTCAGCTGGCGCTGCAGCAGCGACTGGTTCCGCCTGGCCAGGCTGCGAAAGACCCGGCTGACGCCGCTGCGCAGCTGCGCCTGCTCGACGGCCGCCTCGACCGCCGTCCGCTGCACGGCCGAGAACGCGTCCGCGGTGTCCGTGACCTCTCGGGTCCTGGTGCCCAGGTTGAGCGGCGGCGCCTCGACCGCCACGTCGACGTCGCCGCCGGCCCGGAGCCTGCTGACCACGCTGGGCAGCCGCTCGTCGGCCAGCGTCCGGGCCGCGCCGCGCAGCCCGGTCAGCTCGCGGCTGATCCGGTTGCCGAACCCGAGCAGCAGCACCGAGGAGACGATGACCGCGAGCAGCCCGGCGCCGCCGACCACGATCAGGTTGCGCTCAACGGCGTCGCTGGCCTGCGCCTGCCCGCTGGTGATGCCGAGCCGGGTGGCTACCTCGGCCCCGGTGAGCTTGGCCAGCACCGCGCCCACGCCCGCCTGCCAGGCGGCGGGCGACACCGGCAGCAGCGCCCCGACGCGGCCCGCGACGATCGCGTCCTCCAGCGACTGGAAGTGCTTGAAGACCGGCGAGGCGTACACCGGCGCGTACACGTCGGCGCTTTCCTGCCAGTCGATCGGCGCGTCGCCGAGTCCCGCAAGCAGCCGCTGGTCGTTGACCGTCTGCACGAACACCGTGTGCTCGGCCGGGGTCATGCGGTCGCCGCCGGCCATCACGCCGCCCACCAGCGAGGCCTCCTCGGCGATGTCGCTGACGGCCTCGCCTTCCTGCAGCACCGCCTGGCTCTCGCTGTAGAGCGCGATGGAGCCGTCGGGGTTGCTCATCCCGCCGGCGAACGGGTCGATCGCGTTCACCGTGGTGGTGTAGTCCTGGAACGCGGTCAGGGCCGGGATCTTGCCCGCGTCGACCTCGGTCCGCAACTGGGCGACCTTGCCCAGGTCGGCCAGCAGGGTAGCGGCGGCCGGCCGGTTGCCGGCCGGCTGCAGGCCCGCCGCCTTGGCTTCGGCGTCCCGGAACTGGCCGATCGCGGCGTCGGTCAGCGGACGCTGCTTGTCCATCGCGGCGGCCGGCAGGCGGCCGCGAGCGCTCTGCCAGACGAACGTGTCCGCGCGCTCGGTCTCCAGCGCCTGCGCCAGCGCCGCGATCGGGGCGCCGGTCAGCTGGTTGAGCGTGTTGTCGTTCTTGTTGGCGATGGCGCCGCCGACCGTGCTCACGGCCGCGTAGGCCCACAGCGCGATCAGCGAGAGCAGCGGGATCACCAGCAGGATCGTGATCGTGGACCGAATCGACCGCTGGCGGGCGGTCCGCCCCGCCCCGTTGGCGCCTCGGCCGAGGATAAGGCTGAGGCCGCGGCTGCCGCGGTCCTTGCGGCGGTGCCCGGCATAGGGCGGCCGCCCACCGTCGTGTCCCCAGCCGAACTGCCTGGGAGCGTAGTCCTGCCCGGCCGGCTGCCCGGGCTGCTGTGCGGGCTGCGGACCGGCCGGACCTGGCCAGGACTGATTGGCGTAGTCGGCGTAGCCGTCTGACTGGGGCACCAGGCGAGGCGGCTTGGTCGGCCACTCCTGGTCAGCTCTTCCAGGACCCATCGGTTGTCCCGTCTTTTTCAAGCCTTATCGGGGCGGAGCAGAAGAAAACTCATACGTCATAACGGTCGCCAAAAGGCCACCCATCACGGCAAAAACCGCCTCCGCGCAGAACCAATCAAAACAAGGCAGAATTGAGCGTCTGCTCCGGCAGCTTCTTTGAATAGCCAACTGTGACGCTAGCAGTTGAGCCGGGTGTTATCAGGACATTACCGAATTGCGGAATATTGTTACCAGCTTGCGAGAACGCCGTTGTCAGCGCGGTGCGGGCCCTTCAGCCGGCCTGACCGAACGGGCGGGCGGACGCTCGTCGACCGGGACCGGCCGTGACCGCTGTCGCATCTCGCCCCCGGCGCGGACGAACTGCCGCAGTTCCACTGGCTGGGCCGCTCCCGCACGGCTCACCAGGCCACGGCTCGCTCGCTCACCGCTCGCTGAGTCACTGCCCGCCGCCGCGCCGATTGCCGGCCGGCGGCGCTCGGCCACCAGCAGCAGCTCGGCCGCCATCACCGCTAGGTCGTGGCTGGCCTGGTGCTTGTGCCCGCGGCTGCCCAGGTCGACCTGGGCAATGGCGTCGAGGCCGTGGGCGGCGGCGGTGTCAAGGAGCACCGCAAGCTCGACGCCGTACCCGACCGGGACCGCCAGCGACTCCATCAGCTCGCGGCGGATCGCCCACTCCCCCGCGAGCGGCTGCACGACGCCGGTCAGCTCCGGCCACCAGAGGCTCAGCAGCGGGCGGGCCACCAGTTCGGTCACCCGTCCGCCGTCGGCGGTGACCAATCCGTCGCCGGCCGCGTACAGCCGCTCGTAGAAGCCCTTGACCAGCAGCACCTGCGGGTCCGCGAGGAGCGGCCCGAGCAGTCCGGTGACGAAGTGCGGCCCCCAGTGGGTGAGGTCGGCGTCCACGAAGACCAGCAGATCGCCCTTGGTGACCTCGAGCGACTTCCACAGCGCCTCGCCCTTGCCCGGCCGGCCGCCAAGCTCGGGGAGCACGTCCCGCACCCGGTGCACGGCCGCCCCGGCCTGCGCCGCGATCGCGGCGGTGGCGTCGGTGGAGTCCGAGTCCATCACCACGACCTCGTCGATCAACCCGGTGTCGGCCACGAGCCGCGTGATCGCGCTGACCACGCCGGCCACCGTGCGCTCTTCGTTCTTGGCCGGGATCACCACGCTGACGGTCACGCCCAGGTCCTGCTTGCGCTCGGACAACTGCCGCTCGGGCCAGTCCTGCCAGCGACTGGTCCGCCGCCGCAGCCACGCCGAGGAAACCTCGTCCGCTGCGCTCAGAACCAAACCCCCTAGGTCCGACGACCAGCCTACCGCCGGGCCGGATCAGACATTCTGCAGGCTGACGGCGGCCAGCCGCGGGCGCCTAAGCTCGCCCCGGCGGAACACCTCGGTCTCCTCCGTCGGCGCGCCGCGCAGGTCGGCGGCGGCCAGCGCCTGCGCCTTGAAGGCCCGGGCGGCCAGGCTGAGCCGGTGCGACACCGGGTCACCGCTGCCGTCGAAGTCCGCTGGCCACACCTCGCCCCAGAGCCTGATCTCGGCCCGGCCGGCCTCGGCGGCGGCCTGTACCAGCCGGCGCACCCGCTCGTCATCGTGGTACAGGTCCGTCCGCAGCGCGATCGCCTGCAGGCACGGCCCGAGCACCGGCGCCGCGAATACGGAGTCGAAGTCGCGGGCCCGCACACCGAGAATCTCGAGCGGACGCGGATCGCCGACCTCGGCCGTGACGACGGTGACGTCCCAGCCCGCCATCACCTGGTCGAACAACCACCCGCCGGCGTGCTGCACCGCCTCGGCCGCGCTGGGCGCGATCGTGGTCATCCGCGGTCGCAGCGAATGCCTCACCGGGGGCTGAGGGCTAGCTCCCTGGCGAGGGTGCTGGCGTAGCCGCGGAACACGTCGTTCAGCGGAATCGATGGATCGAGCAGCCATGAAGTCTCCATTCCATATAGAAAGGCGATGATCTCCACGGCCTTGACGGCCGGATCAAGGTCGGTACGGTAACGGCCCGCTTTTTGCCCTCGCCGGATGCATTCGGCGACGATCGTCACCGCGTCCCGGTAACGGCCGAGGAAGCGATCGTGCAGCGGGGCATCAGGATCGAGGTTTTCCGTCAGGAGAACGGTGAACAGGCCAATCAGGTCGGGCGACCGCTCGAACCGATCGGTCACCCTCTCCAGCTGCTCGACGACGTCGCCCGTCATGTCGACGTGGGCCAGGTCGTCGGCGTCGCGGGCGTCAAGCACCGCGTGCAGAAGCTGTTCTTTGGACTCGAAGTGATGCAGCAGGCCAGCCGTGGTCACGCCAGCCTCCTGCGCAATCTGGCTGAGCGTGGTGCCGCGCCCGCCATTGCGCGTCAACAGACGCTGCGCCACGGCGAGGATCCGCTGCCGCCGGTCCTCTCCCTTGGCGAAGAGCGTGGCGTATCGCCTCTGATCGGCCACGAGACTCCCTTCAACCAACCTACTGAACGCACACTAGATTGGTTTGCTTGTCGGTTACAAGAGGAAATGCCCATGTAATTTCCCGCTAGATCATCCGGCCCCGCCTGGCCGGATCGGCACCAACCGGGCCCGTCGTTACCCTCCGTGCACACCGGTCTCGGCCGGCGGCCGCCGCTGCGCTCGCCCCGCGAGCGCGAGGATCAACTACGGAACGTAGCCAAGCGGCGACCTGGACGCCCGCACGCGGGCGTTAGTCGCGGAACATCGAGATGCATAATATGATTGTCAAAAAACGGCAACGGCGATCTCGCGACACGAAAGGACGGATCGCCGATGTGATAAGTCGCCTAATGTAACTGTGCAGTAAGGTTGTACACATGACGCAGAACATGGTGGATGTGGCGGCGACCGCGCCGGGTGACGAGCCATCCTGGAAACAGCGAGCAGTCGAGCGGTCAACCCGCGCCGCCAAGCTACGCGCCGAGCAGCGCGTCCAGCGGTTCCTCGACGCCGCCCAGGCCATCATCACCGACACGGGCTCCACCGACTTCACCGTTCAGGATGTCGTCAACCGGTCCAGCCAGTCGCTGCGCAGCTTCTACCAGCACTTCGACGGCAAGCACGAGCTGCTGCTGGCGCTGTTCGAGGACGCGCTGCGCCGCGCCACCGGCCAGATCGCGGCCGCCACCGACGCCCAGGCCGCGCCCGTCGACGCGCTCCGCACCGCCGTCCAGCTGCTGTTCGAGCTCTCCCGGCCCGACCCCGGCGCGCACCGGCCGCTGTTCACCGAGTTCGCCCCCCGGCTGCTGCTCAGCCACCCGGCCGAGGTCCGCCGCGCGCACGCGCCCCTGCTCGAGCTGCTGACCACGCTGACCGCCAGGGCCGCCGACGGCGGACAGCTCCGATCCGGCATCGAGCCGCGGCGCACGGCCGCGCTCATCATGGAGACGGTAATGTTCACCGCTCAGACCAGCGGCGGGGCCGACCCCGACGGCGTCGTCCGCCCGGTCACGGCCGACGAGATCTGGGACTTCATCGCCCACGGCATCGCCAAGGCCTGATTAGCCGTTCACGCGCCCTCGTCCCCGCAAGCGCGGGACGAGGGCGCGCGCGTTAGCCGGGTCGTCAGGCCGCGACGAGTCGGCCGAGGTTGCCGCCCATGATCTTGGCCTGATCCGGCTCAGACAGCTTGGTCAGCTCGTCCACGTAGCGGACCGGGTCGGCCAGGCCCTCGGGGTGCGGCCAGTCGGAACCGAACAGCACCCGCTCCACGCCCACGATCGAGGAGAGCTCGGCCAGGTCCTCTTCCCAGAACGGGCTGATGTGGATCCGGTTCCTGACCTCCTCGACGGGATTGCCGAGGAACCCTTCGGGCATCTTCTTGTACGCCTCGGCGAGCTCGTCGAGCAGCGGCGTCAGCCAGGCTGAGCCGTTCTCGATGACCGCGACCTTGAGCTCGGGGTGCCGGAAGAGCGCGCCGTGGCAGACCCACGACGCGACCGCGTCGGTGACCGGGCGCCACTGGCCGATCGCGCGCCAGGCGTTGGAGACGAACGGCAGCATCTCCGAGCCCTTGCCCTCCCACTCCTGCTGGTACCGGGCATAGCCGCTGTCGGACGAGTGCATCGCGACCAGCACGCCGAGGTCGCTGCAGCGCTTCCAGAACGGGTCGAACTCCGGCAGCGCGAACGAGCGGGGGCCCTTCCAGCCGGGGACCGGGGCGGGGCGGACGAGGATGGCCCGCGCGCCGCGCTCGTGAGCCCAGTTGAGCTCTGCGATGGCCTGGTCGACGATCGGCAGGCTGATCACCGGGGTGGTGAAGATCCGGCTCTTGTAGTCGAACCCCCAGACCTCCTCCATCCACTGGTTGAGCCCGTGCACGACGGCCATGATCAGGTCCGGGTCGTCGCGCATCCGCTCCTCGAGCAGGCTGGCGAGCGTCGGGAACATCAGCGTCCGCTCGATGCCGAGGTCGTTCATCACCTCGAGCCGGGCCGCCGGGTCGTGGAAGGCGGGGATGGACCGCATCGGCTCGCCGAAGATCTCCCGGCGCGACTTCCCCTCGGGGTTGCCGTGCTTGAAGTAGTCCTCCATCGCGCCGGGCCTGGCGACCACCTCGAAGGTGGGGTTGGGGATGTACTCGCTGATCTGCCCGCGGATCGCGATCTTGGTACGGCCCTTGATCTGGACGTACTGGATCGCCTTCTCGTACTGCTTGGGCAGGTACTTGGTCATCGCCTCCGGCGGCTCGTACAGGTGGTTATCCGCGTCGAAGAGCGGATACGACAGCTCGCGTGACGGCATCGTGAGATCCTCCTTTACTCTACAGGAGAATCATATTCTCAAATTGATGCGCGCCGCAACATCGGCGCGGAGCACGTACTTGCGCACCTTGCCGCTCGGGGTGCGCGGCAAGTCGTCGACCGCGTGGATCTCCTCCGGCCACTTCTGCCTGGCCAGGCCCGCTCGTTCCAAGTGCGCCTGGAGTTCCTCGAGCGAGGGCGCCGGGCGGCCGGGCAGCATCCGCAGCACCGCCGCCGCGTGCTCGCCGAGCCGCGCGTCCGGGGCGGCGACCACCGCGGCCTCGGCCACGCCGTCGATGGCGAGGATCAGCTCCTCGACCTCCATCGCGCTGATGTTCTCCCCGCCGCGGATGATCACGTCCGACTTCCGGTCGGTGATCGTCAGGTACCCGTCGGCGTCCAGCACCCCGATGTCGCCGGTGTGGTACCAGCCCTCGTCGTCGAACGCGCGGGCGGTCAGCTCGGGGTCGGTGTACCCGAGGCAGAGGTCGGGGCCGCGGGAGAGGATCTCGCCGTCCTTGGCCAGCCGCAGCTCGACCCCGGTGAGCGGGGCGCCGTCGGTGTAGAGCCGCTTCGGCTCGGGGGTGGTGTAGTGCGAGCCGGTAATCGACGGATGCTCGGTCGACCCGTAGGACCGGTACACGGTCATGCCGTGCGCGGTCAGCCGCTCGGTGACCACAGCGGGCACCGGGGCACCGCCCAGGCCCGCGTACCTCATGTTCTTCAGGTGCGCGAGGCGGAAGTCCGGATGGTCGAGCAGGCTGGTCATGTAATACGTTGCGCCGCCGCCGACGCAGAGCCCCTCGTCCGCCATCAGCGCCAGCACGCGGCCGGCGTCCCAGACGTCGGCCAGGTTGATCGGCTGGCGGAGCAGCACCGGGGTGAGCAGGGCACCGAGCATGCCGATGAAGTGCCCGACCGGCGCCGACGTGAGCTGCTCGCCCCAGTCGGGCGGGTACCTGCTGGTCAGCTGGCGGATCTCGAAGCCGAGGGTCTGGTGGCTGTGGATCACGCCCTTCGGGTCCCTGGTCGTGCCTGAGGTGAACGCGATCAGCGCCGTCGCGGCCGGGTCGGCGGGGACGACGCCCTCCATCGGCTCGTCGGCCAGCAGGTCGTCGAAGGTACTGCCGACCAGGCCAACGACGGGCACGTCGGCCAGCAGGTCCGGCTGGTACTCCATCCGCCCGAACCGCTCGACGGTGATGAAGACCTTCGGCGCGGCCACCCGCAGGATGTAGCCGACCTCCTTGCGCCCGTAGAAGTGCACGATCGGCACGACGACGGCGCCGAGGAACGACGCCGCCCAGAAGGCCGCGGCCGCCTCCATCCAGTTCGGCAGCTGCAGCGCGACGACGTCACCCGGCCCGACCCCGCGCTCGCGCAGCCCGGCCGCCAGCCGCCGCGCGACCAGCTCGACCTCGCCGAACGTCCCCGTCCACGGCCGCACCGTCGAGTGCACCCGGAACGGCAGGCCAGCGGCCTCGGCGAGCCCGTCTGCGAGCACCTCCCCCAGCGTCTGGGTCGTCCACCAGCCCTCGGCCTGATACCTACGAACCAGCTCCGGCGGAATCGTTCGCGTCATAATTAGTGAGTGTACGCTCACTATAAACAAGTTCGATAAATTCAAAATCGTCATTTCGAACGGACCCTGGTTCCACGGGTAGGTTGCCGGAGTAACTCCCCGAGGTTGGAGACCTGACCGTGAAGGAAATTCTGCACGACAAGCTCCGCGAGGGCCGGGCCGGCCTGTTGTCCAGGCTGGACGGCCTGGACGAGTACGACCTGCGCCGCCCGCTGACGCCGACCGGCACCAATCTGCTCGGGCTGGTCAAGCACCTCGCCGGGGTGGAGTACCTATATCTCGGCGAGTCGCTCGGCCGCCCGGGTCCGGAGACCCTCCCCTGGGTCGAGGACGGCTCGATCTGGGACGGCGCCGACATGTGGGCGCTGCCGGGCGAATCCAGCGAGTACATCCTCGGGCTGCACCACCGCGCCTGCGATCATGCTGACCGGGTCATCGACGAGCTTGACCTCGACGCGCCAGCATGGGTTGCGCATTGGCCCGAGGCCCGGCGCGACACCACGCTGGGTTTCCTGCTCGTCCGAATGACGGCCGAGACCACCCAGCACGCGGGTCACGCCGACATCGTCCGGGAGCTGATCGACGGCAGGGGCGGACCCGACCACGACATGCTCGACGACGCGTCCTGGCGGGACTACGTTGCCCGGGTCGAGGCGGCCGCCGAGACGTTCCGGCCGGCTGGCTAAGAACGCACGGTGCGAGGAGCCCGGCTCACAGACGCCCGCCGGCGACGGCGGACGCCGGAGTTGACGGCTTGGCCACGATGGGGACGGGCGGTCGGGCGCTGCCGGTTCTGATCGCGCCGCGAAGGTTCCTGATGACGGTCGACGGGTCGGTTTTCACGGTGTCGGGCAGGAAGTGCAACACGTTGATGCCGTGGGCGGCCATCCGGTTGTGTCGCATCACCGTGCGCTCGTAGTCGGCCGGGCCGAGGTGGTACCGGCGCGAATCGACCTCGGCGACGACGCCCGCTCGTTGCCACCACAGATCGGCGACGCCGAGGAAGGTTCCGTCAGCGGTGTACAGCTCGGCGTTGTACATCGGCTCGGGCAGGTCGGACCGGCCCATCAATGTCATGAGATCGCCTTCGGCGGCGGACCTGCTGCCGGCGAAGCACTCGCGCAGCGCCACTCGGTAAAGCCGCGATCCGGCGACCGGGCCATCGTTGAGCTCGGCGATCAGCGCGGCAAGATCGCACCGGCCCTTCTGGACTGCCTCGGCGACGACCGCGCGGACGTCGCCCAGGCTGGTCATTGGCCTAGTCGCGTCCGCGACCGCGCGGGGCAGCAGCACGAACCGGATCCGCTGCGTCCGGCAGCACTTCTCCGGCATCCGCCCGGTGCGGATGATCCGCACGTATCCCGCGCTGCGCACGCGCACGCCCTCCGGAACGAGGACGTCGACCTGATTGAGGCCTGCGCACTGCAGCCGGTGCCGCCGTACCGCGGCCGCCCCGGTGAGCAGGCTCTTCGGCCCCGCGTAGAGCAGCGCCGCCATGGCCCGCTGATCCGTCGAGACCGCGCCGGTGTTGATCACGTAGACGCCGGGCAGAATCCGCTGCCACCGGCCGCCGGGCCGGACCAGGTGATCGAGCCTGCCACGGCTGACGCCGCACTCGAGCGCCTGGGCCCGGCTAACCACTCCGAACTGCTCAACCAGCACCCGGTTGAGCCGTTCCCGATCATAGACAGGTGTGACTGGCATGCCCACAGAATGTCACCGCCCACTGACAAAACGGCCGCTCGTTTAGGCGGCCGAGGGGCCCGCCGGCGTCGCCTGCCGTTTGGCTGCCTCGGCCGCACCGGGCATCTTGCTGTTATCCGGTGAGGGCGCCTGTCGGCTACGCCAACGACATGGCCACGGGCACCTGTCGGCTACGCCAACGACAGGATCGCCGTCCTGTCACCTACGCCAGCGACATCGCCTATCGGGGTCAATGGCGTAGGTGACAGGATGCGCTTGGGGTCGATGGCGTAGGCGGCAGGGCCGGGGCGGGAACCGGGGTTGGCGGGTCGACGTGGCTGCCGGACCGGTGGGGTTCCCGGGGTGAGAGTGGTGACTGGGGTTGGCGGGTGGAGGTGGTGGCCGCGGGTGGAGGTGGTGGCCGCGGGT
>DATCGA010000685.1:0-2548 GCA_036509215.1 Trebonia sp.
CCGGGGCTGGCACAGTTCTACCGCAAGGCCTACCTCACCGCGCCTTCCGAATATCGACACCCCGGATCGCGGCCGCTGGCCATGAGCACGGAGGGGACACTGCGCAGGGCCGACCAGCCTGCCGCGAGGACTGGGCCGGCCAGGCCAGCGCGCCGAAGCCCTCATATCCCAGCGCCGCCCATAGCGACGGCGATACGCGCCTCGACCAGCCAGTCCATGGTGAACACGCTGGTGATTCCGGCGCGCCGAGGTTGTCGGAATGCCCGGCTGCCAGGTCGGCCGGCGTGGGCCGACCTGGACGTCACGACCAGACGAGGTCGAACCGGTCGAGGTTCATCACCTTGTCCCACGCCGCGACGAAGTCGGTCACGAACTTCTCCTTCGCGTCATCGCTCGCGTAGACCTCCGCGAGCGCGCGCAGTTCGGAGTTCGACCCGAAGACGAGGTCGGCGCGGCTGCCGGTCCACTTGACCTCGCCCGTGTCCGGCTCGCGGCCTTCGAACGTGTCCGCGTCCCCGTTTCCGGCCACGGGCAGCCACGTCGTGCCCATGTCGAGCAGGTTGACGAAGAAGTCGTTGGTCAGAGACCCGGGAGCCGTGGTGAAGACGCCCAGCGGCGACTGCTGGTAGTTCGCGCCCAGGACGCGGAGGCCACCGACCAGGACCGTCATCTCGGGGGCGCTCAGGGTCAGCAGGTTCGCCCGGTCGAGCAGCAGGTACTCAGCGGGCAGCCGGTTGCCCTTCCCGAGGTAGTTGCGGAACCCGTCGGCCGTCGGCTCGAGCGCGGCGAACGACTCCACGTCGGTCTGCTCCTGCGACGCGTCCGCGCGGCCCGGCGTGAAGGGCACCTGGACGTCGAAGCCGGCGTCCCTGGCCGCCCGCTCGACGGCCGCGGCACCGGCCAGCACGATCAGGTCGGCCAGCGAGACCTGGATGCCGCCCGTGTGGGAGGCGCCGAAGGCCTGCTGGATCCCCTCCAGGGTGCGCAGGACCGTGGCCAGCTGGTCGGGGTCGTTGACCTCCCACCCGCTCTGCGGCTCCAGGCGGATGCGCCCGCCGTTAGCGCCGCCACGCTTGTCGCTGCCCCGGAACGACGAGGCCGCCGCCCACGCGGTCGATACGAGCTGGGACACGGTCAGGCCCGAGTCGAGGACCTGGCCCTTGAGGAAGGCGATGTCCTCCTCGCCGATGAGGTCGTGCGTCACGGCGGGGATCGGGTCCTGCCACAGCAGCGTCTCGGCCGGGACCTCCGGGCCGAGGTAGCGCACGACCGGGCCCATGTCGCGGTGGGTCAGCTTGAACCACGCCCGGGCGAAAGCGTCCGCGAACTCGCCGGGGTTCGCGAGGAAGCGCCGCGTGATCTGCTCGTAGACCGGGTCCACGCGGAGCGCGAGGTCGGTGGTCAGCATGGTCGGGGGGTGGCTCTTGGACGGGTCGTGCGCGTCCGGGACGATGCCCGCTGCGGCGGCGTCCTTCGGCTTCCACTGGTATGCATCAGCGGGACTCTTGGTCAGCTCCCACTCGTTGCCGTACAGGGTCTCGAGGAAGCTGTTGTCCCAGCGGGTCGGGGTGCCGGTCCACGTAACCTCGAGACCGCTGGTGATGGTGTCGCCGCCCTTGCCGGTGCCGTAGGTGCTCTTCCAGCCGAGGCCCTGCTGCTCGATCGGCGCCGCCTCGGGGTCGGGGCCGACGTTGTCCGCCGGGCCCGCGCCGTGGGTCTTGCCGAACGTGTGACCGCCCGCGATCAGGGCGACCGTCTCCTCGTCGTTCATCGCCATCCGGCGGAACGTCTCGCGGATGTCGCGAGCCGCGGCGAGCGGGTCCGGGTTGCCGTTCGGGCCCTCCGGGTTGACGTAGATCAGGCCCATCTGGACCGCGCCGAGGGGCTCCTGGAGCTCCCGGTCGCCGGTGTAGCGCTCGTCGTCGAGCCAGGTGGTCTCGGGACCCCAGTAAACGTCCTCGTCCGACTCCCAGGTGTCCGCGCGGCCACCGCCGAAGCCGAAGGTCTTGAAGCCCATCGACTCCAGGGCGACGTTGCCGGTGAGGACAATGAGGTCAGCCCACGAGAGCTTCTGGCCGTACTTCTTCTTGACCGGCCACAGCAGCCGGCGGGCCTTGTCCAGGCTGACGTTGTCCGGCCAGCTGTTGAGCGGCGCGAAGCGCTGCTGGCCGGCCCCGGCGCCGCCGCGGCCGTCGCGGATGCGGTAGGTGCCCGCGCTGTGCCAGGCCATCCGGATCATGAGCGGGCCGTAGTGGCCGAAGTCAGCCGGCCACCAGTCCTGTGAGGTCGTCAGCACTTCCGCGATGTCCTGCTTCACGGCGGCGAGGTCGAGGGTGTTGAACGCCGCGGCGTAGCTGAACTGCTCGCCGAGGGGGTTGGCCACGGCGGGGTTCTTGGCCAGGATCTTCAGGTTGAGCTTGTTCGGCCACCAGTCATGGTTGGCGTCACCCATGGTGGGAGGGGTCAGGCCGCCGTGGCTGACCGGGCATTCCCCCCCGCTCTCCGGGGTCGCGTCTTCGACGACTACTGGATCATGGTTCTCAGACAT
>DATCGA010000686.1:0-5293 GCA_036509215.1 Trebonia sp.
GGTGCGTTCGGCGGCTTACCGGTCGGCGTCGGCCGAGACGAGGCAGGAGCTGCACGGGGCGCTGGCGGAGGCCACCGACCCGGCGGTTGATCCTGACCGGCGGGCCTGGCACCATGCGCAGGCGGCGCCGGGCCCGGATGAGGCGGTTGCGGCCGAGCTTGAGCTGTGCGCGGGCCGGGCCCGGGGCCGCGGTGGTCTGGCCGCGGCGGCCGCGTTCCTGGAGCGGTCGGCCGGGCTGACGCTCGATCCGGCCCACCGCGCGCAGCGGGCGCTGGCCGCGGCGCAGGCCAAGCTCCAAGCCGGCGCATCCGATGCCGCGCTCTTCCTGCTGGCCATGGCGCAGGCCGGGCCGCTCGATGAACTGGCGAGCGCCCGGGTGGACCTGCTGCGCGGGCAGATCGCGTTTGCCTCGGGCCTGGGCAGCGACGCCCCGCCGCTGTTGCTCAAGGCCGCCAAGCGGCTCGAGTCGCTTGATGTGGACCTGGCGCGCGAGACCTATCTGAGCGCGTGGATCGCCGCGCTGTTCGCCGGGCGTTTCGCCGGCGCCGGCGATCTGACGGAGGTCTCCCGTGCCGCCCGGGGCCTGTGCGCGGTCGACTCACCGCAGCCGGCCGCCCTCGTCCTCGACGCCCTCACCATGCTGGTCACGGACGGACCGGTCGCCGCGGCGCCGGCCTTGCGTGAAGTCGCTCGGGTCTTTGCCAGCGGAAGCATCACCGCCGAAGAGGAACTCCGATGGGGCTGGTTCGCGCAAGCGGCCGCCAGCGCCCTGTGGGACGACGTAGCCTGGCGCGCGATGCTGCTGCGGCAAGTCCAGCTTGCTCGTGACGTCGGCGCGCTCGACCAGCTCCCGATCGACCTGGCCTCCCTGGGCACGGCCACCGCCTGGACCGGCGACTTCACGGTCGTCTCGGCGCTGATCGCGGAGTCCGACGCAGTCTGCGCGGCGACCGGGAGCCCCAGCGCGCCCTTCGCCGCCATGCTGCTCGCATCTCTCCGGGGTGACCAAGCTGAAGCCGCCCCGCTGATCGAGGCCACCATCGCCGAGGCCACCGCCGGCGGGCAGGGAATCGCGGTGACCTACGCGCGCTGGGCAGCCGCGATCCTCGCCAACGGCCTCGGCCGCTACGCCGACGCGCTGGCGGCGGCCGAGGAGGCCACCCAGGACTCCCCGGCTCTCTACATGGCCATGTGGGCGCTGCCCGAGCTGATCGAAGCCGCCGTCCGCACCGGGAACACGCGCATCGCCGAGGACGCGATCACGCGGCTGGCGGAATCGACGCAGGCCGGCCGGACGGACTTCGGGCTCGGGCTCGAGGCGCGGTCGCGGGCGCTGGTGAGCGAGGGCGAGGCGGCCGAGAGCCGCTACCGTGAGGCGATCGACCGGCTGGCCCGCACGCAGGCGCGTCCGGAGCTGGCCCGCGCTCACCTGCTCTACGGCGAATGGCTGCGCGGTGAGGACCGGCGCCGGGACGCCCGCGCCGAGCTGCGGACCGCCTATGACCAGTTCACCACGATGGGCATGGAGGCGTTCGCCGAGCGCGCCCGGCGTGAGCTGCTCGCCACCGGCGACTCGGTGCGCAAGCGGACAGTCCAGACGGCCAGCGAGCTCACCGAACAGGAGGCGCACATCGCCGGTCTCGCCGCCGGCGGCCGCACCAACGTGGAGATCGGGGCGCAGCTGTTCCTCAGCACCCGCACCGTCGAATGGCACCTCGCCAAGGTGTACGGCAAGCTCGGCGTCGGCTCACGCCGAGAGCTGCGCGCGGCCATGGCCAACCTCGGCCCGCAAGACCCGTCGGCCTAGCGGCCGGCGTCCCTTTTTCTGAGGGCCTGCTCGAGCTCACGGCGGGAGTTGATGTCCAGCTTCGCGAACACCTTGCTCAGATGCCACTCCACCGTGCGGCGGCCGATGAACAGCTGAGCCCCGATCTCCTGGTTGGTTCGTCCCTCGTCGGCCAGCCGGGCGATCTCCTCCTCTTGCGGCGTCAGGTCGGCGCGGGTGTCGTCGTCGCGCTTGCGCACCTTCTCGCCGGTCGCCTGGAGCTCCCGCCGCGCGCGTTCGGCGAACGCCTCGGCGCCCATGGACGCGAGCGCGTCGAACGCGGATCGCAGCTGGGCGCGGGCGTCGATCCGCCGGTTCTCCCGGCGCAGCCACTCGCCGTAGACCAGGTGGGCGCGGGCCAGGTGGGTCGCCATCCGGGTCCCGCCCAGCAGCTCGATCGCCTCGCGGTACCCCTCTTCGGCGGCGCGTCCGCCGGATACCAGCGCCCGGGACCGTGCCGCCGCCCCGCGAGCCCAGTTGCTCCCGCTCGCCACGGCTAGCTGGGACAGTTGATCAGCAGCCGCGCGGGCACGGTCGTGCTGATCGCTTCGCGCCGCAGCTTCCACCAGCTCATACAGGGACCAGGGGGAGATGACGATCTCATCGACGGCGCTGGCGGCGTGCGCCGCCTCGGCGGCCGGCCGGTAGTCGCCGAGGCCGTTGCACAGCACCGCTCGTGCGTAGTCGATGTAGGTCAGCGCCGTGCCCTCGCCCCGGTCGGCGGCGTCACGGGTCATCTCCTCGTCCAGGCCGGCCGTGCCCGGCGCGTCCCCGCGCCACGCGGCCAGCAGCAACGGGACGTAGGGCAAGGTGGCCTCTCTGGCCCCCTGGTCGACGCGCTCACGCTCCATCAGCACGGCCGCCGCCTTCGACAGCTCGCCGGACTGGACGTGGATCTCGGCCAGATAGTCCAGTGCGAACGGAAGCCAGCTGAGGGTGCCGCTCGCTCGCGCCAGCCGGGCCTGGCGGTCCGCGAGCTCGAACCACGCCTCGTCGTCCCACAGATCCATGGCGACCATGTTGTAGGAGACGGACAGCCAGTCCAGCTCCGGCGGCTCCGCCCGATAGCGGCGCAGCGCCTCCTTGAGCGTGGGGGCGGCGGCCAGGTACCCATCGGCCAGGCGCACGGCGAGGCCGTGGATGAGCAGTCGCGAGTGCGGCGCCGGCTCCGGCCAGGAAGGCCCCGCCGTGGCCGATCGCGCGGCGCGCGCGACCTGCCTCGCGTCCTGCCCGCGGGCGAGCCGGCCGGCGTAGATCGCCGCCACCATCGCTTCGAGGTAGGTCTGCTGGGCCAGTGCGGCGTCCAGGCTCTGCAGCCGCTGCGCGGCCTGCAGCATCAGCGGCGGTGCATCGCCGCCTCGTCTCAGCGCGAACGCGATCTGCGCCCGCATCCGCTGCACGCGCGCTGCGCCGAGCTCGCCCTGCGGTCCGAGCTCAGCCGTGACCAAGAGGGCCTGCGCGGCCTCGAAGTCTCCGGCTGCGCACTTCGCCTCGGCCGCCGTCAGCGCCCGCGCGGCTCGCTCGCCCGGGTCGGGAGTGAGCAGAACGGCCCGCTCCCAGAAGGCCGCGGCCGCGGCTACCCCGCCTCGGCGCTTGGCACGGCCGGCCGAGTTGATGAGCTCCTGGGCCACCGCCTCGTCGGGCCCGGCCGCCGCGTGAGCGCGGTGCCATGCCCGGCGATCGGGGTCGGTCTGCGGATCGGTCGCCGCCGCCAGCGCCTCGTGCACGGCTCGCCGGTCATCGGCGGTGGCGGCGCGGTAGGCGGCGGAACGCACCAGCGGATGCCGGAACCGCACGTGCGCGCCGAACCGCAGCAGGTCGTCAGCGGCGGCCAGGTTCACGGTCCCGGTGTCCAGCCCGAGTAGCCGAGCCGCCCGGAGAATCAGCGCCGGGTCGCCGACCGGATCGGCCGCCGCGAGCAGGACCAGCCGCTGGACATCCTCCTGCAGCTCAGCCAGGCGCGCCGCGTACCGATATTCGATCCGCTCGGGCAGGTCTCGCCCGTCAGGAAGCGCGAACCCGCCCGCCAGGTCGGCGGCGCTCCGGCCCCGGTAGAGCTCGAGCAGGGCCAGCGGATGTCCGTGTGTCTCCTCGAGAATCCGGGCACGGACGCTCTCGTCCAGCGGACCTGAGGCGACCGTCGCCAGCAGCGCCCGAGCCGACCGGTCATCAAGCCCGCCCAGCCGGAGTTCCGGCAGACCCGCCAGGTGATCCGACGAGGGATCCCCTGGAGCCGGCGTCCGGGTCGCGAACACCAGCGCTATCGGCTCCGCCAGCAGGCGGCGCCCGACGAATCCGAGAACCTGAGCGGAGGCCTGGTCGAGCCACTGCGCGTCGTCCACGACGCACAGTATCGGCTGTTCCTCGGCCGCCTCGGTGATGAGGCTGAGCGTCGCCAGGGCGACCAGGAACGGGTCGGGGCTTTCTCCGGAGGCAAGCCCGAACGCGACGCTGAGCCCGCGACGCTGCGGCTCGGCCAGGGATCCGAGGCGGTCGAGCATCGGCGCGCACAGCTGGTACAGCCCGGCGAAGGGGAGCTCCATCTCCGACTCGACGCCGGCTACCCGGGCGACCCAGAAGCCGGACGCCTCGGCGATCAGCTGCCGCAGCAATTCCGTCTTGCCGATCCCCGGCTCTCCCCGCACCACCAAGACGGCGCTCCGACCGCTTCGCGCCTTCGCGATCAGCCGTCGCAGGATCTCCAGCTCGCCGGTCCTGCCGAACATCCCGGGCGGAGGATTCACTGCCACGCCTACCATCCGGAGTGAGAGCTGCGGAAACGCTTCCCGCCAACGCTACCGGCCGCCCCAGAGGCCCGCAACGGCCCAGAGCGGCGTCGACGGCGGCGAGGTACTCCGGGGCGTGCGAGGTGAATCGCGCGTCCGTTCGGAAAATCAAGATCATTTATCCCGAACGGACGCGGTGTCTTACCATCCAGCATCGCTTCCACCATCCCGATTGCCGGCCAGCCCGGGGTCGTCTCGTCTGATCCACTGCCCCGCCCCGCCCCGCCATCGCTGTCGACATTGCCGCGGTGGCCATCATCGTGTGCGCTGCGCGAGTGACAGGTGTTGCCGACCCGCACGCGCCCGCCAGCGCGAGGTGCAGGCGGAGATCCGTCATTTGCGTGGGGCCGATCGGTTGAGTCGCGACGAGGTACACGACCGTGCAGTTCATTGACACCAGCATCCTGCTCTATGCGATCTCCCAGGATCGGCTGAGCAGGACAAGGCTAAGAGTGCCAATGAGATCCTCTCGGGTCGGGACCTGGCTCTGTCCGTCCAGGTACTGCAGGAGTTCTACGTCCAGGCCACCCGTGCCAGCAGGCCAGACCCGATAACGCACCGGCAGGCCGTCCGGCTCATCGAGTCATTCCGCCGCTTCCCGGTCCAGGACATTACGAGCGCATCGTCATGGCGGCCCTCGATGCCCGAGAACGGTTCACGCTCTCGTACTGGGACTAAAACG
>DATCGA010000687.1:0-16072 GCA_036509215.1 Trebonia sp.
TGAGCTCGGTTCCTGCCGCCCCGAAGTCGGCCAGGATCCGGTCCCGCAGCAGCGGCCCGATGTCGGCCAGCCGGGCGTTGCCTGACGCGTCGACCGCCCCGTCGTAGGCGAACAGCTCCTGGCCCGCGCCCTCGGCCACCACCACGACCGCGTGCCCGCGCTGAGCCACCCGCCGCCGCAGCGAGGCCAGGAACCCAGTCGGCCCGTCCAAGAGAAACGGCACCTCCGGTATCAGCACGAAGTCGACGTCGTGGCTGGCGAGCGCCGCGTAGCAGGCGATGAAGCCGGAGTGCCTGCCCATCAGCTTGACCAGGCCGACCCCGTTCGGGGTGGAGCTCGCCTCGGTCAGCGCGGACTTGATCGACTCCGTCGCCCGGCTGAACGCGGTCTGGAACCCGAAGCTCTGGTCGATGTAGGGGATGTCGTTGTCGATCGTCTTGGGCACGCCGACGACCGACAGCGTGAGGCCCCGCGCGTCGGCCTCGTCGGCGATCCGCTGCGCCCCCCGCAGGGTGCCGTCCCCGCCGATGACGAACAGCAGGTTGACGCCGAGGCGCTCAAGCGTCGCCGCCATCGCCGCCGGATCCTGGCCGCCGCGCGAGGTGCCGAGGATAGTGCCGCCCCGGTTGTGGATGTCGGCGACCACGTCGTGGCTCAGCCGGACCGGCTCGCTGCCGTCGACCAGGCCGCGGAAGCCGTCGCGGAAGCCGAGGACCTCGGTGACGCCGTAGTTGTCGGCCAGTTCGAGCACCAGGCCGCGGATCACGTTGTTGAGCCCGGGGCAGAGGCCGCCGCAGGTCACGATCGCGGCCCGGGTGAGCGGCGGGTCGAAGTAGATGTACTCGCGCGGGCCGCCCGGTTCCATCGACGGCAGGTCGCCGACCGCGCACTGATGGGCGACGGCCGACCCCACCGTGTCGTCGAGCAGCACCCGGTCGGATTCGTGCACGTAATGCGGGGAACTGGCCCGGCCGCGCAGCAGGCGGACCATCGGGGAGGTGCGGGTCGGCTCGCCGACGCGTCTGATCCACAGGTCGGACGCGTCGATGGACAGCGGATCAGCGGTACTCAGCAAATGGGCCCCCGGCCAGTGCGCACTAGCTTGCCGTTTCCGTGTTGCGGCGGAATGATCTTCCCAAATGGTCTAGACCACAACACCACGGAATGGTCTAGACCACAACCCCAAGGTACCTGCGCTCGGTGTCCGGCGAGCGCCCCGGGGATAGCCAACGTGCTAAGCCAGGGTTAAATTGGCACCCGGTGACGGCAGCAGCGACCACGGAGGCCACATACATGCGCGTCGGGATGATCCTCAACTACGCGGGCGGTTTCAGCGAGACGGTCAAGGAGCTGACCGACTTCGAGGCGGCGGGCCTTGACATCATCTTCGTGGCCGAGGCGTACAGCTTCGACGCGGTCAGCCAGCTCGGCTTCATCGCCGCCCGCACGACGACGCTGGAGATCGCCTCGGGCATCCTGCCGATCTACTCGAGGACCCCGGCGCTGACCGCGATGACCGCGGCCGGCCTCGATTACGTGTCCGGCGGGCGGTTCACCCTCGGCCTCGGCACCTCGGGCCCGCAGGTGATCGAGGGCTGGCACGGCGTCCCCTACGACGCCCCGATCGGCCGGACCAGGGAGCTGATCGAGATCTGCCGGTCCGTCTGGCGTCGCGAGCGGCTCGACTTCCAGGGCAAGCACTACCAGCTACCGCTCCCGGCCGGCCAGGGCACCGGGCTCGGCAAGCCGCTCAAGCTGATCAACCACCCGGTCCGCGACCGCATCCCGATCATCATCGCCGCCCTCGGCCCCAAGAACGTCGAGCTCGCGGCCGAGCTCGCCGAGGGCTGGCAGCCCATCTTCTACCTGCCGGAGAAGGCCGCCATCGCCTGGGACGAGCCGGTCAAGGCGGGCCTGGCCAAGCGCGCCGGCGACCTGCCCCCGCTGGACGTGATCGCCGCCGCCCCGCTCGCGATCGGCGACGACGTCACCCACCTGCGCGAGGTCGCCCGCCCGGTCTTCGCGCTCTACATCGGCGGCATGGGCGCCCGCGGCAGGAACTTCTACCACGACCTGGCCTGCCGCTTCGGCTACGAAAAGGAGGCCAACCTGATCCAGGACGCCTACCTGTCCGGCCGCAAGGAGGAGGCCGCCGCCCTGGTCCCGGCCGAGCTGGTGGAGAAGACCGCGCTGATCGGCCCGGCCGGCTACGTCGCCGAGCGGCTGGCCGCGTTCAAGGAGTCGGGCGTCACCACCCTCAACGTCACCCCGCTGGCCCCCACCCACGAGGCCCGGGTCGCGGACATCGCGCAGATCCGGGCCATGGCCAACTGACAAAGTCAAAAAAGAAAAGCTCACAACCGTCTTATCGAACGGACCGTGAGTTCCCCGATCCGCCCGCTATCCCCAGTCATGGCGGCCGCGGGGGATGGCGGCAGGACGGGCACCCGGTTACGCTTGCCGCGGATCGTGATGGCTGGGGGCAGCGATGGCGTCAGGGCCGGGAGACGAGCTGGCGGCGGGAGCGGCGGCCGGCGGAGATCTGCGGGCGTCGCACGCGGACCGCGATCAGGCGATCGAAGCCCTCAAGGCCGTGTTCACGCGGGGCATGCTGGCCAAGGACGAATCTTTCCGCCGCGGCCGCCCGCCCCCAGGGCGGCAGCAGCAGCGCGGCCCCCGCGCAGCCGACGGCGAACCGCCACCGCCGGCCCCGGCCGTCGATACGGCGAACCGCCACCGCCGGCCCCGGCCGTCGATGTAGCCGAGCTCGCCGAGCATCGCCCGGCCCCACTCGTCCCGCTGCGCCGTCAGCATGCCGACCGCCCACCGCAGCAGCCGCACTGGCCCGTCATCGCGAATCGCCTCCGGGGCGTGGCCGCGGAACCGCGCTACTCCCATGCCGAGCAGGCACATCAGGGAATGAAAATCGGCATTTACGCCTCACTCAGACGGTTGCGCGGACGCGGGCGGCCCGGGCCGCGGGCAGCGCCGCCACGTACTCCCGGCCGGCCGTGGTCAGCCGGTACAGGTGGCGGGGCGGTCGGCTTCCCTGGCCTGGTTCCCACGACGTCTCAAGCAGGCTGCGGTCGGCCAGCCGGACCAGGATCGGGTAGAGCGACCCGGATTTCAGACGAACCTCGGTGGCCAGGTCATAGCCGTAGCGCCAGCGCGCCGGATCGGCCGCGAGCGCCCGCAGGACGCTGATCGCCTGCGCGGAAGGGGGACGGTTCCGCTGCATGAGTGCTAACTCTACTCATATAGCGTTAACCGTCAACAGCCGTGCCGCCGATGCCGTGGCGCTCGGCTAAAGTCGCAGGCATGCCGGAGATTCACGCCGCCCGCCGCCGCCGCGCTCAGCAGCTCGTCAGGGAAGCAGACGCGGACGCCGCGCTGATCACCGCCCGACCTAACGTCCGCTACCTCACCGGTCTGGCCAGCTCCAATGCCGCGCTGCTGCTGCCGGCCGACGGCGACGCGCTGCTCGCGACCGACTTCAGGTACGTCGGGGCGGCCCAGCGCGACGCCCCCGACGTCGATCTGATCAGCGAGCGGTTCCTCGAGGGCAGGCTGGCCCAGGAGGCGTCCCGCCGAGGGCTCGCGCGGCTGGCGTTCGAGGCGCACGAGATGACCGTCGAACGCCACGCAGAGCTCGTCGCGGTGGCGGAGGGAGTCAGCACGCGACCGTTCGGACGGATGATTGAAGCTCTTCGCATGGTCAAGGACCCCGTGGAGCTGGAGAAACTGCAGGTCGCGTGCGAGCTCAGCGACGCCGCGCTGGCCGAGGTCCTGCCCACGATCAAAGCAGGGGATTCCGAACGGACCGTGGCCTTGCGCCTTGACCACCAGATGGCACTGCTCGGTGCCGAGCGCCCCGCGTTCGACACCATCGTCGCCAGCGGCCCCAACGGGGCCATCCCGCACCACGTCCCGACCGACCGCCCGCTGGCCCGGGGCGACCTGGTGACGATGGACTTCGGCGCGCTCTACGACGGCTACCACGCGGACATGACCCGCACGGTGGCGATCGGCGCGGTCGCCGACTGGCAGCGCGAGATCTACGAGCTGGTCGCGCTGGCCCAGCAGGTCGGCATCGCCGTGCTCGAGGACGGGGTGGAGGCCGGGACGGTGGACGCCGCGGCGCGGGACGTGATCGAGGCGGCCGGGCATTCCGGGTATTTCCAGCACGGCCTCGGGCACGGCGTGGGCCTGGAGATCCACGAGGCGCCGATGCTTGGGTACGGAAGAACGGGTAAGCTGAGCGATCGGGTTCCTGTCACCGTCGAGCCTGGTGTCTATCTGCCCGGACTCGGCGGCGTCCGAATCGAGGACGTGCTGGTCGTGACGGCGGGCGACCGAGCCAGAATCCTGACTTCGACCACCAGGGAACTGCTGGTCCTGTAATACCAGCAGATGCCTGCTGGTCCTGTAATAAGTGGGAGACGATCCGTGGCAAGCACGAATGACCTGAAGAACGGCATGACGCTGAACCTTGAGGGGCAGCTCTGGAATGTCGTTGAATTCCAGCACGTCAAGCCCGGCAAGGGGCCGGCCTTCGTGCGCACCAAGCTCAAGAACGTGATGTCGGGCAAGGTCGTCGACAAGACCTTCAACGCGGGCATAAAGGTCGACGTCGCCAACGTCGACAAGCGGGAGATGCAGTATCTCTACCGCGAGGGCGGCGACTTCGTCTTCATGGACACCAGCGACTACGACCAGCCGCGCATCCCCGCCGCGGTGGTCGGCACCTCGGCCGACTACCTGCTCGAGGAGCAGATGGTCACGATCGCGTTCAACGACGGCACCCCGCTCTACGTCGACCTTCCGGCCGCCGTCGAGCTGATCATCTCCCAGACCGACCCCGGCCTGCAGGGCGACCGCTCCACCGGCGGCACCAAGCCGGCCACGCTCGAGACCGGGGCCACGGTCCAGGTCCCGCTGTTCATCACCACCGGCGAGAAGATCAAGGTCGACACCCGCACCGGCGCCTATCTCGGCCGCGCGTAGGTGGCTGCGCGCAGCAAGGCACGCAAGCGGGCGCTCGACCTGCTCTTCGAGTCCGAGCAGCGCGGGCTGCCGACGCTCGAGCTGCTCACCGAGCGGCAGTCGCTCGGCGAGCATCCGGTTCCCGAGTACGCGGCCGACCTGGTCCGGGGGGTGGCGTCCAACCGTGAGCGGATCGACGAGCTGATCTCCTGGAACCTGGTCGACTGGACCCTGGAGCGGATGCCCGCCGTCGACAGGAACGTCCTCCGCCTCGGCGTCTACGAGCTGCTGTGGGCGGACGGCGTGCCCGACGGGGTGGCCATCAGCGAGGCCGTCGCGCTGGTCGAGGACCTGTCCACCGACGCCTCGCCGTCCTTCGTCAACGGCGTCCTGGCCCGGATCAAGGCCGACAAGCCCACCACCGCCCTCGACCGGGACCTGTCCGTCGACGCACAGCCCTCCCTAGACCCCGACGACGCCCCCGAGAACGACGCTGACCCCGACCCCGACGCTGAGCCCGAGCCCGACCTCAAGGCCGACGACGCCCCCAACCCCGAGAACGACGCTGACCCCGAGAACGACCCCAACCCCGACGACGCCCCCGACAAGGCCGCCGCCCTCGAGCCTCACCCCGAGCCCGCGCCCCGCCCCCAGGCGTAACACGCGCCTCAAGCGCCGCTGCGGCCACAAAGATCTTGGAAACTTTGCTCTTGACGGAAGAAAAGCACGCATGTAGCGTGCTTTTCTTCCACGATCTTTTCGAACGCCTCGTCAGGCGGCGGTGAAGCGGAGGCCGACGCCCAGACGGCGCAGCACCGCGAAGAACCAGAGCGCGCACACGCCCGCGCCGAGCACGGTCAGGCCGATGGTGACGACCGTCGACAGCAGCATGAAGAGCTTGAACGGCTCGGTCTCCATCATGACCGCCATGCCCAGCGTCAGGATCAGGAACAGCCCGGCCCAGAACCACGTCGCGCCCTGGAAGAACCGGTGCAGCCCCGGGTGGTGGTCCTCGCTCTGCTTGAACGCGACCACCTCGGCCGCCAGCTGCGCGACGAGCGGCTTGCTGGTCGGCGCGGTCCGCGCGAACACCAGGCACATCGCCAGGTTGGCGAGCGGGAACTGGAGCTGGAACATCCACAGGTAGCCGGTGCTGACCGCGACCGCGGTCTGGATGGTGAGCACCACCGCGGAGATCATCAGCAGCGAGGTGACGGAGCCGGTCACGATCCGTCGGGCCGCGATCAGCAGCCACACCACCGCGGTGCCCGCGAGCAGCCCCGCGTCCGGGCTGACCAGGTCGGTCACCGCCACGTAGGTGCCGAACGGCAGCCCCACGGACTCCGCCATCGACCACGCGGTCGTCCGCAGCAGCCGTCGGGGGTTGGGGAGTTCAATATGCTCGGGGGCTGGCATGCCGATGAGCATACGTGCCGAGCCTGGGTCCCGGCTGGACATTCGATGATGGCGGCGTGTCGGTTTTGACCGCTCTCCGGAATGGAGATGCTCCCGATTTGACCGCCATGTCGCGCTGGCTCGCGTTGTCTTCACATTTCTGAATACGGCGGCGAGGTCGGTCCGGTTCAATCTCGATAGTAACGTATTGAGATCAAACGAATACATTGCGTACCGAACGCGAGGTCGTGCCTTGCCGGGCGACGGGCGGCCCGGCCCACTACAGTGTCTCCGGTGGGACAGTTTTCCGGAACGGGGGCTCCCGCCCACTCGTTCCTGGCATGGAGGGCTCCCGCCCCCGATACCCCTGGACCCTGGCCCCCGGCCGATACTCTCCGATGCGGCCCGGGGATCTCGGGGCCGACATCTCTCGGAAGGACGCCCGATGAGCGGCAAGGATTTCGGGCCCGCGCAGGCACCCGTGAGGATTGCCTACGGCGACGACGCCGAGCGCCGCCGCGGGGCGCCGTCGACGCAGGTCTCCGACGCCCTCGATGAGGTCCTGGCGGTTCGCGCGGCCCGGGTCGGCCGGACCGCGCTCGAGGTCGTCGACGTCGGCGCGGGGACCGGCGGGTTCGCGGTCCGGCTGGCCAAGCTCGGGCACCACGTCACGGTGGTGGACCCGAGCCCCGACGCCCTCGCCGCCGCGCGCTGGCGGGCGGACGAGCTCGGCGTCACCCTGACCGCCGTCCAGGGCGAGGCGAGCGAGATCGCCGGGCTGGTCGGTGACGGCGCGGCGGACCTCGTGGTCTGCCACAACGTGCTTGAGTACGTCGATTCGCCGGCCGCCGCGATGGCGGCCATCGCCCGGGTCCTGCGGCCGGGCGGCACGGTCAGCGTGCTCGCCGCCAACGTGGTCGCGGCGGTCCTGCAGCGCGCGCTGGCCGGCCGCTACGAAGAGGCGCGCCGCCTGCTCACGTCGAACGCGGCCGACCCGGCCCCCGGCCCCGGCTCTGCTCCCGCCCGCGTCCCCGCCCAGGGCCTGACCGAGCACCGCCGGTTCACGCTGGCCGAGCTCACCGCGCTCATCGAGGGGGCCGGGCTGCGGGCCGGCGACCCGCACGGCGTGCGGATCTTCGCCGGGCTGCTGCCGGGCGTGGGCGCCGACCCGGCGACCGCCGACGCGCTGCGCGCCCTGGAGGCGGCGGCGGCCGACTACCCGGCGCTGCGTGACATCGCCGCCCGCCTGCACATCTTCGGCCACCGTTGACCATGCCCGACCGCCCGCTTGCAGACGACGCCGACTGCCGGATCCTGCACGTGGACATGGACGCCTTCTACGCCAGCGTGGAGCTTCGCGACCGGCCGGAGCTTCGGGGCCGTCCGGCCGTGGTCGGCGGCCTCGGGCCCCGCAGCGTGGTGCTCTCCGCCACCTACGAGGCGCGGGCGTTCGGCGTCCGCTCGGCGATGCCGGTCGGCCGCGCGCGCGGGCTGTGCCCGCAGGCGGTGTTCATCCCGCCCCGGCACGATCTCTACGCCGAGGTGTCCAGGGAGGTCATGGCGATCTTCCGGTCGATCACCCCGGAGGTGGAGCCGCTCTCGCTGGACGAGGCGTTCCTCGACGTGTCCGGCGCGGTGCGCAGGCTCGGCCCGCCGCGCGCGATCGCGGAGCTGATCCGGGCGCAGGTGCTCGAGCAGCAGTCCATCACCTGCTCGGTCGGGGTCGCTCCGGTCAAGTTCGTCGCCAAGATCGCGTCGGCCCGGTGCAAACCGGACGGCCTGCTCGTGATCCCGCCCGCCGGGCTGCTCGATTTCCTGCACCCGCTGCCGGTGAGCGCGCTGTGGGGGGTGGGTGACCACGCCGAGCAGGTGCTCGGACGGCTCGGCCTGCGCACCGTGGGTGACATCGCTCACGTTTCCCAGGCCACCCTGCGCCGCGAGCTCGGCGCGGCGGGCGAGCACCTGTGGGCCCTCGCCTGGGGCAGGGACGAGCGCCGGGTGAGCCCGCACCGGGAGGAGAAGAGCGTCGGGGCCGAGGAGACGTTCCCGACCGATGTCGACGACCCGGAGGTGATCCGGCGCGAGCTGCTGCGGCTGTCGGGTCGGACGGCGCGGGCGCTGCGCGGCGCCGGGTGCGTCGGGCGGACCGTGACGGTCAAGCTCCGCCTGGCCAGCTTCCGTACGATTACCAGGTCGCGGACGCTGTCGGAGCCGACGGACGTGGCCAGGGAGATCTACGCGGCCGCGTGCCAGCTCTACGAGGGCTCCGGGCTCGGCGTCGGGGCCAGGCTTCGGCTGGTCGGCGTCCGGGCGACGGGACTGCGGCCGGCCGAGGGCTCCGCGCGGCAGCTCGCGTTCGACGACCGCCCGATCGGCTGGCGTGAGGCGGAGCAGGCGGTGGACAAGATCGCCAGGCGGTTCGGCACTGACGCGGTGCGGCCGGCCGCCCTGTTGCCATCTTCTCAGGACGGTCCGGCGGACGCCCCTTCCACGGAACGTGAGGAGCCTCGTATTCTGGGAAATGAACCTGGTAGCCAAGTGAGGTGAAAGTCACCTCACCCCCCGGGTTCCATGGGAGGCGTCGTGCCGCTCTCTGAGCATGAGCAGCGCCAGCTCGAGCAGATCGAGCAGGCGCTCTACAGGGAGGATCGGAGGCTAGTCCGTCTAGTTCGCTCCAGCGATCCCCACGTGCATTACAAGCGTCGGGTGGTAGAGGCGCTCGTTGGGTTGGCCCTCGGCGCGGCGATGGTTGCCGTCGGGATCATCCTGCCGCTGATCGGCCTGGCGGCCGGCGGTTTCGTTGTCCTGCTGCTCTGCGGCATCTGGGCGCTGAACAGCTGGCGGCAGATGGCCACCGTCACGCTTGGCGGCGGGCCGGCCAACGGCCCGGTCGGCAAGCGCCGCTCGCGCCGTTCGCGGCGCGGCGGCCGCGGCCAGCCGGCTCGCGGCTCGATGATGGAGCGGTTCGACGAGCGCTGGCGCAGGCGACAGGAAGGCGGCTTCTAGGGAGCCGGAGTCCTGAACCTGCTGAGCCACTCCGGGGTCAGGCGGCCGAAAATGTCGGCTGCCTGGGCCGTTGCGTTCAGGGCAGGGCCGATCACCGAGGCGGGCAGCAGCCTGCCGCGCCACCGAGTGGGCCGCGGCACCGCGACGGCGATGGCTCGCCGCACGGTCACGCTGTCCTGCCGCAGCCCGCTGCCGTCGGTCGGCCGGGCCGCGTACCTGGCCCGTTCCTCCGCCATGGCGATCCGCCCGAGCGCGGACAGGGCCGGCTCGGCCAGGGCCAGACCGGTGCCCGCGCGGGCCGCCGCCGACCGCGGCGTGTCGCTCGGCAGACAGCCCGCGCCGTAGTCGGTCAGGTCGTCCCTGAGCTCGCTCCAGGCCGCGTGCGCCCACTCCGCGTCCGCCTGGTCCGGCCGGTCCAGGTGCCTGCGGCGGTGCCAGCGCCGCCGCCTGATCGCCAGCCGGGCCGCCCACGGCGCCACCAGCCCGAGGATCAGCAGCCCGGCCACCACCAGCCCGAACACCTCCCACGGGTTCGTACCGGGGGCGGTGGCGGCGGTCTGGGTGCCCCCGGCCGTCAGGCCTGGGTCGGCCTGGTCGCCGAGGCCGAGCTGCTCGCTGAGGTGGTGTCGCAGGATCGCCTGGCTGGCGCTGCTGCCGGCCGGCGAGGTCGGCGCGGAGGTCGGCGCAAACTGCCCCGCTGCCCCAGCCGAGGAGCTGCCTGGCACAGTCGTGTAGGTCGGCGCGTACGCCGTCCCCTGCTCGGTCGGGCCGGACGGGGTCGGCTCGAATCGCAGCCACCCGTAGCCCGAGAAGTACAGCTCCGGCCACGCATGCGCGTCGTGCGTGGTGACCTGCCATTCGTCGTCGCCGACGGGGGAGCCGGAGGTGAAGCCGTAGGCGACCCGGGACGGGATGCCGAGCAGCCGTGCGAGCACCGCCATCGCGAACGAGAACTGCTGGCAGTAGCCGCTCTTGGTGACCTTGAGGAACCGGGACAGGTCGCTCGCGCTGAGCACGGTCGGGGCCTTCAGCGTGTACGCGAAGGTCCCGCCGGCCAGATACTTCTGCAGCGCCACCGCCTTCTCGAACGGGGACTTGGCGTTGCCGGCGATCGACTCGGCCACGGCCCGCAGCGAGTCGTAGGAGGGGGGGACCTCCAGGTAGTGGTCTCTGATCACCGCGGGCGGCGCGGGCGCGATGTTGAGCGACTCTTCCGAGGGTGTGTTGACGAGGCTGCTGACCTGGTACGACAGGCCGCCGAGGGCCGGTCCGGTATCGAACAGCATCAGCGTCGACCGATCGGCCTCCAGGTCCCCCTTGGCCTTGATTGCGGTCGTCGGGTAGGGCACCGGCAGCGCGTTCAGCTGGTCGGGTCCGACGTCGCGGGCGACCGTGATGGTCGTGCTCACCGTGCCGTCCAGCGAAGCGTCGGCGAGCCCGGGCGGCGACGGCAGCTGCGGGTCGACCCGCACCGTCGATTTCGGCTGGCTGAACAGCGTCCAGCCGGAATCGGTGAGGTTGTCGAGCACGTAGAGCTGGAGGTAGTCGGGGGACTGGACGGCGGTGGTGTAGCCGAGCACGATCTGGGCCGGCGTGTTCAGCTCCGACGACAGCTGCTGTGAGACCTGCGTGGCCACCCCGGGGAACCCGACGCCGGCCGACCCGCTGACGCCCGCGCCGCCGTGCCCGCCGATCCCCGCCTGCCCGCCGAATAGCCGGGTGACGTGCAGCCCCGGGATCACCAGGGGCAGGATCAAGGCGACGACGACCGAGCCGAAGCCGACCCGCCGCCCGGCCGCCGCCAGCGCCTTCGTGTCCGGCGCGTTGCGGGCGGTCGGGTCCTGCGACTCCCACTCGCGGATGCGGTCCTTGCCCTCGCTGCTGAGCAGGCCGAGATACCCGCCGATACCGACGCAGAACGCCACCGTGGTGCCGAGGAAGCCGCGGCCGACGCTGAGCGTGAACGGCTCGGTGAACAGCAGCAGCAGCGGCAGGCCCGCCAGCGCGGCGCTGCCAAGCCGAACCGCCATCCAGTCGGTCAGCAGGGCCGCGAACCCGATGCCGGCCGCCGCGAGCAGTACCATCGGGGCGAGCTCGGGGACCGGCGGAGCGTACTTGCCGGCGTCGTTGAACCCCTGGTGCACCATGTGCGCGAGCAGGTGCGCGGAGGCGGGCGTCGGCACCAGGTACAGGAACGACCTGCTGTTCGCGAACGCCGCGTTCAGGTAGAGCAGCAGCGCGACCAGGCCGCCGCCCAGGCAGACCGGCTCGGGCAGCCGTCGCAGCCGGGTCGCGGTGCCGGCCGCCGCCACGACGGCGATCGAGCCGAGCCCGGCCAGGAACCACAGGCCGCCGGTGAAGACGGGGTAGAGCGACACCGACGCCGCGGCGGTCGCGAGGGCCGCGGCCAGCGTCCGCCGATGACTACTCATGGCTGGCCCTCCGGTCGGCAGAACCGTTCGCGGCCGCCGTCGGCCCGCCGGCGGGCCCGGCCGCTGCCGCCCCGGCCGTTGCTGCGGCCGCCGCGTCGGCCGTTGCGCCGACCCCGGGTCCTCGCCCGGCCCCGCCGCGGTGCAGTTCCTGCCACGCCACCGGCAGCCGGGCCGCGTCGGGCACCACCGCCACCCGCCAGCCGGCCCCGGTCAGCGTCCGGGCGCTGATGGCGGCGGCCCGCTGGTCCTGCGACAAGATCAGCGCCAGGGCCGGGGTGTTCCCGTGCCGCGCGGCCGACAGTTCCTGCGCCTGCCCGGCCGTCAGCTCGCCGAGCACGGCGATGAGCTGCCCGTCGCCGTTGCCGAGGGCCCTGATGCCCTCGTCGAGCCCGAGCGCGCGGGACGGCCGGACCACGGCCAGCGTCTCCAGCAGGGTGTCACGGAACGACCCCTGGCCGGGCACCTCGCCGAGCTCGGTGACGAGCCTGGCGTCGAATCCCTCGCCCGCCAGGTGGACGCCGATCGACGCGGCCGCGGTGACCGCGAGCTCGAACAGCGCGTTGGAGTACCCCGTCCGCCGGGTGTCGAGGAAGAGCGACGCCGTGTTCCGCCAGAACTGCTCCTCGCGGCGGACCATCAGCTCGCCGTAGCGCGCGGTGGACCGCCAGTGGACCCGGTGCAGGCTGTCCCCGGTCCGGTAGGCGCGGGGGGCCGCGTCGTCGTCGCCGCTGGCGGCGATGGACCGCCGGCCCTGGTCGCTGTCGCCCAGCCAGCTGCCCGCGAGCGGCGGCCGGGTCAGCGGCACGATCGCAGGGGTGACGGTCAGCGTTGAGGTCGTGGTGAACGCCCGGGTGATCGACACCAGGCCGAACGAGTCGGCGACCCGGACCCGCAACGGCCCGATCGTGTACTTGCCCCGGATCTCCGCGCCGAGCTGATAGGTGAACTCCCGCGACCCGCCGCCGCCGATCCCCTCGAACACGAACCGGGGGCGGGAGCCGAGCGCGTACGGCACGGTGTCCTCCGCCAGCAGCAGCCCGGTGCGCAGCCGCGAGACGTTGATCAGCCGGATGGTCAGCGCGGCGGTCTGCCCGGCCGGCAGCCGGGAAGGGGTCATCTGGCGCACGCATGACAGCCGGTACCTGGCCCGGCCCGACCCGAACGCGGACAGCAGCGGCAGCGCCATCAGCAGCGCGCCGATCCGCAGCAGGTCGGGTTCCGGTATCAGCAGTCCGCAGACCACCGCCGCGGCGCCGGCCGCGACGAACGACCGGCCCCGTACCGTCAGTGTCCCCAGCAGCCTGTGCATGACGTGACCGGCCCCTCGTCAGGGCCGCGGCAGCGGGGTCTGCGCGACGATCCGGGCGACGACCTGCTCCGGCAGGTGGCGCTCGACGAGCGCCTCGGCGGTCGGCAGCAGCCGGTGCGCGAACACCGGGACGATCAGGGCCTGGATGTCATCGGGGATGACGTAGTCGCGGCCGTCGAGCGCGGCCCGCGCCCGCGACGCGCGCAGCAGCTGCAGCGATGCCCTCGGCGAGGCGCCGAGCCGCAGCTCGGGCGCGGACCTGGTCGCGGCCGCGAGCGCGATGATGTACTCCTTGACCTGCCCGGTGACCAGCACCCCGCGCACGGCCGTGATCAGCTGGCGCACGTCGACCGCGGTTGCGACCGGCTTGAGCGAGTCGAGCGGCGACGACGACCCGTGCGTGTCGAGCATCTCCAGCTCGGCCGCCGCGGTCGGGTAGCCGATGGAGATCCGGGCGGTGAACCGGTCGCGCTGCGCCTCGGGCAGCGGGTAGGTGCCCTCCATCTCGATCGGGTTCTGGGTCGCGATCACCAGGAACGGCGCCTCGAGCGGGTAGGTGGTGCCGTCCACCGTCACCTGCCGCTCCTCCATCGACTCAAGCAGCGCTGACTGGGTCTTGGGCGAGGCCCGGTTGATCTCGTCGCCCACCACGATGTTCGCGAACACCGGACCCGGCTTGAACTCGAACTCGCGCAGTTCCTGGTTGTAGGCGTTGACCCCGGTGATGTCGCTCGGCAGCAGGTCAGGGGTGAACTGAACGCGGCGGACCGAGCAGTCGATGGATCGGGCGAGGGCCTTGGCGAGCATCGTCTTGCCAACGCCGGGCACGTCCTCAATGAGCAAGTGCCCCTCGGCCAGCAGCACGATCAGCGCGAGCCGGACGGCGTCCGCCTTGCCGTCGATGACCGATTCAACGGCCGTGCCGATCTGGTGTGCGGTTGCCACCAGGTCATCGAGCGCCTGCTGCTGCCCGCGCCCCGTGTCGAGTACCAAAAAGCCCTCCAGGAAAAGGCCCGGTTGGTCTGCTCTCCCACTTGCAACCGGATACTCCGTCGTCGTCTACAGACAGTATGTCGTCCCACCCCAAAAGTGCCACGCCCGCAGCGGCGATGGTGACGTTTCGGCTCCAGCCGACGGGTCCGGGAGGGCGGCCGGAGGGCGGCCGGCGGGCGGCCGCCCCTCAGCGCTGGTGGGGAAAAAGGGGCGGATGGGGCATTAGATCGCGCCGCGCCCTCGGGGCTGTTTCTTCCCCCACTCCGCTCCACCGTCGCTGAGCTGGGCATTTGTGGGGCGGATCGGGCCGCTGGGGAGGTTTGGGCTGGTGCCGGTGGAGGAATGTGGAGTACAGTGGGGCGTGGTGGAGTGAGATGGCTATCGAAGCTCGGCTCGCTGGGGGGTTGGAGGTGAGGACCGAATGTTTCTCGGTACTCACGCGCCCCGGCTTGACGAGAAGGGCCGGCTGTTCTTGCCCGCCAAGTACCGTGACGAGCTCTCGGGGGGAGTCGTGATCACGAAGGGGCAGGAGCGCTGCCTGTACGTCTTTCCGGTCGACGAGTTCGGGCGGATCACCGAGGCGCTGCGGACGGCGCCGGTGACCGCCAAGTCGGTGCGGGACTACAGCCGCGTGTTCTTCGCCAGCGCATCCGACGAGGTGCCCGACAAGCAGGGCCGGATCACGGTTCCGGCCGCCCTGCGGACGTACGCCGGGCTGGACCGGGACTGCGTGGTGATCGGGGCCAACACCCGACTTGAGATCTGGGACGCCCAGGCCTGGGAGACCTACCTGGCCGCTCAGGAGGACTCGTTCTCCGAAGCCGCGGAGGAGGTGCTCCCAGGAGTTCTGTAGAGCCGCCGCCGGGATCAGCCCGGCGGTTACCGGCAGTCCGGCGGGTCTCTCGCCAGTGCCAGGCCAGCAGGCTGGCGCCACTTCCCCGGCGCCAGACGATGGCCGAGTGCCAAGGCGCGGAGGGAGACACCGCCGGGCAGCCGGCCGGATGGCCGGTCACAGCGGCGCCGCGCGGGGGCGCGGCCCTGGCCCGGCGGTTCGGCAGCACGGCAGTTCAGCAGCTCAGCAGCAGCGCGAAGCGGAGGGGTCAGTGGGCGAGCACGCCTATGCGCATGTGCCGGTGATGGCCGGCCGGGTGACCGCCCTGTTGCTGCCCGCGCTCACCGGCCCCACTCCCGACGGCCGTCCGCCGGTCCTCGTCGACGCCACCCTCGGCCGCGCGGGCCACGCCCGGATCCTGCTCGAGGCGGCCCCCGACTTGCAGCTGATCGGGATCGACGCCGACGCGGCCGGAATCGAGGCCGGGCGCGCCCTCGCCGCGCAGTACCCGGGCCGGGTGACGCTGGCGCGCGCGTTCTACGACGACATCGCCGAAATCGTCGCCGGGGCGGGGCATCGCCGGATCCAGGCGGCGCTGTTCGACCTCGGGGTTTCGTCGCCGCAGCTCGACGACGCCAGCCGGGGGTTCTCCTACGCCCACGACGCGCCGCTCGACATGCGCATGGACCAGAGCGCCGAGCTGACCGCCGACCGGGTCGTCAACACCTATCCGGCCCCGGACCTGGCCCGGGTGCTGTCCGAGTACGGCGAAGAGCGGTTCGCCCGCCGGATCGCCGAGGCGATTGTCCGCGAGCGGTCCCGCGAGCCGATCACCGGCACGCTCCGGCTGGCCGCGATCGTCAAGGACGCGATACCGGCCGCCGCCAGGCGCACCGGCGGCAACCCGGCCAAGCGGACCTTCCAGGGGCTCCGCATCGAGGTGAACGACGAGCTCGGCACGCTGCGCCGGGCCGTGCCGGCCGCGCTCGACCTGCTCGCGCCGGGCGGCCGGCTGCTCGCGCTTGCCTATCACTCGCTCGAGGACCGGCTGGTCAAGCGGGAACTCGTCGCGCGGACGGCGGACACCACCCCGCCTGGCGTGCCGCTCCGCGCGGCCGACAT
>DATCGA010000688.1:0-9664 GCA_036509215.1 Trebonia sp.
GCCGCCGTGCTTTTTGTGCTTGACGTGGTGGACGTCGCAGGCGGCGGGGCGGCGGTTGCAGCCGGGCCAGGCGCAGCCCTTGTCCCGCATGATGACGGCCTTGCGGATCGACTCCGGGATGGTGTCGGAGTAGCCGATGTCGAGCGGGACGCTCTTGCCGTTCAACGGGGCGTCGAGGAGGGCGCGGCGCAGGGCGGAGGTGATCGCGCCGGGGCCGGAGACGAAGTGGATCGCGAGCCGGGCCAGGGCCTGCTGCAGGTCCTCCCACTTCTCGGGCGGCAGCGGGGGGATCGGCTGCCCGGGGCCGGATCGCCCGGGGCGGGCGGGCCGCCCGGGCCGGGCGGGGCGGGCGCCGGGGTTGGCGGGGTGGGCGAGGGCGCTGGCGACCAGGTCGGTCATCTGGGCGATGATCGCCCAGTCGGGGCTGCCGGTGACGACCGGGACGATCATCGCGTCGCACGCGGCCGCCTCGGCGTCCTTGCCGGTCAGGTACCCGTGCTCGCCCGCTCGGGCGCGGAGCCAGGCGTCCTCGATGACGGAGGCCCCGTCGATCGCCCGGAGGTCGGACAGGGGGATGACGACGTCGACGCGGGTGTCGGCGCCGGCCCGGTCCGGCACCATCTTGGCCCGGATCAGCAGCTCGCAGCCCTCCTGGAGCGCGTCGTGGAACCGCTGCCCGGCCGACCGCATGTCCTCCGGGCCCCGGCGCTTGCCGAGCGCCTCCAGGACCGCGGTGACGGCGGCGGCACACTCGGGGGTGAGGTCGCCCCTGATCCGCCCGGCCCCGTCGAGGGTGGTCTGCAGGTGCAGGTACCGGTCGCCGAACCCCCGCCCCCGGGGGTCCTCCTCCGGGTCCGGCTCCCGCTCCCGCCACGCCTCGTACGCGGCCTGGGCGATGAGCTTCAGGTCATCGAGGCCCGCCCCGGCCGTCGCGGCCTCGACCAGGATCCGGTCCGCCTCGGTCTGGAGCTCCTCGTCGTCGATGTGGCCGGTCCAGCCGGCGATCTCCCGCGCCCACGAGACGGTGATGCCGCCGGTCGTGGTGGCGTCGTCCAGCAGCGGGTGGCGGCCGAGCAGGCGCATCTGGCGGACGGCGGCCTTGGCGTCCCGGCGGCCGAGACGGGTCTTGGCGGCGAGCCAGGCGGCGCTGCTGGCGTAGCCGTCGGCGTCGTGGCCGTAGTCGGCGTCGAACCGGCGCAGCAGCCCGTTGGCCGCGGCGCCGAGCAGGGAGCCGATCGCCCCGAGCTGCTCCAGGGCCTCGCCCCGGGCGGGGCCGTCGAGGTCGCGGGCGGCCGGAGAGTTCAGGTACGCGGCGACGGCCCGGCCAGCCGACAGCGCCTGCGCGACGGTCCTGAAGCCCGCGCCGGACGCCGTGCAGCAGCCCGCGCCGCCCGGGGATCCGGGGCCTGGGCCGGGCATTCCGTCGCCGGGGCCCTCGCCGTCTGCCGTGCACATCATGAACCACCCCCTCCCTGCTGGGCGTCGAGAACCCGCGACTGGAGCTCATGCGGCGGCTGGAACCTGCCGTGGCGGCCGCTTCTGCGTCTGCGGCCACGGCGTTGCCCGCCGGCCGAACCAGGCAGCAGCCACGTTTCCGCCGGTCGGGATTCCGCGGGGGCGGCGCGCCTTCGGTGGGCGCAGTCGCGGGCTGCCTGCCTCTGCTTACAGACTACCGTTCGATCGATGACAATCAAAGGATGTGATTATGATCATTTGTTCGATTTCTGTCGACTACGCCATCGACAGGATCCGGAGCCGGATAGAGGCGGTCACGGTCCGTTCGATAAAACGGGTTTGATCTGCCTTACTGGCGGCTGTTCGAGTCGGGCACGCTGTCGATCGTGCCGTCGGCGATGGCCCTGACGAGCTGGGCGTGGTCCCGCTCGTTCTGGTCGGCGTACTGCCGGGCGAACCGGCCGAGCTCGGCCGCGAACTTCGGTCCCTTCCCGATGTAGGCGTCGATGGCCACCGGGTCGCCCGACCGCGCGTGGGCCCGGGCCAGCGTCTCGCCGCAGGCGGTGGCGAACTCGACCAGGCGGGGGGCGATGAGCTCGGTGCTCGGGATGATCTTCATGTCCCTGAACTGCCTGACGTAGTAGTCCTTCCCGTGCAGCGACCCCCAGCCGACGAAGATGTCGGTGGCGCTCTGGATCAGCCGTTTGCCGTTGATCACCCGCGCGCCGTGATTGTCGTGGCGGCTGGCGCCCGCGTGCTCCTCGTAGACGGCCGGCCCGGCCTGCTTGACCTGGAGGAACAATGGGTCCGCGCCGGTCCGGCCCTCGAGCAGCACCAGGTAGACCTGCATCCCGACGCTGCCGACCCCCACCACCTGGCGCACCACGTCGACCACCGTGAACCGGTCGAACAGGCTCCGCCGGTCCTCCTGGAGCGTCAGCCGGTACTCGGCCAGCAGGTGGTCGGTGAGGTCGTTCTGCTCATCGTCGCTGATCGTGACCCGGATCGGCGGTTCCTCGGTTATCCGCGGGCGCCCGTGCACCATGGTGGTGAGCTTGGCGAACGCGCCGCGACTGGTTCGGCGCCTGCGCTTCTTCTCGATGTGGATCGAGACCCGCCCGCGGTCGGCCGGCTCAAAATAGCCGATCAGGCTGTCGACGTGCATGTTGTCGTACCAGGTGTCGAGCTCGGGCATCGTCCGATACAGGCGGATGCGACGGCAGTAGGCCTCGACCCCCGCGGCTACCGCCGCATTGGCCACCTTCGGCCTGATGCGGTTCTCCCGCGCCGCCACCACCAGGCTGGCGGCGAAGCGCTTGACGTCCCACTCGAACGGGCCTGGCAGCGTCTCGTCGAAGTCGCGCAGGTCGAACGACAGGTTCCGCTCCGGCGTGGCCCACAGGCCGAAGTTAAGGACGTGCGCGTCGCCGCAGAGCTGGACGATTAGTCCGCTGTCGGGCTGCGATGCCAGGTCGCCGGCCATTACCGCGGCGGCGCCCCGGTAGTAGTTCCACGGGGAGACCCCCATCCGGTAATGCCGGATGGGGACGAGCTCGGGAACCCGGATCTTGTTCTGGGCCAGGATCGTGCTGAGCGCGTCGTGCCCGCGATCGCGTTCCTCCCAGCGGCCGAGCCCGCGCCGCCCGGCCCGCTTCCGCGCCGCCTTCCCGCCCGCGCGCCTGTCGTCGATCGTGGCCGGCAGGTCGTGCACGACAGCGGGAGGCTTCGACCTCGGCGGACGGGGCTTCGTCATGGATACTTCATGCCCCGCTGACCTCAGCTGGACGCCCGGCGGCACCGTGCTACTTGCCTCGGCTGAGGCGCAGCCGATCGCCCCCCGCACAAGCAATGCTCTGGATCAGGTTCTCGCGTACGGAAACGTGAGCCTAATGAGCGAGGCGTGGCAGGCGGTGATTGTGGCCGTGCTCATATCCGTCAGCATGCTGGCGGTTTTGCGGGCCTGGCGCAACATCACCGTGCCGGCCGGCATCTTGGTCGTCATTCTCGGTATCGGCGCCCTGATAGCAGACCTGCGAATCATCAACCCGGCCCTTTCCGTGCTTGACCGGCCGGTGGCCGGCATTAGCGCCGACCGGCTGACCGAGCTGACCCGCGAGCCGGAATTGCACAACCGCCCCTATCGATGCATACGGCTGCAAACGTGGGAAGGCGATCTGGTTCTTTCCGTCTTCGTGAACTTCACCAAGCGGAGCACCGCGCTGCTGGCCGAGGTCCAGCATTTCCTGCTGGCGCCGTTGCAGCCCGAATTCCAGCAGGCCGATCGACTGGCCTCCTGGCCGCTGGGCAGGCGATTGCGCACCGAGCTCAGGAGCGTGCCGTCGGCGATTACCGGGACCGTGATCCGCGCGCCCTTTAGGGTCAGCCGGCTGCTGCTGAGAACGGGCCTTGGCTGGCACACGGAACGAGCGGCCCTCCGCCAGATCAGGACCGACCCTGAATATAATTTCGGCGCGATGACGAGCGTCCGCGAACTTGCCCAGTCGCGCCATTACCGCCGGTACTTCCAGCAGGTAGACCGCGACCTGAGCACGAAGTACATCGATCGTCAGGTGCTTGACACCATCGTGGATTTCCTCGACGCTCACAACGTCGACACGTCCCAGTTCGCCGAGCAGCGGTCGATGATCCTCAACAACGGGCTGCTGGTCTCCGGCGGGGAGTTCAAGGCGGGCAGCGTCGCGGTCGGGGAGCAGGCGCGGGCAGGCATGACGCAGTTCGCCCAAGGCGTGCAATCGCTCTTGAGACAAGGCGGTGAATCACAGTGACGCAGCCGCCCGAGCCGAGCAGGGGCATCGTCATCAGCGGCGGCACCGTGCACATCGGGGCGCTCGCCCAGGGACCCGGCGCCCGCGCCTCGCAGGTGGTCAGCCAGCCGGCCGCGGAGCCGGACTCCGGCGCGCAGCGCGAGGAACTGGCCGGGCTGATGCGCGAGCTGCTGGCGGCCATCGGCGACCACACGGGCGAGCTGGCCGATGAGGCGGGCGCGCAGACCGCGGCCGAGGAGGCCGCCGCCGAGCTGGGCGAGGACCGGCCCGACGTGTCCCGTGTTCGTCAGCTGCTCTCGAAGCTCGCGATCGCCGCGGGCCCGGTCTCCGAGATCGCCGCCGCCATCATCACCGTCGAACGGGCGATCGCCGGGCTGCTGTGACCGGCCGGATTATTCTCTTACCCATGTCGATGCCTGGTGATGATCTCACCGCCGAGCGGTACCTGGGCTTCGCGGCCGAGGCGCGCGGCCGGTCGCCGCAGTACGAGGAGCTGGCGACCGTCGTGGCGGGCGATTCGCTGGCGCTGGGATTCCTGCGCTCGCTGCCGGCCGCCAAGCGGCAGCCGAACCTGCTCTTCGCGGCGGCGACGTACCTGCTCGGCGAGTCCCCCGAGCTGGCCGCGCTGCGGCGGCTGGTCGGCGACCGGGCCGGGGAGCTGACCGCCGTCATGCTGGCCAGGCGGACCCAGACCAACGAGGCTGCCCGATGCGCCACCCTGCTGCCGGCCTTGGCGCAGCTCCCGCAGCCCCTCGCGCTGATCGAGATCGGCGCGAGCGCCGGCCTCACCCTGATCCCCGACCGCTACTCCTACGATTACGGCGATCGCCAGGTCACCGGCACCGATCCGGATGCGCCGGTCCTCAGCTGCCGAACGCTGGGGCCGGTCCCGGTCCCGGCGCAGGTACCCGACGTGGCCTGGCGGGCCGGGCTCGACCTGAATCCGCTCGACGTCACCGCCGACGATGACGTCCGCTGGCTCGAGTGCCTGCTCTGGCCGGGCGAGGCCGGCCGGCCGGAACGGCTGGCGGCGGCGATCGAGACGGCCCGCCGGGACCCGCCGCGCATCCACCGCGGCGACCTGCTGACCGATCTCCCCGCCGTGGCCCGCGACGCGCCGCCGCACGCCACCCTGGTGATCTACCACTCCGCGGTGCTCGCCTATGTCGCCGCCGAGCAGCGCCGCCAGGTCGCCGAGACCATCCGCGCGCTGAACGCGAGCTGGCTCTCCAACGAGGGCCCGGACGTCATCCCCGCGATCGCCTTCCCGGAGCGCGACGGCGAGAAGTTCGTGCTCGTGCGGGACGGAACCCGGGCCCTCGCCTTCACCGACGCCCACGGCGCCTGGATCGACTGGCTGCCCTAGCCGGCACCCCTACCGACGACACCGCCACCGACGACAGCGCCATTCACGGTCACGGCCGGTACGAAGGTCGGCCGGTGCGCCCGAGGCGCCCGGAGGGCGGCGAGCAGGTCGTCGAGCGATTCGAAGTTGTGCGCGCTGACCACCGCGTCGCAGTACGGCCAGGCGGCGGCCATGCCCCCGACCTCTGGCCGGTACCGGTCGCTCTGCGTCCGGGGGTTCGCCCACACGATCCGGTAGGCGACCCGGTGCAGCCGGGCCATCTGGGCTCCGACCAGGGCCGGGTCGCCGGTTTCCCAGCCGTCGGAGATGATCAGCACGACGGCGCCGCGCGCCATGCCGCGGGTGCCGTAGCGGTCGTTGAACTCGCGCAGCGCCGCGCCGATCCTGGTCCCGCCCGCCCAGTCGGGGGCGGCCTGGCCGGCCCGCGCGAGCATCGTCTCCGGGCTGGCGCCCGCCAGGTACGGCGTCAGCCGGGTCAGCCGGGTGGCGAACGTGAAGACCTCGGTCCGCGGCCGGGCGGCGTCCCTGGTCGGGCCGGAGAAACCGGAGCCGCCCCCGCCTGACGCGGCCGAGGAGCGTGAGGCGACGTACATGAGCTGCAGGATCGCCCGCGCGTAGGGTTCCATCGAGCCGGAGATGTCGCACAGCACGACGAGCCGCCGCTGCCGGACCCGCACCGCCTGCCGCGCGATCTTGATCGGCTCGCCGCCGGTGCGGGTGGCCTGCCGCATGGTCCGGCGCATGTCGAGCCGGGCACCGTCCTTGCGCGGCCGGTACCGCCGGGTGCGACGCGGCGGCACCGCGATCACGAGCTGCCGCATCAGCGTCGCCAGCTGCGCCAGTTCCGACGCAGTGAGCTGCGCGAAGTCCCGCTCGCGGAGCCGCTCGGTGACCGACGCGACCCGCCGGACGGCCGGACGGCCCTCATCGGGGTCGGCCGCCGCGTCCGGGTCGGCCGGGCCCTCGGAGACCTCCGCCCCCGCCAGCGCCTCGTCCAGCCCGCGCAGCTCGGCCGACAGCTCTTCGCCCCCGGCGGCCGGGTCAGAGCCGTCGGCCGAGGCGTCCGCCCGCTCGGCCGAGTCGACCACCATGTTCGGCTGCGGCGCGGTCACCTCGGGCCGCTGAGGCCCGCCCGGCCCGTCGGCTCCGAACAGCTCGTTGAACACGCGCTCGAACACGTCAACCTGCGCCGGCCCCGACACCATGCTGGCGAGCGCGCAGGCGTGCAGCTCCGTCAGCGTCGTCGCCCGCATCACGGTCAGCGCGCCCGCCAGCCGCTCGCTGCGGTCCGGCCCGGCGGGCAGCCCGGCCGACCGCAGCGCCACCGCCAGGACGGCGGCCAGCGCCGCGTAATCTGCCTTCGGCGGTCCGTCAGCCATGCCGGATGACAGACGCCAGCCCGGCCTCCCGCACCGCCTGCTCGTCCTCCGGGTACTTGACCACGACGCTCATGGTGGCCTCGGCCGCCTCGGCCGACAGGGTCGGGGCGCCGAGCACGGTCAGCGCCCCCGCCCAGGTGATGGCCTCGGAGATGCCCGGCGACTTGGTCAGCTCGAGGGCCCGGAGCCGGGCCACGGCGGCGGCCACCTCCCCCGCGAGCGCCTCGGTGGCGCCCGGCACCCGCCGCCTGATGATCGCGGCCACCCGGGCCGCGTCGGGGAAGCCGATCCAGTGGTACAGGCAGCGCCGCTTCAGCGCGTCGTGCAGGTCCCTGGTCCTGTTCGAGGTCAGGATGACGAGCGGCGGCACCACCGCGTGCCGCGTCCCCAGCTCGGGAATCGTCACCGAGGACTCAGCCAGCATCTCGAACAGGAACGCCTCGAACTCGTCGTCGGCCCGGTCGACCTCGTCGATCAGCAGCACGGCGGGCCGTGGTCCGGGGTGGTCGAGCGCGGTCAGCAGCGGCCGTGAGAGCAGGAACTCCTCGCGGAACAGGTCGGTCTCCCGCATCTGCTCGTGCGTCGCCTCGGCCAGCCTGATCGCCAGCAGCTGCTTGGGGTAGTTCCACTCGTAGAGCGCCTCGGCCGACGCGATGCCCTCGTAGCACTGCAGCCGTACGAGCACGGTGTCCAGCGCCTCGGCGATGGCCTTGGCGGCCTGGGTCTTCCCGACCCCGGGCTCGCCCTCCAGCAGGATCGGCTGCCCCATCCGCACCGCCAGGAACAGCGCCGCCGCGAGCTGGTCACCGGCCATGTAGCCGGTCTTGTCGAGCGCCGCCGTCAGCGCGGGCACGTCAGGGAACCGTTCGCCAACCTCGGCCGAGACAACGCTGCTCACAACGTGAGAGCTTATCTCGTGGGGGTCGTGCGACATGCATCTGGATCAGCCGGCCCATCCCGACCGTCTGTCCATTTTCATCCCGTTTGACCGTTTCTAAGTCACGTTATGTCATAAGATCACCACCCGGAGGTGGTAGGTGATCATGGTCAGTGGCGCGGCCGCCATCGCCGCGGTCGTACTGCTCGCGTCGGCGGCGCTAGCGGGGTGCGGCGAGAGCCGCGCCCCGGACGGCCCGGGCACCAGCCCGGCGGCTGCCGCCGCCCCGGCGGCGCTCGGCTCCGGCCCGGCTAGCGCGCTGCAGCGGCAGTACCAGGACGTGATTAAGGCGGTGCTGCCTTCCGTCGTGCAGATCAGCACACCAGAGACGCAGGGGTCGGGTGTGATCTACGACGACCAGGGAGACATCGTCACCAACGCGCACGTCGTCGGGACCGCCTCGACCGTGCAGGTGCTGACGGACGTCGGCGGGGCTACGCTGACCGCGAAGGTGCTCGGCGTGTTCGCGCCCGACGACCTAGCCGTGATCAGAGTCACGTCCGGGGCCGGGTCTCTGCAGCCGGCGAAGTTCGGCCAGTCGGGGGATGTGCAGGCCGGGCAGATAGTGCTCGCCCTCGGCAGCCCCCTCGGCCTGACCGGCAGCGCGGCCCAGGGCATCGTCTCCGCGACCGGCCGGACGCTGATCGAGACCATCCCGACCGGCGCCGGCGCTGCCAAGACCACCACGATCGCCGATGTGCTGCAGACCAGCGCGGCGATCAACAGCGGCAACAGCGGCGGCGCGCTGGCCAGCCTCTCCGGTCAGGTGATCGGCATTCCCACCGCGACCGCGGGCGCGGCCGGGTACGGCAACTCGACCGGCATCGGCTTCGCCATCCCGTCCGACACCGTGACCAGCATCGCCGACCAGCTCATCGCGGCCGGCCGGGTAACCGAGCCGGGCCGGGCCACGATCGGCATCTCCCCCCGCACCGTCGCTACGTCGTCCGGCCAGGCGAATGGGGTGATGATCGCGGCCGTGTCGGCCGGCGGCCCGGCCGACACGGCCGGGCTCCGCCAGGGGGACGTGATCACCGAGGTTGAAGGGTGCCCGATCCGCAGCAATGCCCAGCTCGCGGCGCTGCTGGCCGCCCTCGCGCCGGGCATGCAGCTCTATCTGACCTACAACCGGTCGGGCCGCTCCCACACGGCAGCGGTGACGCTGGCCGACTCGTGGGGCTGACGGTCGGCCGGGTTAGCGGCCGCCGATGTCCTCGCTCCAGACCTGCGGATAGCGGGTCTGGAACTCCTCCATGGCGGCGATGCAGGCGGGGTCGTCGAGCAGCGCGATCTCGACCCCGCGGTCGCGCAGGAACCCCAGGTCGCCCTCGAACGTGCGCGCCTCGCCGACCACCACCCGGGGGATCTGGAACAGCAGGATCGCGCCGGTGCACATCTGGCACGGCGACAGCGTGGTGTACAGCGTGGTGTCGGAGTAGGAGGGCCGACGGCCGGCGTTGCGCAGGCAGGCGATCTCGCCGTGCGCCACCGGGTCGCCCTGCTGCACCCGCTCGTTGTGCCCGGCCGCGAGCACCTCGCCGCCCGCAGCGAGCACCGCCCCGACCGGCACCCCGCCCGCGTCGAGGCTCGCCCGCGCCTGCTCAAGCGCCAGCGCCATCAGTACTCGGTCCGCGGCAAGCACATCGCTCATGACCGGAAAGGTTACCGAGTTCGGCGCGGTCTCCGCTCGCCGGGTACTGTGGCCGTTCGTGGCTACCCGAGGCACCACGGCGACGATCGC
>DATCGA010000689.1:0-11403 GCA_036509215.1 Trebonia sp.
CATCGCGCCGGGCCCGCACCGCAGACCCGCGAGCCGCGCCTGGTCCTCGACGCCTACCTGCTCCGCTCGCTCTCGCTCGAGGGCTACGCCCCCGCGCTCGAGCAGTGCGCGCGCTGCGGGGTGACCGCCGCCTCCGGCACCCGCCCGCTGGTCGCGTTCACGGTCGCGTCCGGCGGGATGGTGTGCGCGAACTGCCGCCAGCCCGGCTCGGCCTCGCCCGCGCCGCAGACGGTGACGCTGATGGGCGCGCTGCTGCGCGGGGACTGGGACGCTGCGATGCGGAGCGAGCGCAGGCACCGGGTAGAGTGCAGTGGCCTGGTGGCCGCCTATCTGCAGTGGCACCTGGAGCATTCGATCCGGTCGTTGCGTCACGTGGAGCGTGCTTGAGCAAGGTTCCCGGGGAACCCAAAGAGCCCCGTCTGATTAAGCCGCCTTACCCCCACCCGGGCGGGGTCCGCCCGCCGGCCATCCCGGCCGAGTTCGTCCCCAAGCACGTCGCGATCGTCATGGACGGCGACGGGCGCTGGGCCAAGGAGCGCGGCCTGCCCAGAACCGAGGGGCACAAGGTGGGCGAGGCCGCGCTCATGGACGTGCTCATGGGCGCGATCGAGCTGGGCGTGAAGTACATCTCGAGCTACGCGTTCTCGACCGAGAACTGGCGGCGTCACCCGGACGAGGTCGCGTTCCTGATGAGCTTCAACCGGGACGTGATCCACCGCCGCCGGGAGGAGCTGGCCGAGCGCGGCGTCCGCATCCGCTGGGCGGGCCGCAGGCCGCGGCTGTGGCGCAGCGTGATCAGGGAGCTCGAGGACGCCGAGCAGCTGAGCGAGGAGAACACCGTCCTCACCCTGCAGTTCTGCTGCAACTACGGCGGCCGGGCGGAAATCGCCGACGCCGCCGCCGCGATCGCGCGCGAGGTGGCGGCCGGGAAAATTCGCCCCGATAAGATCGATGAGCGCCTTTTCGCCCGCTATCTCGACGAGCCGGATATTCCGGAAGTGGACCTGTGGGTGCGCTCGTCGGGCGAGCAGCGCCTTTCCAACTTCCTGCTCTGGCAGTCGGCCTATGCCGAGCTTGTCTTTCTCGACACGCTCTGGCCCGATTTCGACCGCAGACATCTCTGGCATGCCTGCGAAATCTACGCATCGCGGGACCGGCGATACGGCGGCGCGGTGCCCAACGCGGCGCCCAGCATCAGTCCCGCTCCGTAACCAAAGAGTAGCGTTCGGTATTCCTGGGCACATCTCATTCCGGGATGTGCTGGGAAAGCCGGCTAATCCAAGCTGTTCCGGACCCAGTACCCCTAAGTACGCAGCGCTGCAGAAACTGAATCAACGAAGACGCACGCAATACCGGGGGGTTAGATGCGTCGCGCGATCGCAGCTGCTGTCGTGGGCGGGCTGGTACTCGGGGGAGTAACGGCCATACCGGCCTTCGCCGCCACGGCCGCAAAGACGACCGGCAAGACATCCATCAAAACGACCGGCAAGAAGACCGCCGTGAAGACGGTGGTCTACCACGGCTACGAATTCCAGGTCCCGGCCAGCTGGCCGGTGTACCGGCTTGACCAGCGCCCGACGACCTGCGTCCGCTATGACGTGCACGCGGTCTACCTCGGCACGCCGGGCGCGAACATGCAGTGCCCGGCCGGCCTGGTCGGCCGCACTCAGACGGTGAGCGTCATTCCGAGCATCACCGTCGCGTCCGGATCCGGATCCACCACCGTCTACCAGCGCCAGCAGCCCGACGCGGTCGGGAACGCCGAGGTGGGCACCGTGCCCGCGGTCCGCGGCTCGATCACAGAGAACTCGGCCGACCACGAGCTCCGGGTCGCGCTCGGCGCGGCGTCGCTCGGCGCCACCGTCGTCGCGACCTACGGCGCCGATCCCGCGCTCGTGCAGCAGGTGCTCGGCACCCTGCGCACCGCTCCGGCCAAGGCGGCCCAGACCAGGCAGTCGGCGTCATCGCAGCCGCCGGGCGAGCGCGCGGCCGCCCTCGAGCGCGGGGCGGCGGACAGCCGGGCAGCGTCGCCCGCGCAGCCGGCCGGCGCCGGGAAGGCGCGGCAGAAGAGCTCGGCCGCCAAGAGCCCGAAGAAGCCAAAGCGCCCCAAGAAGGCGAAGACGACCGTCTACAAGAGCTGGAAGGGCGTCCCGCCCAACTGGCCGACCCAGATCGTGGTGCCGCAGCCGCCGCCGGTGGTGGTGATTCACCCGGTGAGCGGGTTCGACTCCTGCACCACGCCGACGCTCGCGACCATGAAGGTCTGGCGGCGGCACTACGCTGCGGTCGGCGTCTACATCGGCGGTGTCAACTCGGCCTGCGCCTACGGCAACCTGTCGAAGACCTGGTTCAAGTCCGCCGCCGCGATGGGCTGGGGCATGCTGCCGGCCTACGTCGGGCCGCAGGCGCCGTGCTGGGGTAACAGCGGCACGCTGATCAACCCGGGCAAGGCGGCGGCCGAGGGCACGGCGGCCGGCGCCGACGCGGTCAAGGACGCCCGGTACTTCGGCCTCCCGGCCGGCTCGCCGATCTACGACGACATGGAGGCGTACAACGGCGATCAGGCCTGCACCAACGCGGTGCTCACGTTCCTCGGGGCGTGGGACCGGGCGGTGGTGGCCAGGGGCTACCTGAGCGGCGTGTACTCGAGCCAGGACTCGGGCATCGACGACATGCAGGCGGCCGCCGTGGCCCGCAAGGCGGGGTTCACCAAGCCGGACGCGATCTGGATCGCGCTCTGGGACGGGCGGGCCACACTCAACGACGGCACCCTGGACTGGCCGATCGGCGACCGGGCCAAGCAGTACGAGGGCAACCTCTACGGGACCGTCGGCGGCATCACCCTCAGCATCGACAAGGACGTGGTCGCAGGGCCGCTGGCCCGCTGATCGAGCCGCGGCGCAGCCGCAACGGAACTTCGCGCGGACCGGGTAAACCGGTTCGCGCGAAGTGCCGTCGGCTCATAAGCTCACGACATGGCCCTACGCAGTGACCGCCTCGATGCCGTTGTCAACCTGAGCAAGCGACGTGGATTCGTCTACCCGTCGAGCGACATCTACGGCGGTCTGCGTGCCGCGTGGGACTACGGGCCGCTCGGCGTGGAGCTCAAGAACAACGTCAAGCGCCAGTGGTGGCGGTACATGGTGCAGGAGCGCGACGACATCGTCGGCCTCGACTCCTCGGTGATCCTGGCCCGCGAGGTCTGGGAGGCCAGCGGCCACGTCGCCACCTTCACCGACCCGCTGACCGAGTGCCAGTCCTGCCACAAGCGCTTCCGGGCCGATCACCTGATCGAGGCGTTCGAGGTCAAGCACGGCCACGTGCCGCCGGGCGGCCTGGACGACATCGCGTGCCCGAACTGCGGCAACCGGGGCACGTTCACCGAGCCCAAGAACTTCAACGGGATGCTCCGCACCCACCTCGGCCCGGTCGAGGACGAGTCCGGCCTGGCCTACCTGCGGCCGGAGACCGCGCAGGGCATCTTCGTCAACTACAAGAACGTGCTCACGACCTCGCGGCGGAAGGTGCCGTTCGGCATCGGCCAGATCGGGAAGTCGTTCAGGAACGAGATCACGCCGGGGAACTTCATCTTCCGCACCCGCGAGTTCGAGCAGATGGAGATGGAGTTCTTCGTCAAGCCCGGCACCGACGAGGAATGGCATCAGCGCTGGATCGACGAGCGCCTGGCCTGGTGGACCGACCTCGGCGTCAACCGCGACAACCTCCGGCTCTACGAGCACGCCAAGGAGAAGCTGAGCCACTACGCCAAGCGGACGGTCGACATCGAGTACCGATTTGACTTCGTCGGCTCGGAGTGGGGCGAGCTCGAGGGCATCGCCAACCGGACCGACTTCGACCTCACCACCCACCAGGAGCACTCCGGCCAGGACCTGACCTACCTGGATCAGGACGGCGAGCGGTACATCCCCTACGTCATCGAGCCCGCGGCGGGCGCCGACCGCGGCGCGCTGGTGTTCCTGCTCGACGCGTACACCGAGGACGAGGCCCCCAACGCCAAGGGCGTCATGGAGAAGCGCACCGTGCTCCGCCTCGACCCCCGCCTCGCCCCGGTGAAGGTGGCGGTCCTCCCGCTGTCCCGCAACGCCGACCTGTCGCCCAAGGCCCGCGACCTCGCCGCCATGCTCCGCAAGCGCTGGACGACCGAGTTCGACGACGCCCAGGCGATCGGCCGCCGCTACCGCCGCCAGGACGAGATCGGCACCCCGTTCTGCGTCACGGTCGACTTCGACACCCTCGAAGACCAGGCCGTCACCGTCCGCGAGCGCGACACCATGACCCAGCAGCGAATCGGCATCGACGCCCTCCCGGCCTACCTCTCCGACCGCCTCCCCCTCTACTAACCCCACCAACGCCCCCCTTCTACCAGCCCCACCCAGACGCCCCCTCTACCAGCCCCACCAAGCCCCCTAACCTCACCCAACCTCACGAGGCAATCTCACCACCTGAGATCCACCAACACCTCACCTCACCTCACGAGGCAACCCCACCACCTGAGACCCACCGACACCTCACCTCACCTCGCGATCCCTACCACCTGCACGAGCCCGACTGAGCTCGCGAACCCCACCTCCACGGCCAGGCCCCCGGCCGGGTTTTTCGAGCCCAACACCGCCGGCGGCAACCGGTGGCAAGGGCACGTGGTGGCGGGGTGGACGCTCAGATCGGCAACACGCGTCCCTCTGGCACCTCCGGTTGAGGCTGGCCGGGCTTTTGGCGTCAGTGTGTGCGGTTCGGGTCGCGGGCTGCCCCCTTCGGCACACGATGACGCCCAAATGGCCGGACGGGTGCCCCCAACGGCACACGATGATGACGGGGCCACGGGCGTGGCCCTCCCCGGAGCACGCCCGACCGGGTAAGCCAGCCGAACGCGCTTTTGGGCTGGAGAGAGTGGGCCTAAATGCGCACTCGGGCTCATCGGGAGTTGGGGGCCGTGCCCATTGGGCGGGTTGGTGGGGCCGTTGGTCTACATCAGGGCGGAGATGACCGAGTCGAGGGTGGAGAGGGGTGGTTCCGGCGCCGGGCGCCGGGTGGCCGGGGTGCCGGAGGCCTGGGACGCGCGGTCGTAGATCTCGGCCGCCGCCTCGTGGAAGCCGGCCGGCAGTCCGGCCGCGCTCATCGACGCGGCGATCTCCTCCATCTCCGCGACCCAGCGCCAGCCCTTGGCGGCCGCCGCCGAGGCGGCGCCCTCGGACCGCTCCGCCAGGACGGGCTGAGACAGCGCCCACTCGGCCAGCAGCGTGCGCTCGACGCCGCCGGCCCGGGCGAGGGTCCGGGCGGCCAGCAGCAGCGCCGAGCTGCCCTTGGTCCAGGCCGCGTAGGCCATCTTCACCGCCGACGCCGCGTAGAGCGGGCCGTCGGCGATCCGCGCGTCGAGCGCCGACCGGCCGAACAGGACCCGGACCTCGTTGGCGCGCGGGCCGGACAGGTAGAGCCGGGTGTGGCCGGCGATCTCCGGCGGCATGCCGATGACCCCGCCGTCCACATAGGTCGCGCCCGGCGCGGTGACGATGCCGGCGACCTGCTCGGCGGTGGCGACCGAGATCGCGTTCGCGTCGACGTAGATCCCGGCGTACCCGGTGGCGGCCACCTGCGCGGCGACGTCGAGGGCGGCGTGCGGCGGGCAGATCGACAAGATCACCGAGCACCGCTCGATCAGCCGGTCGAACGTCACCCCGGTCAGCCCGCCCGCCAGCGCCCGCCCGGTCGACGCCCGCGACCGGCCGGCCGGGTCCCAGAGCACCTCATGCCCGACCGAGACCAGGCAGCCGCCGACGGCGGCCCCCATCTCCCCGGGGTGCAGCAGCCCTACGGTCGCCATCGGATCCTCCAGCGCGGTAAGCGTCGTTCCGCCCCATTGTGTCGGTTGACCACGCCGGGCAACCACCCCGGGTCCGAACCTCCACCCAACCGGAACATGGCGACTCGATCAGGCCATCCGCAGGCAGCTACGAAGGGCTTGGTCGGAACAGTCGGTGCTAGTTTGTTCGAGCGTGACGGCAGCGAACCGCGCAGTCGCGCAGTCGCGGCAGGCCCCCTATCCGTAGGCCCCGAGCATAAGAGGTCAGCACCATGGCCGGTCCGGTAACTATTACGTACTCGCCCGATTGGCGAACCACCAGTGCTTCTATTGACTTCCTGTTCCGAGAGCCCGGTCTTCGTGGAAAAGAACGCGAGACGTTCCTCCGTCACGGTCGCGCAGTCAAGCTAAGGAACAAACTGGCCGTGGAATGGGATGACACTGAGCTCCGGCCGTCTAATTGGTGAACTTATTGAGGTAACCCCGGAATTTCGGGAACTCTATGAAGAGCACCTGCGGGATAACTACGGGGAGGTTCTTCCGCACGTGCTGTTCTGGGAATTCACGCAGGCCATCGTGGCCTCGTATCTGACAAACGGCGAGTCCTGGAAAGCCGCGCTCGGGATCATCGAAGGCGCATTCGGCAGTGGTGATGACTATACGGATGGCGTCATATCCGCCTCCTTTCTCGAGTCTCTTCCATGTCGCGGTGAGCCCGGAGCGGAAATCGTCGACTTTCTAGGTCCGAATACTCATCATCGGCTGACCGTGATCAAGAACAGGAGACCTGATGCCCGATAGATTGACGAGTATCCCCCTCGACCCAGGTGCCATCGAGGCGCTCAACTCCGTGCTCGAGGGCTCTGATCTGGTGTCCTGCGTGGTTGATCCGGAATCGAGGCTGGCCGTTATCACCCTGAACGTTTTCAAGATCCTGCCCGATGACGGCGTTCTCGACGAGGAATATCCGTTGTGCCTTGCCGTTCACCCGGTTGGCCGGGTCGCGGCATCGCACGTCGAGGAGGGCAGCGTCCAGCCGCTGGAGCTTGAGAACATCGATCAGGTCCTGAGCGGGTTCTCCTGGCGGGATATCGAGGACTGGGACATGATCGACCCGCCGGCCAGCTATCGGTTCACCTGGGGAGACAAGGCCAGCCTGGACATGCGCTTGGGCGACAACGAGAGGCATCTCCTGGAGCTATGGCAGGACGACAAGCCGGTGCAGCTGTTCGACATAGCCCTGTGGTTCGACGACCTGTACTTGCTCGACAAGAAGCTGCGCCCGGTGAGCCTGGAGATGCTCGCGAAGTGGCGGCAACGGCTCAGGGCCGCGATGGACGCGTCCGTAGGACCAGGAGAGGGCTGGTCCCGGTCAATCCCGGCGGCATCACCGCCGGTGCCGATATCCAGCGTGCTTGAGCGGATCTTCCAATAGATCGGGACTGAATGAATATCGTACTGCTCGAAACTGATCAGACGCCCTCCCCGTCGGGCTCCGGCGAACTCGTCATGGCGGACGCCGGTCATTTGTCTGTGGTTTTCCTGTCTAAAAGCCATCGTGTCGCCGTTGCGACATTCGTCAATTACGTAGGTCGCACCAGCCGCGGTAGCCGCTACCAGGCGATGTAGTCGAGCGGTTCGGGGTCGGCCGTGCCCGCCGCCCCGGTCGTCGGCAGCGGGATGGGCCTGAAGGCGCCCTCGTCGAAGACGCCCAACCGGGGTTCCTCCGAGCTGCCGCCGGTGCCCAACCCGAGCATCCCGAGCTGCACCGTCCCGGCGGAATTGCTCCACAGCGGCTGGAGCAGCACCTGCGGGCTGCGACAGCGCGACGCGTACTGCGCCAGCACCCGGCTGGGCGCCTTGGCCCCCGCCTCGTACTCGACAAGGCCGAGGCGGAAGGCCGGCTGGGACACGCACCCCAGCCGACCTTCCGTCCCGCCCGGATACCGGTAGCTGCCGGTCGCGCCGCACAGCAGCGTCGGCCCGGCCGGCGTGAGCCCGTGGCCAGCGATCACGATGCCGCCGAGAGCCGGCACCCCGCAGTCCAGCGGCGCCGGCGTCGGGCGCGCCTGCGCGGGCACCACCGACGCCAGCATCTTCGATTCGGCCACGAGGTCGCCGTCGTCCTTCGCCGACAGCGCGATGAAGCGAATCTGCGCGAGGGTGACCTGGGGCGACGAGACCTGGGACCCGTCGATGGTCTTACCCGGGACGCCCCGGCGGTAGCCGAACGCCAGCCCCTGCTGGCCGATCCAGGCGAGCGCGAGGTTCGGGTCAGGGCCGGCGTATTTCGGCCCGCCGAACAGCTGACCGTCGGCCAGCACGCCGCCGCCAACCGAAGACCACGAGTGCAGCACCGCCCCGCTCGCCACCGAGTAGACCCGCAGGTAGACCGGGCCGCCCGGATCGTTCAGCGCGTTCGGCTGGAGGCCGACCGCGAGCTCGGTGCCGTCCGGGGACAGCGCGACCGCCGCCACGTCAGTGCCCTGGGCGGTCGCCGGGATCGGCAGCCTGGTCAACAGGGCGGGGTCGGCCGCACCGGGGCTGATCCGCAGCAGGTACCAGGTCCGGGGGGCGAACGGCTCGCTCTCGGCGTCGAGGCTGCCGGGCTGGGCGTCCACCACGAACGTGCGGTCGTCGGCCGCCCCGGTGACTCCCGTGAATGTGGTTCCGGCGGGCGGGGCCACCGTCGCGATCCGCTTGCCGGTGACGGTCTCGCCGATCGCGATCTGCTCGGGGGCCGTCTGCGCGCTGCCGGCCGTGACCAGCGCGGCGTAATAGGCCGGGACGCCATCGACGGTAAGAGCGGGGCTGGCGGGGGGAGCCACCCGTCGGGGCGACGCGTCCCTGGCGGTCACCAGCGCCACCGCGACCGCGATGATCGTGAGCGCCGCCGCCAGCGGCACCCCCCACCGCTGCCAGCGGCGTCGCGGCGCCGGCCGGGCCGCGCGGTATCCCGGTCGGGGCGCTAGCCGCAGCGGGGGAGCGTCGGTGACGGTGCTGGCGACGGCCCGCATCGCGCGGGCGGTCTCTTCGGTCAGACCGGTTTCGTTGTCTAGCATTGCCCCTCCCCGAGGAGCCGGCCGAGCGCGACGACCGCGCGCGACGTGGTGGACTTGACGGTGCCGCGGCTGATTCCCATCGCCAGCGCCGTCTCTTCCTCGGACAGGTCGAGGTAGAAGCGGCAGACCAGCGCCTCCCGCTGCCGATCGGGCAACTGCCTGATGGCGGCCAGGATCCGCCGGTGATCCTCGCTGACCAGCGCCGACGCCTCGGCCGAGTCGACCGCCTGCCAGGACTGGGCAGCGGCGCGGTCCCGCCGGTCGCGCCGGACCCGTCCCTTGAGCGCGTCCCGGCAGCCGTTGAGCACCGCCGATCGGACGTAGGTCAGCGCGTTGGCGGGGTCGGCGAGCTTGCCCCAGCGCCGGTAGAGCCCGAAGAACGCGTCCTGCACCACGTCCTCGGCCGCGGCCCGGTCGCCCAGCACGATCAGCGCGATCCTGATCATGGCGACGGCATGCGCGCCGTAGAGCGCGGTCACCGCGCGGGCGGCGTCGCCGCCTGGCGGCCTGCGATGGCGGCCGGGCGAGCAGGAATCCGTGTCCAGTGTGTCCACGATGAAGAGACGACGCCGACGGGAACAGGTTGCTCCGGCGGTGGCAGCAATTTTCGCGACTTCGCCCACGTTCACGGACCGTGTTTGGCGGGCCCCGGGTGTGGTAGTCGTCACGCACCAGCCGCCCAAACACGGCGGCGGGTAAAACGTAAAGAATGCGCCAAGTCGACGTTGCCCGCCACTGAGACAATTTTGGCCAGGAAATTACCGAAGTCAGGACATAGTTCCATTGCTCCGGTCTATACCAGCGGTCTATACCATTACCCGCGGAGTGGTCTAAACCACTGGTCAGGGACGGTGAACCAGCGTCGGCACCGTGTTTAATGACACACTAATGCGGCCATTGTCCGTTTGTATAGATTTATGTACGCTCACATTTCTTAGACCGTATCGGAGCCGGGTAGAGTCCGTACAACGGAGCTCGCCGGCGCGAGGAGCGTTTCAGTGCCGAAGTTTGTCTACGACTTCACAGAAGGTAACAGGGATCTCAAGGACCTCCTGGGAGGGAAGGGCGCGAACCTCGCCGAGATGACCAACCTCGGCCTGCCGGTGCCCCCCGGGTTCACGATCACGACCGACGCGTGCCGCTACTACCTAGCCGAAGGCGCCGTCCCCGACGGCCTTGACGACGAAGTCACCCGGCACCTGCGCGACCTCGAGAGCACCATGGGCCGCAAACTCGGCGACGCCGACGACCCGCTGCTGGTCAGCGTCCGCTCCGGCGCCAAGTTCTCCATGCCCGGCATGATGGACACCGTCCTCAACGTCGGCCTGTCCGACCAGTCGGTCGACGGCCTGGCCAAGCAGTCGGGCAACGAGCGCTTCGCGTGGGACGCCTACCGGCGGCTGATCCAGATGTTCGGCAAGACCGTGCTCGACATCGACGGCGGCCACTTCGAGCGCGCGATCGACGACGCCAAGAAGGCCAAGGGCACGACCAGCGACACCCAGCTCGACGCCGAGGACCTCAAGGCGCTGACCGCGGCCTACAAGGAAATCGTCAAGCAGCAGGCCGGCCGGGAGTTCCCGCAGGACCCGCGCGAGCAGATGAACCTCGCGGTGATGGCGGTCTTCAACTCCTGGAACTCCGACCGCGCGGTCCTCTACCGCCGTCAGGAGCGCATCCCGTCCGACCTCGGCACCGCCGTCAGCGTGGTCGCGATGGTCTTCGGCAACCTCGGCGACGACAGCGGGACCGGGGTGGCCTTCACCCGCGACCCGGGCACCGGCGCCCAGGGCGTCTACGGCGACTACCTGCAGAACGCCCAGGGCGAGGACGTGGTGGCAGGGATCCGCAACACGGTCCCGCTGCAGGACCTGGAGACGATCGACAAGGGCGCCTACGACCAGCTCATGGGCATCATGCAGACGCTCGAGGACCACTACCGCGACCTGTGCGACATCGAGTTCACGATCGAGCGCGGCAAGCTCTGGATGCTGCAGACCCGGGTCGGCAAGCGGACGGCCGGCGCGGCCTTCCGGATCGCGACCCAGCTGGTCAAGCAGGGCATGATCGACCTCGACGAGGCGCTCACCCGGGTCACCGGGGCCGAGCTCACCCGGCTGATGTTCCCCCGCTTCGACACCAGCGCAGACGTCACGCTGATCACCACGGCGATCAGCGCCTCGCCCGGCGCGGCCGTCGGCCAGGCGGTCTTCAACTCGGCCACCGCCGTGGCCTGGGCCGGCCGAGGCGAGAAGGTCATCCTCGTCCGCCGCGAGACCAACCCCGAGGACCTGCACGGGATGATCGCGGCCGAGGGCGTGCTGACCGCCCGCGGCGGCAAGACCAGCCACGCGGCCGTGGTCGCGCGGGGGATGGGCAAGACCTGCGTCTGCGGGGCCGAGGCGCTCGAGATCGACGAGGCCGAGCGGCAGTTCACCGGGCCCGACGGCGTGGTCGTGAACGAGGGCGACGTGATCTCGGTCGACGGCACCTCGGGCGCGGTCTACCTGGGCGAGGTCCCGG
>DATCGA010000690.1:0-19107 GCA_036509215.1 Trebonia sp.
ACCTTCACCTTGGTCAGGCCGCGGTCCGACGGCCGCCGCTGGCACCCGAAGGAGCCGCTCGCGTCGAACCTCGCGTGACGCCGGGCCGTCGGCCGCCGCCGCGAGCGGGTCTTGTACGGTCGAGTCCATGGCTGTTGCAGACATTGTGGTGGTTGGCGCGGGTGTGGTCGGTTTGAGCACCGCGATCTCGCTGGCGGAGGCCGGGCTGTCGACTCGGGTGGTGGCGGCCGAGCCGCCGTCGCAGGTCACCTCGGTGGCGGCGGGGGCGATCTGGGGCCCGGTCCGGTGCGGGCCCGATGACCGCTGCCAGGAGTGGGCGCGGATCGGCCTTGAGGTGCTCGGCGCGCTGACGGACGAGCCGTCGGCCGGGGTGCACCAGGCTCACGGACGCGAGGTGGCGCAGACGGTGGCGTCGCCGCCGCGGTGGACGAGCCTGCTTGACGACCTGCGGCTGCTGGCCGGGGCCGAGCTGCCGGCCGGGTTCGCGTCCGGCTGGTCGTACACCGCGCCGGCGGTCAGCATGCCGGTCTACCTGGAGTACCTGCTCACCCGGTACGAGAGCCTGGGCGGGAGCGTCGAGTACGCCACCGTGCCGTCGCTCGCGTCGGTGGACGCTCCGATGGTGGTGAACTGCACCGGGATCGGCGCGCGGGCGCTGGTGCCGGACGAGTCGGTGGTGCCGGTGCGCGGGCAGGTCGTGGTGGTCGAGAACCCAGGGATCTCCGAGTTCTACATCGACCACGGGGCGGACGCCACCCCGGAGTACGTGTACGCGTTCCCGCACGGCGACGTGGTCATTCTCGGCGGGACGGCCGAGGAGGGCGCGTTCGACTTGGCGCCGCGGCCGGAGGTCTCGGCCCGGATCATGCGCGACTGCGCGGCTGCCTTCCCCGCGCTGCGGGGCGCGCGGGTGATAACCGAGCGGGTGGGGCTGCGCCCCTGCCGGCCCGAGGTGCGGCTGGAGGCGGAGGCGCTGCCGGGCGGGCGAGTGCTGTGGCACAACTACGGGCACGGCGGCGCGGGCGTGACCCTGTCCTGGGGCTGCGCCCGCGAGCTCACCGAGGCGGTCCTGGCGGGCGCACGGGGGTAGCCCCGGCGCTTCTTGCTGTTATCTGGCCGCGAGGGGCATCGATGGAAGATCGCGGATGATTTGCACTCGCATAACGTGCTTTTCTTCCACTAGGAAAAAATCCTCCGTGATCTTTTGCGGGCGGGCTGACTTAGCGGGACGGGCGGTGCCCCCGGGCGGGGGGGGAGGGTTGGCCCGGGGGCGGAGCGACGGTCCGTTCGGGATGACGGGTTGTGGGTTGTGGGTTGTGGGTTGTGGGTTGTGGTTAGGGGACTTTGGGGCGGGCGGGGGTGGTCTCCTGGGCGGGCATGACGTTGCTGGTGGGGAGGGGGTAGTCGATGCCGACGTCCAGGGTGCCGGTGAGGGCGTTGAGCACGGCCTCCTCGATCACGGTGGCGTTGCCGACCAGCGAGGTGGCCGGCAGCGCCGGGACCGCGGTCACCGGGGCCGCGGTCAGGTTGAGCGCCCCGGTGAAGTCGCCGGTCACCGACCGGCGCCAGGCGGTCAGGTTCGGCACCTTGACGCCGAACCTGGTCTCGATCAGGCGCAGCACGCTGGTGTGGTCGAGGGTGCCTGAGTACTTGTAGCCGCCCGCGCTGAACGGGGAGATGACCAGGGCCGGGGTGCGGAAGCCGAGGCCGATCGGGCCGGCGATGCCGTCGGCCGAGCTCGGCAGCGCTCCGGTCAGGTACTCCCCGGCGGTGCCGGCCGCCGGGACCGGCGGCGCGACGTGGTCGAAGAAGCCCCCGTTCTCGTCGTAGTCGACGATGAACACGGTCTGGTCCCAGACCTCGGGGTTGGAGACGAGGATATTCAGGATCTGCTGGACCAGGTACTCGCCCCACTCCGGCGGCGCGGCCGGGTGCTCGCACTCGGCCAGCGGCGGGAGGATCCAGGAGACGCTGGGCAGGCCGCCGCTCTTCACGTCGCTCTGGAAGGTGCCGGGGAAGGTCGGGGCGATGCCCTTGGCGATCAGCTCGAGGTTGGTGAGGCTGAACGGGTCGCTGAAGTTATGGAAGTACGGCAGCACGTCGAGGCCGAGCCGGCCGGTCGGGTCGCCGTAGACCTTCCAGCTCACCCCGGCCTTCTGCAGCGCCTCCGGCATCGTCTCCCAGGTGAGCTCGCCGGTCATCGCCAGCCGGTCCGAGGCGGTGGTGATGACCGGGCCGCCCGCCGTGCCGGCCGGGTCGATCCAGGCCGAGAACGCCATCAGCCGGTTCGGGTCGGTCGGGCCGAGCACCGAGCAGTGGTAGCCGTCGCAGATCGTGAACGCGTCGGCCAGGGCGTAGTAGAACGGGAGCTCGCTGCGGGTGAAGTAGCCCATCGTGACCGGGCCGTTGGCGTCGCCGTCGCTGGCCAGGTGAGAGACCATGAACTGGTTCATGGCGCCGTTGTTCCAGCTGGTGTGCTGGGGGCCCCAGCTGTGGTCGATGTCGTTGGTGTCGTACCCGTTCTCGGTCGGCGGCTTGTTCTGCAGGTTGAACGGCTGCGTGTAGCCGGCCGCGGTGACCCCGACGCCGGGCTGGTAGCCGCGCTGGTCGAAGACACCAGGGAGCGCGTTCGGGTCGGAGAAGCCGGCCGTCCCGGACAGGGTGCCGAAGTAGTGGTCGAAGCTGCGGTTCTCCTGCATCAGGATCACGATGTGCTTGACGTCGCTCAGCGACGCGGCGCCGGTCGCGCTGGCGGTGATCTTGTCGATCAGCCGCGCCTGGTCGTCGCTGATCTGGCCGGCCGAACGGGCCCGGCCGACCGCGGCGGCGCCGAGGGCGGCGGCGGCCCCGCCGACCATGAACATCCGCCTGCTGGTCCCGTTTCCGTCCCCGTCCGGCGTCGGTGCCTGCCCGGCCGGCTTGTCCTGCTCGCTCACGCTGGTTACCTCCTACAGCCCGTTGGCTACGGTCGGACCGAGCGTAGCCAGGGCACGCGGCCGCCGGCTGGCCAGTGACTGGCCGGTAGATAACACACTAATGACCCGGAGAAGAACGGAACCAGTCAGTTTCGGCCAGTTTCGGGGGCTAGCTGCCGTCGCGGAGGTTGGCGGGAGCGCCGCGGCCGAAGCTGATCGAGTCGAAGATCGCGGTGCAGCCGTGGCCGGACGGGGACTGGGCGAGGAAGCCGACCCGGGCGCCCGACGTCTCGCCCAGGCTGAAGTAGCGCAGCAGCTGCCAGTAGGCGCCGTCTTCCGACGCGTGGAACGCCCAGGCCCGGCCGGACCTGGTGACCCGCAGCCAGAGCGGGCCGCCCGCGGTGGCGAAGGAGTTGCTGTCGTCGGATGTGCCGTGGGTGACCACGGTTACCGCAGTCGGGCGGCGCTGCGCGGAAAACTCATAGCAGAGCTTGGCCCAGCGACGATCGGACAGGTAGACCAGCAGCACGCCGGCGTCGAAGACCTCGCCGAATTTCACCGTGACCCGGGCGGCGAACGTGAAGTCCTGGTCGCCCGGCAGCCCGGTCAGCCGGCCCGCGTCCGGCCGCGCGCCCTCGTCGCCGACCGGGTCGATGAACATGTCCGACTTCGGCCCGCTGGTCAGCACCAGCGTCTCGCCCGCGACGACGGCCTCGCAGACCGGGGTCCCTGATGGCTCGAGAGGAAAGGGAAGGCCGGGCACATACAAATCGGTCACCGGGGAAGTCTCCCACAGACTGACGCCGTAAGCCCGGTTACGCTGACGGGCTAGTGTCTTAGATCATGGATATCGGATTCGGGGCACCGGTGTCGGGGGCGTGGGCGACGCCGCGGAACCTGACCGAGCTCGGGCGGCGGGCCGAGCGGCTCGGCTACCGGTCGCTGTGGACGTTCCAGCGGCTGCTGGCGCCGACGTCGGCGGCGCTGGCGCCGGTGTACCGGTCGGTGCTCGACCCGCTGGTCTCGCTCGGGTACCTGGCCGGGGCGACCTCGTCGATCAGGCTCGGGGTGGCGGTGGTCAACCACCCGTTCGCCTCGCCGCTGCTGCTGGCCAAGCAGGCCGCCACCGTGGACGTGCTCTCGGGCGGGCGGCTCGACCTCGGAATCGGGAACGGCTGGCTGCCGGAGGAGTTCACCGGATCGGGCGCGAGCCTGGCCGGGCGGGGGGCGCGGGCGGAGGAGTACGTCGCCGCGCTGCGGGCGCTGTGGTCGACCGACCGCGGGTACCACGGCTCGTTCTATCAGATCCCGCCCGGCCGCCAGGATCCGCCGCCGGTGCAGCGGCCGGGGCCGCCGATCCTGCTCGGCGGCATGTCGGAGGCGGCGATGGAGCGGGCCGGGCGGATCGGCGACGGGTGGGTCACCGCTTCCAACGCCGACCTGTCCAAGATCGCCGAGTCGGCCAAGGTGGTGCAGAACGCCGCCACCGCGGCCGGGCGCGGGCCGGCCAGGATCGTCTGCCGCGGGGTGGTGCGGCCGGGCAGGCCCGCCGTGTCGAAGCGGACCGGCCGGCGGTACCTGCTGTCGGGGTCCTATGAGCAGATCCGCGAGGACGTCGGCTGGCTGGACTCGTGCGGGGTGACCGAGGTCTTCTACGACCTGAACTTCGACCCGCAGGTCGGCGACCCCACCGTCGCCGACGGCAAGGCGGTGCTGCGGGCGAGCGAGATCCTGGAGGCCCTCGCCCCGGATGCCCGGCTCTAGCCGGCCCGGCACCGGCCGCAGCGCCAGGCGCCCGATATCGACCATCGAGTTCTCGCGTGCCCGAAATTACAAATCACTGACGTGTGCCGGGCCAATCACTAGGTTCCGGACACGACGGCGCGCTGAGCGGCTACGATCGCCGATTACAGGAGCGGGGGGCCCCTCAAGGAGCGACACGTGCGCCACAGAGCTACGAGCAACCGGCAGAACGAGGTCGGAGCCCGGGCGACACAGCCGCGTTGGCGCCAGATCTTCCCGCCTTCGCGCCGAGGGCTGATCGGCACGGCCGTCGCGTGCGCCCTGGTGGCCGGGGGCGGGCTGACGGCGGTCACCGTGCTGGGAGGCGGACACGGCACCGGCGGCAGCCCCGCCGCCGACGACGGCCTCTCGCTCCGCTCCACGACGGCCGCCGGCGCCCGCGCGACTGCGTCCGGTGCGTCGGCCATGCCGCAGGTCATCTCCAGCCCGCACGTCGCGGTCATGCCCTCGTCGGCGGCGCGGACCCCCGGCTCGCGGGCGACATCGGCGTCGGCTTCCGCGACGGCGGCCGGCCGTCCCGCGTCATCGGCGAACCCCGCCCCGTCCGGGGGCGGCATGTCGTCCGGCGCCCCCGGGTCGATCGGCCCGGTGAGCACCGGGTCCGCCAGCTGCACGCACCCGTCGTTCTCGACCTCGGCTACCGACGGCATGTGGAATCAGAGCCCCTACTTCATCTCCAACAACATGTGGAACGCCAGCGGGTACAGCGTCACCCAGACCCTGGACGCCTGCTCGTACAGCGACTGGTACGTCACTGCCACGATGAACAACGACAGCGGCGACGGGGCGGTGAAGACGTACCCGAACTCCCAGCGCGACTTCAGCTCCGAGATCAGCTCGCTCAGCTCGGTGACCAGCACGTTCGCCGAGACGAGCCCGCGCACCGGGATTTACGAGGACGCCTACGACATCTGGATCAACGGGCTCGCGACGTCTGGTTCGACCGAGGTCATGATCTGGACCCAGAACAACGGCCAGACGCCGTCCGGCTCGGTCCAGGGGACGGTCACCTTCGGCGGCCGGTCCTACACGGTGTGGAAGTCCGGCAGCTACATCGCGTTCGTCGCCAACTCCAACTTCACCTCCGGAACCATGAACCTCCTGCAGGTCTTCCAGTGGATCATCGGGAAGGGCTGGATACCGTCCGACTCCACGCTGAGCCAGGTGTGCTACGGGGCCGAGCTGGTGTCGACCAACGGCGTCCCCGCGACCTTCAGCTTCAGCAACTACTCGGTCAGCGCCAGCTGAGGCGGGCGGCGGCCCGCGCCGCCGGCGACCCTCGCCCATCATTTATTCTCGACGTATGGAGAAAGTGGAGCGGACAGACGCGGAATGGCGCGAGCAGCTGACGCCGGAGGAATACGACGTGCTGCGCAAGGCCGGCACCGAGCGGGCGTTCACCGGCGAGTACACCGACACCGAGACCACCGGCGTCTACAAGTGCCGCGCGTGCGGGGCGGAGCTGTTCAGGTCGGACACCAAGTTCCACTCGGGCTGCGGATGGCCGTCGTTCTACCAGCCGACCGAGGGCGACGCGGTCACGCTGATCGAGGACCGGGCGTTCGGCACCGTCCGCACCGAGGCGCGCTGCGCGCGGTGCGACTCCCACCTCGGGCACGTGTTCACCGGCGAGGGGTTCGGCACGCCGACCGACGAGCGCTGGTGCATCAACTCGGTCTCGCTGACGCTCGAGCCGAAGGAAGCGGCCGCGCAGTAGCCTCGGCGTCGCGCTAGTCGCCGCCGGTCTCGTGGCGGCGGTTGCGCTTGGTCTGGGCGCGGCGGCGCTTGCCCTCCAGCCGGCGCTCCTTGGAGCCCCTGGTCGGCTTGGTCGGAACGCGGGGCGGCGGGGGCGGCGCGATCGCCTCCCGCAGCAGCGCCGTCAGCCTGGCCCGGGCGGCCTCGCGGTTCATCAGCTGGCTCCGCTCGCCCTCGGCGGCGACGGTGATCACACCGTCGGCCAGCCGGGCCCGCAGGCGGGCGAGGGCGCGGTCGCGCTCCCGCTCAGGCAGGCTCGGCGAGCCCGCGACGTCGAACGAGAGCTCGACCCGGCTGTCGGTGGTGTTGACCGACTGGCCGCCGGGTCCTGAGGAGCGCGAGAACCGCTCGCGCAGCTCGCCGGCCGGAATCACCAGCCAGCTGTTCACCCGTAGATCGTCGGCCATGCCATCAAGGATGGCCGGCGGCGCGGGCTCGATTGCGCAATCCGGTGCTTTTTGGGGGAAACGGCCGGGATGGGCGGCGAGAACAGTGAGCGGTCGATCCCCAATCGTGATCTAAGCTCGCAACCGGCTGCGGGCACGCCGCCGTCCAAGGGGCATGCTGAACGGAATTTCCAGGCACGCTCCCCGCCCTGCGGGCCGGCATCGCGCCGCGCCGCGGCGGCGACGGCTCGCCGTCGCCGCGCCGGGACTGGCCATCATCATCATCGCGACGCTGACGACGCTGGCCGGCTGCTCAAGCGGCGCCAGCAGCAGCGGCCCAGCGGACGGGGCCGCCTCCGGGCCCGCCGCCGCCGCCCAGGCACCGAACGCCGCCGCCCTCCCGGCCGCCAGCGCCGCCTCCACCGCCGGCTCCGGCGGCGGGTTCGCCGCCGCAGGCACCTCCAGCCGGGCGGGCGGCGCAGCGCAGGACACCTCCGCCCGCTACATCCCCGACGATCAGCAGCTCGTCTACACCGCCCAGCTCACCGTCCGGGCGAAGAACGTCGACGCCGCACTGTCGACGGCGACGTCGATCGTGACGGCGGCCGGCGGCTACGTCTCGGCCGAGAACAGCACCGGCGCGGGGGCCGGCCAGCCCGCCTCGAGCGCGACCGCGACCGTGACGCTGAAGATCCCGGCCGCCGTCTACCCGGCCACGCTGGCCAGGCTGACCGGGACCGGGCTCGGCACCCAGCTCTCCCTGCGGCAGCAGGCGCAGGACGTGACCCAGCAGGTCGCCGATGTTGGCAGTCAGGTCACGTCGGACGAGGCGGCCATCAGCCAGCTGCGGGCGCTGCTCAAGGACGCCGGAAGCGTCAGCGCCCTGCTCGTCGTCCAGGACCAGATCAACACCGAGACCTCCGGCCTGGAGTCGATGCTCGCGCAGCAGCAGGCGCTCAACCACGAGACCGCCTTCGCCACCGTGACGCTCACCCTGGTCGGGCCGAAGGCCGCGGTCAAGGCCAAGGCCAAGCAGAAGCCGGCCCCGTCGCCCGGGCTCGCGAGCGGGCTGACGGGCGGCTGGCGGGCGTTCCGGCTGACCCTCGACTGGCTGCTGGCGATTGTCGGCGCGGTCGCGCCGTTCGCCGCTATCGTCGTCGTGATCGCCGCCGGGGCGTGGTGGATCCGCCGTCGGATCGCCCGGGGCGCGAGCGCGGCCGGCGGAAGCAGCCACAGGGATTGAAGGGCTGCCGTCTGGCGGCTAGGGGCTAGGATTCGACGTGAGTCAGTCCTCGTCGAACCGCTCAATATTCAGCAGCCACGCAGCGGCATTGACGATGTAGCGATCCGTGCCTGCCGATTCCCACTTGTGGTAGAGCCGAGTAAAACCACCGTCGACGATGGCTCGCCGCCCGTCATCGTCGAAGTAGGCAGTGACCACCCGGCCGTTCGATCCGTACACCAGCGGTCTCAACCACTCCGTGGTGGGCACCTCGGCGATAGTGATTCCTTCGTAGATGCTGTTAAGGCCAGTGGTGACCAGGTGCCCCGGAACCAAGCCTGAAGTTTTCCCGGAGGTCAACATCGATACGACTTGGTCGCCCTGCGAGTCCCCGAACATGGCAACGTTGAACAGCCTCTGCAGGACGAGGTTGGCGTCAACGAAATACGGGTCGTTGTCTCCCCAGATGTAGAGCCCGCGACCGTCGTGGAAGAACGACTCGATTGCGTCGAGTGCATCGGACGTCAAATGCTGATACGAATCCGAGATGATCCAGAGTTCTGCCGCGTCGACAAGTCGCTCCGAGAGGTCTGCGCAACCCCGCAACTCGAAGAACGTGAATCCCTTGCGTTCCAGTGCTGCCTTCGGCTGGTACAGATTGACCTCGGAGCACAGGTTCAACACGACCACTTTCGCGTCGATGATCGACCCGTCTTCGATGAGATCGTACTCGGAGCCGCTCGCGTTGCCGTACTGATCCGCGCCAGCGCCCGCGATCAGGTTCTGACCGGCCCACTCAGAGTAGGGACCGATGGACGTCGCCTCGGAGCGGCGCGTGACCCTGACGATGCGTGCCGATCGGCGAGCCAGTGCGCCGACGTGCGGACCATGCGGGACTTGGGTCAGTCCCGGAGCCGAGAAAGTACGGCGCTGCCATTGGGCCATCCGGCGATCCTCCTCTTGGTCAACGGGTTCACCCCGCTCGTCCACGCGCACCGCGGAGTGCGCTTTCTAGTGCTTCCGCATGGTTGACGGACGTGGGCGCGCAATGCCTTTGGTTCTGAGCGTGGTAGCCATGTCCGCTATGCCGATGGCGAGATCGGACACATCGGCGATCGTCGCGCTCGACGGGTCCTCGTCCGAGATCTCGCCGAATACGTGCGCCGCGTGCGAACCGAGACCGCGGGTGACGAAGCGGATGTTCTCCGCCTTCATGCGGGCCACCCGAGCTAGGACCTCGTCCCGCTGGGAGCCGAGGTCGCCGTCGCCGAAGAGCGCCACCACGCGGTCGCCGGTGAAACCGTCGAGAACCTGGTGGCAGCGGACCAGCCCCGGGAGCAGATTCGTGCCCCCCTGGATCCTTGCGGCGTCGAGCACCCCGGTGGCGGCCAGGCCATCCGTGGTCGGCTCGGCGGCGGCGGCAACGCCGTCGTCCCAGAGGATGACGCCGATCTTGTAGTGCGCGGCGACGGCCTCGGCCACGAACTGCCGTGCCCCCTGCACAGCCTGGACCAGCGGGGCGCCGGTCATCGAGCCGCTGACGTCGATGCAGAGCATCACCGTGCCGCCGAAGCGCTCCTGCACGGCGCGAAGGAAGGGTCCCGGCGGGATCTGGGTGAGGCCGGGCGCGGTGAATGAGCGACGAATCCAGGCTGGGGGCGTCGCCGGCCGGTCGGTCACCGCGTCAGGCCATAGTGCTTCAGGCTGGTTGCCATGTCGGCTATCCCTACGGCTAGCTCCGCGACGTTGTCGATCGAGGCGCTCGCGGGCTCCTCGTCGGAGATCTCACCGAACTCGCGGGCGGCGTACGGGCCCAGCCCACGAGTGACGAAGCGAATGTTCTCCGCCTTCATCTGGGTGACCTTGACCAGCACCTGCGTCTTGGGGGTGAGGTCACCGTCGCCGAAAAGCGCGACGACGCGGTCCCCGGAGAACCGGTCCAGGATCTGGTGGCAGTGATTGAGAGCGACGAACAGGTCGTTTTCGCCCTGGGCGCGGGTCACCGGGGCGAGCAGCGCCAGTGCCGCTCTCCCGTCCGGGGTCGGCTCGCATACGTCCTCCACCTGATCGTTCCACAGCATGACGCCGACCTTGTAGTGAGCGGCGACGGCCTCCGCGACGAACTGCCGTGCGCCGCGTACCGCCTCGAGAATCGGGGTCCCGTCCATTGAGCCGCTGACGTCGATACAGAGCATCACTGTGCCGCCGAAACGGCCTTGCAGGCTAGACAGGTGGGGGCCGGGAGGAATCTGGGTCAGCCCGGGCGCGCTGAAGGCGCGCCGGATCCAGCTGGCCACGCCGTTACCCGCGGACCTTGGCGAGCCCGACCAGTCTGGTAAGCCGCGCGGTCTCGGCGCCGTCGACCACCCCCTCGACATAGGCCTCGAGCCGGAGCTCCCGGCCGGATTGCGGTTCGTGCGCGATAACGGTGAGGCGGCCGTCGACCGCGATCTGCACCGTGATCCGTATCAGTGAGCCTGCTGGCAGTGTGCCGATCCCGGTCAGCTCGCCGTCGAGGACCCGGCGGTTGTGCCCCACCTCGGGCGAGGGCGCCGGCCCGGCTTGCTCGTATACCTGGACGCGGACCGACTCCTGGTTCTCCAGGATGGTGCCGAACCGTTCCTCGGTCCGCTCGACCGGAAGCGGGGTGTTGGCCACCACCAGGTGCTCGACGAAGGACCGCTTGCCGGACGGGTCGAAGCTGTCCTCGATCAGGATGCCCACCGCCCGCGGCGTCACCGGAACCACCTGACCGACGCGCTCCGCCCCGCCGCTGGCGCTGGCGCTGGCGCTGGCCTGGGCGCTGCCGCGGGCACGGGCCCTAAGCGCGTTAAGCTGGGTGCTTTTCACCAGGTGGTGGGCGCGCAGGGCGGCGCCCTTGGCCACCGCCAGGTCTGGGTCGGTAAGCCTGGGCGTCTTGCCGAGCAGCGCCGCCAGCCGTGGTGCCAGCATCGGGATGCGGCTGGATCCGCCGACCATGATGACCTCATCGATGCCGGCGCCGCCGTCCGACCCGGCCGCGCGCAGTACCCGGCCGATGATCTCCCCGGTCGTATCGAAGAGGTCAGCGCAGGCGGCCTCCAGGTCGGCGCGGGTAATCGTGACCGAGGTTCGGCTGGTCGGCGTGCGCACCTTGACCTGGCGGGAGACTCGCGCGCTGAGGTCCTTCTTCGCCGCCTCGGTCTCCAGCACCAGTTCGGCTAGCGTCGTCCGGTCCTCGGTGATCGCGTCGAGTTCGTCGGCCGGGAGCTGTTCACCGAGCCGGGCCAGGATGACGTCGAATAGCCGCTGGTCGACGTCGGCTCCCCCGAGCGACGAATGCCCGTCGGTGGCCAGCACTTGGACCGCCCCGTTGGCGATGCTCAGCACCGTGGTGTCGAACGTGCCGCCGCCAAGGTCGTAGACGAGAACGGTCCGGTTTCCGCCCGCGGTCAGGCCGTAGTGGGTGGCCGCCGCCACCGGTTCGTCGAGCAGCTCAAGCACGTCGATCCCGGCGATCACGCCGGCTTGATAGGTGGCCTCGCGCTCGGCCAGGCCGAAATAGGCCGGGACCGTGATCACGGCGCTGACCTTCGCGCCGTCCTGCGTGGTCGTCTCGGTCGCGGCGGTGACGAGCTGCCGCAAGATCAGCGCGGAAATCGACTCCGGGGTGTGCTGCTGCCCGCGGATCAGCAGCGGGAACTCGGTCCCCATGGACCGCTTGATCAGCTGCACCCCGTTCTCCGGGTCCACCGCGGTCGCCTGCACGGCTTCCTCGCCGATCACCGCGGTGCCGTCTGGCTCGAAGTAGACGACCGACGGGGTGATCTCGCCGCCGTTGGCGTTCGGCAGGACCGTGACCGTCCCGTCGTCGGCCACCGTGGCCACCACCGAGTTGGTCGTCCCCAGGTCGATCCCGACGACGTGCCGTCCGCCGCCGGTCATCCGCTGATCCGGTCAAGGTGCAGCCCATGGGAGATCGGCTGCGCGGCCCGGTGCAGGGCGACGAGCGGGCCGTATCCGGCGAACCCGAGGCCGATCGAGAGCAGGATCAGCGCCGTGATGGCGGCGGTAATCGACCGGTAGATGACAACGTGCGGCGGCGTTCTCATGAGCGCGCCGCCGCGTGCCTGCCCGGGACCGTCCGGGCCGGCCGCCCGCCGGGACCCGGGGCCGGCCGTCCGTCCGGATCCCCGGCCCCGGGGGCGCCCGCGGACAGGTCAGGGTCCGGGGGCAGCTTAATGCCGTGCGCCGTCAGCAGCCAGCGCAGCGGCCGGCCGGGGTCGTTCTGGCCGCCGGGCGGTACCGCCTGCGAGGCCACGGTGAAGAACCTGACCTCGGCGAAGTCGCGGCGAGCGGACATGACCAGGTTGTGCAGGCCGTTATCCCAGAGCCACTGCGCGAGCGCGCCAGAGTCGGCGGGCAGCTCAAGCCCGGCCCGGCGCAGCAGGTCGTCTTTGGAGACCACAACCGCGAGCCGGCCTCGGCTCGCGGGCACTCCGCCGTCCCGCAGCCGAGACGCGACCTCGTCGTAGGTCAGCTGCGGGTCGCCGGCGGCCGCGTGCGCGCGCAGCACCTCGGGCGCGGAGGTGCCGCCGAGGCGCTTGGTGACGGCTTCGATGGAGAACGGGTCAAGGATGTAGACCAGCCCCTGGCCGTCGTCGAGGAACCTGAGCGCGTCCGGGCGCCGGGCGCTGCGGAAGTGCTCCCCGGCCGCGTCGAACAGGTGCACCAGCTCCGATGGCCGCCCGGCGCCCAGCCGGAGCGTCAGCGAGACCTCGCCGTTGGTGGAGGTCTTGGCCGTCTCCCGCCCGGACCTGATGACGCCGAGGCCGAAGTCCGCCTGCTCCTGCGAGTCCTTATCGGGGAACGTCACCTCGAGCCCGGTTCCGGCGGCGGTGGCCACCAGGCTGTTGAGCGAGGCGTACAGGAACCGGGTCTTCCCGGCGGAGATGTCGCCGAACACCGGGACGCGGACATCCCTGACCGCGCCGACGCCGACCGCCAGCGGCGCCCCGCACCGCTGGCAGACCGGGGTCACCCGCCACGCCGCCCGCGACGCCCGCATGGGCAGGTGCGCGCCGCATTGGCAGCGCCGGAACAATACGCCCAACCGCCCGGGCTGAACGTCGTGGTGCGGGCGTAGGCACGCGGGGCACTGATAGGCCGGCCACGGCGTCACGTGGAAGCAGCGCATGCAGGCGGCGTCGGTGCGCAACCGCGATCGCCGGACGCGCTCGGCCGAGCGCAGCAGCGCCGCGGCGGGAACCAGCACTACCCGGCTGGAGCCCGCAGACACGGTGGTGACCACGGCGTACACCAGGTAACAGCACCAGCTGGTGAGGGAGGCCAGCGCCAGGAAGGAGATCATGACGACCGGGATGGGGAAGATCACCCACAAGCCCTTGGCATTGCGGTTGAACCACCGCGCGGGCTGCCAGATCGCGGCGTTGTTCGCGGCGACGTTCCGCCGCGCCCGGTCCACGTCCGCCCGTGACTGCCGGAACGGGTAGAGCGGCCAGGCGATGTCCGGCCCGAACTCACCCGGGCCGACCGGGTGCGCCGCCGTCCGCTCGGCCTGATCGGCCGCCGGGGCCACGAGGATGGGATCGTTGACGAGCGCCCGCGCCAGCGCGACGGTGAAAACCGCGATGCCGACCGCGATCGCGCAGCCGAGCGCCCCGGCCACCGGGTACGTGTAGTAGTAGTCCTGCGCTCCGCTCACGACCGCCCGCCGTCCTTGTTCCGCCAAAGGTTGATCCGGGAACGGCCCGCTTCCTGCGCGAACACGCCCTCCCACAGGTCCCGCCTGGTCGGCCCGGCCTGGCGAGCGACCTCGTCGTACCACGCGTCGAACTGCTGCTTGGGCAGCGTCCGCGCGAAGCCGCGGACGGCGGCGGCCAGCTGATCACGCCGCCGGTCCGGCAGCTGCCCGTAGTCCAGGCAGCGCACGCACCACAGTCCGTCGCCGACCAGATCCCTGCTGCCGAGCGTGCGGCCCCACCGCTCCACTAGCAGCCGGGGAAGCGGTGATTTCAAGGCGGCTAGCACAAACACGCCCATTTGCGGATGAGCGGACTCAAGGCAGGCGTCGAGCACCTGGTCAAGCCGCGCCTGGACAACATCGGAGGAGGCCCGACAGAGCGCTTCGAGGGTGCCGTCCAGGTACCCGACGTCCTTACGGGCTCTGTCGTCGCGGGCCCGGCGGGCAAAGCTCTGCACGCATTTGTCAGCCTCAAGCAGGTCGGCCAGGCTGCGCGACGGCGGCGCCTTGCCCTGCTTGTCCAGCCGGGCCAGCAGGTCAAGCAGCGCCGGTGAGGGTCGCTCGGACATGGTCGCCAGCTGCTCGGCCGCGCGCGAAGCGATCGTCGGCTCGATCGTGACCGAGTCGGGCAGTTCGGTCAGCAGCGCGACGGCCACCTCGACGTCGACGGCGTTCCATTCGACCAGTGCCCGCTGGAAAGCCGCAGCGGCCGTGGCGGCAGTCGGCGCCGCTGATTTCGACTGATCCGTGAGGCTGGCGAGGAGCCGACGCAGGCGCTCCAGGTGCCGCTCCCGGGTGCCCTCGGCGATCAGCGACGCCTGGATATGGCAGTCGAGCGGGTCGGTCAGGTCGTCGCGGTCGCCGAGGTAGTGGTTCACCCGCCGGACGGTTTCCCTGACCGACAGCGGGCCGTCGGCCCTGGCCCGGTCGCCGAGCAGGTCGTGCGCGCGGTCGAGGATCTCCGCCCGCACCGCCCACTGCTCGGGATGGTACGCGCCCGGGCGGTTCAGCCAGGCCGTCACGAACAGGTCGAGCCGGTCCCGCAGCCCGGCTAGGTCAGGCGCGATACCGTGCCGGCGGCCCAGGCCGAACAGCAGGTCCGTCTGCTGGTCGGAGGCGAGCAGGATAGCGGAGGACAGGTCGCTCTCCGCGTCCCGGTAGGCGTCGGCGTCCAGTGGCGCCAGCGGCAGCACCTCGGCGATCGGCACCTTTCCCTGGCCGCCGCGAATCTCGCCCAACTCGGCCGTGAGCAGTTGCAAGCGCACCGCCGCCTGATCGATGCCCAGCCGCTTGGCCGCCACGGCGCCGTCGATCCAGCGCAGGACCGACGGATCCGGCTCGGCGCCGAGGACCAGCGCCGCCGCCGCCGGGCCGTGCTCGCGGAGCAGCTCAGGCGAGGCGCCCGACAGCCACCGGGACAACGCGGCGGGCTCCGGTAGGGGGTCGTCCGGCCTGGTGACCGCCCAGGCGGTGAGCAGGGCGTCGTGACCGCGCAGGTGCTGCCGCCGATCGCCAAGGGTGTCGGCCAGCTCGACCGCGTCCACCACGTCGTAGGGGTCGCCGTCGGCGGTGAACTTCCCGGTCAGGAACGCCGCCCGCTCGCTGACCGCTCCCTCGTCGGCCACGCACGTTCTGGCGTCAAGGACGAAGGCGCCCCCGTCCCGTCCCGGCACGATCTGCGGGAACAGGGCGGCCGGGGCGGCGGCTACCCGGTGGTCGGTGCGCAGCGGGATCGAGCTGAACACCTTGAACGACACATCGAGCGCGAGCCGGGCCGGCAGCAGCAGCGTCGCGGCGGCAACCCAGGTCACGGCCTCGTCGGGACCGTCGGAGACGATCACCACGCGCTTGCCCGCCGGATCCTCGAGCACCGTGAGCAGCCGGGCGAGCACGGCCGCGCGCTCCGGCCGGGCGCGTGCCCAGTCGGCCACCGCGTCCACCGTCAGCGGGCCCGTCTCCAGGTCCGCCGCGTCGAACGGGGGGCATTCCTTCTCCGGCCACGCCGAGTCCCGCCAGAGCGGTGACTGCCACAGCTGGGCCGGCCGGACCGCACCGTACTGGTCGCCGTCCCTGGTCAGCAGGCAGTCGGTGAGATGGTTGCCGTCGCGCCCGCCGGCCGCCTCCTTCCCGACGTAGCGGCCCTGTCCCGTCCCGTAGCCTTCGCCGTGGGCGTGCGCGATCCCCAGGGGGAACTCACCGATCGGGAGCCGCTGGTTCAGCCACGGGACCTGCACCTCGTACAGCAGCGAGCCGACCGCCAGCTTCGACTGCCCGGAGTCCACGCCCGACGATTGGGCCTGCACCTGGAAACCGCTGCCGGCGCCACGTCCGGCCCCGGGCAGGCAGTCGGTGTACAGCAGCCGGTCGAAGGCCTCGGTGGTCATGCCGTCCGCACCGTGCGGGTCTTGGACAGCAGCCACAGGACGGGGTCCTCGACCCGGTGCGGCCGCACCCCGCCGGCGGCGACCGTGAAATCCTCGTAGTTCGGTTCGGCGCCGAGCGCGGAGACTCCGAAGTAGCGGTAATCGGAGTAGTTAAGCCGTACGTGCGTGTCGATGTCCTGCGCGTTCCACTGGTGCATCAGGGCGATCATGTTCTCGTGCACGGCCTGGCCGTCGGCGTTGTCGTAGGCTGCCACGGCCGGGGCGGTGGTCATCAGCGGGTTGCCCCGGTCGAGGGCCGGGAAGAACGCGTCGATCTTGGTGAACACGACGGCGATCGGTATCGAGATCTTCTGCTTCTTTTTCAGGTTGTGCTCGACCCGCAGCATTTCGGTGATGTTGGCGACCACGTCGAGCGGTACATCCTCCTCGACCTGGATCGCCGCGTCCGGCAGGTTGAGCATCGCCCGCGCACCGGGCAGCGCGAATGGGTCGAGGACCACGATCAGGCCCTCGCAGACCGACAGGTACTGCAGGGTGAACGCCGTCGCCACGGCGTTCAGGTCCTCTCCGGCCGCATCGACGAACGAGAGCATCGTGGACTTGATCGAGGTGCGCCCCATGATCCCCGGGGTCTCCTGACGCCAGCGCAGCAGGACCGGCGACGAGTGCTGTCGCGCGCTGCTGCCGAGCGCACTGGTGGGAGGCGGCAGGGTGCCCCCCTTGAACAGCGGAGTCTCTCGGTTGGCCTGATAGTCGCTCACGCCTTGGTGCCCGTCGGGGTTGTCGGTAGCGAGCCTGATGTCAGCCTGAAAGCGCTTCCCGACGGTATCGCGCAGCCGTTTGACCAGGACCGTCATCAGCACCGTCTTGCCGCTGTTCTTGGCCCCGACCAGCCCGATCATCGGGCTCTTGGATTCAGCGAAGTCCGAAGGCAGCGCAGTGTGGCACTCCGGGCAGGCGCGCAGGTTTGTCCGGCCGCCGCAGGTCGGGCACTTGGCGGGGCCGTTCACCCCCTCGGGCGGCGCGAACGAGCAGTACGTCTCCAAGGTGGACTTGGTCAGCTGCTCCCGCGTCTTGTCCACCTCTTTCTTGCACTCCGCCGAACCCCGGCCGAGGCACTGGTACCACAGGCGCGAGACGTCGATCCGGTGGAAGCAGAACGGGCAGACCGCTGTCTGGGCCACTAGGTCTCCTTAAGACTGCTAATAGGGGGGTCAATGAGACGGGCCGGGCCGGCGACGACGAAGCACCGAACCCAGAACGGCTTCCTGATCGAACTGGGGACGGTCGCCTTGAACTCTTCGGGGGTGCCTGACCGGGGCGGCAGCTGGACGTCGAGGATCGGCACGCCGTCGGACGCGCTGATCGGCATCACCGGCCCTGGGCGGGCGACCATCACCACCCGGACCCCGGAACAGGACTGCTCGGCGGTGAACACGACCTTCTTCTTCCGCCCGCCGAGCGGGCCGATCGACGGCCCGATGTTCGACACCGCGTACCGCACCGGCGCCTCCGCGGTGCTGGTGACCTCCGCCGTCACCGGCGGCGAGGTGAACTTCTGGCCCGCGACGGCGATGACCGCGCGGACCTCGACATGGCACGGCCCCTTGCCCAGCGGGAGCCGGAAGCCGCCGGTCGAGCGGTACTGCCCCTGGTCGACGTGGCGGACGTCCTCGTCACCGTCGACCCGCCAGCTCACCTCGGCGATCTGGGCGTTCGCGGGCCACTCCCACGACACCGTGGCGTAGTCGGCAAAGGACGTCACCGTGAGGTGCCGCACCGGGTCGGTCACCGCGACCGTGGCGGGCTTGCCGACGACGATCCCGGCCCCGCCGACCGAGAACGGAACCAGCCGGTGCACCCCGGGCGGCAGCTCCGCCTCGAATCCGGATTCCCTCCCCACCGGCACGACGGTGCCGGTCAGCTCGGAGCCGACGGCGTTCATCTCGTCGACGGAGACGATTTTCCCGAACGGAAGCGTGAGTTCCCGTTGGGCGCGCACGATTTTCACGTCCGCGTGGTCGACCGGAACCCAGGTGACCCGCACCCGGATGGCGCCGTCGGCGCCGACCGGGCGGGCCCGCAGGGTGGAGACCGGCCGGGCCTGGGCCCGGGGGACGGCCGTGATCCGCTCGGGGGCCGAGCACAGCTCGCCGCCGTCCGGCCCGCGGTAGACGGCCGTCACCTCGAAGAGCTGCGGTTGCCCCTCGGTCAGGCCGGAAACCTGGCAGCCGCTGCTGGACACTCGCACCGGCGCCGGCCCGCCGCCTGGTGTCGCCCTGGTCACCCTGACTTCGGCGTCCGGATGCGCGGTCCAGTGCAGCGCCACCGTCGCGGTGCCGACCTCGGCCGTCAGGTTGGCAACGACCGGCAGGGCCGTGATCGTCGCGGTGGCGGGCCGCGAGCTGGGCCGCTCGCCGCCGAGGGCGAAAACCGCGTACTGCAAGGACCGCGCCACCGGGGCATGCGGATCCGCGCACTGGTCGCCCCGGTCGCGGAAGACCGGCTCGCCTTCGGACGGCGCGCCGATCGGGCGCGCGGCCGGAGTCCGCCGGACCGCGTAGACCGTGTCCGGGTCGTGCCCGCTGGCCGGCCGCCAGAAGAGCCGGACCTCGTTGCCCTCGACCGCCGCGCGCACGTCGGCGGGCGGCGGCAGCGGAACCGCGGCGAGCTCGGCCGCGGCGTCCTCCGCGCTGATCAGGGCCGCGTCCTTGAGCAGGGCGGCGGCGCGCGCCTCGTCCCGAGCGACGAGCGCCGCCTTCGCAGTCGCCATCAGCTGGTCGAGCTGCCGCTGGGCGGCCTCGATCTGCTGAAGCGCCTCGGCGTGCGCGCCCGCGTCGGCCGGCAGCGACATCGCGGCGGCCCGCGCCTCGCGCAACCGCCCGGCCGCGAGCAGGTC
>DATCGA010000691.1:0-16871 GCA_036509215.1 Trebonia sp.
TCGGTGGCGCTCGGGCTGGTCGCCAAGACGGTGGAGTCCGCCAGCAACCTGCCGATGTTCCTGACCCTGCTGCCGTTTCTGAGCAGCGGCTTCGTGCCCACCGCCTCGATGCCGATCGGGCTGCGCTGGTTCGCCGAGTACGAGCCGTTCACCCCGGCCACCGAGACCGTGCGCGGCCTGCTGGTCGGCGGCCCGGTCGCCAGCCACGCGATCGTCTCCGCCGCCTGGGCGGTCGGGATCGCGCTGGTCAGCTACGTCTGGGCCAAGCGGCTCTACAACCGCGGACCGCAGCTGCCCGGGTGAGCCACCGCCGCAGCCGACCACAAGGCGCGCGAGCCCACTGAAGCCAGGAGACCGGACAACCCCGGTCTCCTGGCTTCACCGTCCCCTGCCGCGAAGGCATGCGATCACCAGCCGTAAGCGCACGCGCCTGTGTCACGTGTGGCATTGTTGGGTGCCGATTCACCTGTCGCGACTACCGACGGCTTCGGCTACCGGCTCCTGCCAGTGGCAACACATTTGCGGCTGAGTCTGGTTTCGGGCCGCGACCAGCAAGGCCCGGACGGCGCTGGCAGCGGAGCTGACCGGCTTCGTGATGAACGGCATCGTCGCCACACCGCACGACAGCCGGCTGATAATAGGCAGATGACCGCGTCGTCGTCCCCTGCCTCAGAGTCGTCACTGGGCACTCGGCCGCGCCGGCGCGACCAGATCCTCGGCACGGCGGCGAAACTGTTCGCGGCCAAGGGCTACACCAGGACCTCGATGCGCGACGTCGCGACCGCCTCGGGAATCCTGGCCGGCAGCCTGTACCACCACTTCGAGTCCAAGGAAGCGATCGCGGTCGAGCTGGTCGAGAACTACTACGCCGACCTCGACGCCGCCGTCCGCAGCAGCGAAGCCGAAGAGGAAAACCACGACGACGCCGACCCGCTGACGGCGCTGCGCCGCTTCACCACGGAGATCGCCGAGCTGTCGTTCCGGCACCAGGCTGCCCTGCAGATCCGCATGTTCGACGCGCCGTCCGCCTCCAGCCCGACCTTGAAGGGCATCGTGCACGCCGCCCCCGCGAGCCTCGGCCGGCGCTGGCAGGCGCTGATCGACGCCGCCGTAGATGATGGCGCCATCAGCTCGGACGTCGACCCGAGGCTGCTGCGCGCGGTGCTCTATCGGGTGACGATCCAGGCCGGGCAGCTGGCCGGCCAGCTCGAACGGCAGCAGCCGGAAGGAACGCCGTCGGGAGGGACCTCGCCGGTAACCGACTGCGTCACCACGATCATCTTCGACGGCCTGGCCACCGCCCGGCCCGTCGACGACGCCGACTCGGCCGCGATCACCGTGGTCAACGAGGCGAAGGCCCGGTGGGAGGCGGACGCGGCCGAGCGGCTGGCCGGCCGCCGCGGCGCGGTTCTCGCCGCCGCCCGCGACCAGTTCGCGCTGCGCGGCTTCGAGTCGACGACGATGCGCGACATCGCCGACGTGGCCGGCCTCACCGCCAGCAACCTCTACCGCTACTTCGAGTCCAAGGACTCGATGATCACCGAGATCCTCGGGGACTTCTCCGACCGCCTGCTGGCGGCGTACAAGGACGTTATCGGCGCGGGCGCGACCGTCACCGAGACCCTGGACGCGATCTTGTGGCTGCTCGAGCAGGCCAGCCGCCAGTTCGGGCCGGAGATCGAGATCCTCCAGGGCTTCGGCCACCTGGTCGCCCTCGGCCTCGGCGACCACTACGAGCAGGGCGCCCGGGCCCGGCTGGCCCTGCTCGCGCAGCTGATCGACACCGGCGTCGCGGCCGGGGAGTTCCGGCCGGTGGCGGCGCCGGAACTGGTGGCGACCTGCGTCCGCGAGATCATGTGGTCCCCGATGCGCGACGTCGCCTCGGTATCGCCGCTGCGAGCGAGGAAGTTCTTCCGGCGGACCGTCCTGTCCGGTGCCGCCGCGCGCCCGAGCTGAAGACAGTCACCTCGGTCCGTTCGAAATTCCAGATCTTTTCCTCCGAACGGACCGAGGTGACTCCCTTCCCTCGATGACACCGGTCCGGTGAGAGACTGGCGCGCGGTACTCGACGATGATCTCCGGCTGCCGGACGGGCTCTCCCTGGTGGCGCCGTTCGCAGGCTGAGGCGGCAGGGTAACTGCCCGCGGTCACCGGCTGGCATTGGCCAGGTTTCTCAGCTCCGCCACGTCGTCAGCGGCGAGGCGCTCGGCCAGGTCGACGGCGTCGAGGGCGGCGTCGATCTGAACCGGGGCGGTGGCGCCGATCAAGGTGGCGGCGGTCCGCGGATGCAGCAGGGTGAACGCGATCGCGAGGGTCGCCGGGGTGGTGCCAAGCGCGGCGGCCGGCCGACGGAGCGCGGCGCCCAGTTGCAGCGCGGCGGCCCGGCGCGGGTCGCCCAGCTCGTCGCTGAGCCGGCCGGAGGCGCCGTCGACGTACTTTCCGCTGAGCGCGCCGCCGGCCAGCGTCGCCGACGGAATCAGCGACGCCCCGGCCGCGCCGAGGGCGTCGTCCATCGCCGGGTCTTCGACCCAGTCGGTCCGGGCCAGGCTGTAGGGGAGCTGGGCCGCGCACGGCGGCGGTATCGCCGCCCGCGCCGCCTCCGCGGTCGCCGCCGCCAGGTCGGCCGCGCTCCAGTTGACCACGGCCCACGCGCCTGCCCGACCGGTCGCCAGCACGCCCGCGATCTGTTCGACCGCGATCGGCACCGGAACCTCGGCCGGGAGGGTGGAGGAGTACAGCAGGCCGAGGCGATCGAGCCCCATCCGCTCCAGCGATGCCTCCAGCTCGCAGATGGCGTTCTGGCCGGGCCAGAACTCCCACCAGAGCTTGTTGGAGATCGTCAGCCCGGCCGGGTCGGCTCCGACCGCGCGTAGCAGCTCGCCGAAGAGCACCTCCGAGTAGCCGGTGGGGATCGGGGCGTTCCCCGTCTCGTCGTCGTAGCGGGCGTCGTCGAGGAAATCGATCCCCCGCTCGAGCGCGTGGGCCAACAGCCGCTCGGCGTCGGCCCGGGGCATCCGCTCGAACGTGCGCCACGATCCAAGCGCGATCCGGGAGACCTCGATCTCGGATCCGCCGAGGCGGCGGTGGGGCAATCCGGCTGCCATGGCTGTCGTTCTCCTACCCCTGCGCTGCCGGGGCCTTGATGGCGGCGACCGGGGGCTGACCGGAGCTGTCGCCGGTCGTGTTGACGACGATGTCGACCGCGCCGAACGCGTACAGGCCGGACTGGCCGGACTGCAGCACTCCCTGGGTGAAGTAGCCGAGGGAGCGCAGCGTCCCGGTCGCGACGTCGACCTCTTCCAGCGAGTAGGCCGGGTCGGACTCGTCGACGAAGACGAGCTCGCGGCCAAGCAGGGCCGCGTCGTTGACCTCGTCCGGTGTGTCCACCAGAAACTGCCGCCTGCCGTCGGCCAGCCGGTAGCCGACGATGGCGTCGTCGCCGGAGCCGCTGGGGTTGGTCGCGCCGACCAGCATGCCGTCGGTCACCGCCACCGGGATGCCGAGGCCGCCGGTTGACCCGGTGTCGAGCGCGACCGTGCCTCCGCCGAGGGGGATGCCGGAGACGCTGAAGGCTGAGGTCTCGTGTCCGTCAGGGCCGAACACCCGGACCGTGGACGTGCCCCGCGGGCCGGTCAGGTCGTCGTTGATCACCACCGGGCTGGCCGACAGGATCTGGAACTGGTAGCTGTCCGACGGCTCGGTCACGTGGTACCGCCAGGCTGCCTTACCGCTCGCGGGGTCGACGCGGACGACGTCGTAGCTGCCGTCGCAGGCGGCCAGCGCGACGACGCTGCCGCCGGAGGCGGCGAGCTGCTGGAAGGTGCAGCCGCCGGGGGAGGCGAGGGTCCAGCGCTGAGCGCCGGACGCGGCGGTCACCCCGGCGATGCCGTCGTCGGTCAGCACGATCGCGGTGCCGTCGGCGACCGCGAGCGCGCCGGCCGCGGCGTTGCCGCTGTAGGGGCTCTGCACCGAGTCCGCCCAGACCTGGCGGCCGGTGGCGAGATCGACCGCCATCACGTGGTCGCAGGTCGTCGAGTCGGCGCCGTAGGCGATGAGCGCGAGGGCGCCGCTGGAGTTGGTCCCGCTCGCGCTGCAGGCCACGTCCACCCCGGGCATCGGCAGCGTCCACTGCCTGGCCCCGGTGGCGGCGCCGTAGCTGACCGCCTCGTCGACCCGGACCCGGATCAGCGAGTCGCCGCTGGCCCACGCCCCGACGGTGGTGAGCTGCGACGAGCTGTCATCGGGGGCGACCCAGGCGATGGTCAGGTCGGTGCCGTGCCAGACGCCGAACAGCGTCTGCCCGGCCAGCAGACCGCCCGCGATCCCGATGGCGACCACGGCGCGCCTGGCCCAGCCCCTTCTGAACAGCAGCGCGATGGCCGCCGGGATCATCGGGATGCCGATCACGAACGAGGTGATGAGCGTCGGGGCGATCCCGCGCGGGCACGCGCCGTAGGACACGCCCTGGTCGCTGGTGCCGCACGCGCCGCCCGCCTCGCCGCCGAGCGTCGTCCAGCCCTTGACCTGAAGGATGATCGCCGCGCCGGCCAGGACCCCGATGATGAGGGCGAGGATGAGGCGGCGCGCCAGCTTGCCGGGGCGCACCCGGCCCGGCATCTTCTCCGGGGTGTCATAGCCGGTCTCGGCCCGTGCGTACACGGTCAGGAAGTTATCACCGCGGACTCAGCCAGTAGCGGAAAGAAACTTGATCGACGCCCTATGGCCACCGGGCGTCCAGGAAGCGGCCGGCAACGTAGGCGCGGACGTCAGCGACGCTCCACCAGTCGTCGGGGTCCGTGGCGGTCAGGGTGATGCGAACGTATTGGATAGCGTTGCCCGGCAAGTCGACGGTGGTGAGCTGACCGGTTCCTTGTCCGTCGGACAAGACGGTATTCCAGTCCGTCCCGTCGGCGCTGGTTTGCGCGATATAGCCGCGCGGGTAGTCGCCGGTGTTCACGCCGGTGTCGATGACGATTTGGCGTGCGCGGATCGTTCTGCCGAAATCGACCTGCAGGTACTGGCCGGGAGCCTGGCCCTCGCCGGTGGAGTACCGGGTGCTTGCGTCCCCGTCCACGGCGTTGGCCGCGACGTCACCAGTGCAGCAAGAGTTTGTTGGGCCGCTGGGGTTGGCGGTAGCGGTCCAGCCTGAGGGGGCGACCTGCCGCAGCGGATCCCGCCCGGCGAGATTGCCCTTCCAGACGAAGGTGGCCAGCGAGTCGCCGGGCAGGGTATAGGCAAATCGCTGCTGGCCTTCCTGGACGGCAAATGCCTGGGCGTTGTCATTCTCGTTATGCGCCACCAGCACCGTCGAGCCATCCGGATTTTGGAACGCGACGTCCATCACCTCCCCGTTCCATCCGGTGGTGCCGAACGAGGTGCTGGCGATGCGCAGGGCGCCGGGCTGGACGAACCGGGATAGCTGTCCGAGCGCGTAGTACTCGGCATTGGGGGTGACTGTGTCGCCCGGGCCGATGGTGACGATGCCGGTGCAGGTGCTGCATCCCCCGACATGCGGGCCGCCGGTGGGATCGAGGGCCAGGTTCCAGTTGATCACGGTGCTCGACCAGTTGCGGGTGGAGCCGATCTCCAGATTCCTGGCGTGCCATTTGAGCGTGTCGGAGAAGGTCTCAGCGGGATCGGCGGACTGGCTGCCGGAGCACTCGTCCATGAAGATTTGCAGCTTCGGGTATTCGTTGTGGAACGTCGTCATCGCGCTGGGGTCGCCGTAGTAGCAGTGGAACGCGATACCGGAGATCCATCTGGCGGCCGGGGTGGCCAGGACATTCTGCGGGTACGCATTGATATCGCCGACCTCGTCTGGCGGGGTGGAGGCGATGTCGTTTGGGTGCTCCGCCCAGTTGTGGTCATAGGCGAAGATTTCGGTTCGCAGGTGCGCGGCCTTGATCATCGGGCCGAGGTCCTCGATGACCGCGGCTTCCTGCGCCGACGGCATGTCCGTACCCGGGTAGTTGTCGCTGGTGCGATTCTGCGGCTCGTTCTGCACGGTGATCGCGTTGACGTCGACTCCGTTGGCCCGGTACGCCTCGATGAACGTCAGCAGGTACCGGGCGTAGGCCTGGTAGATCTGGGGGGTGGCGATGAGCCGTCCTCCGATCAGGCTGCCGGAGGTTTTCATCCACGCGGGCGGGCTCCAGGGCGAGGCGATGATCTGCAGCCGCGGATTGAGCGCCTTCGCCTCGCGCAGCAGCGGCAGGACCTGCGCCTGATCGTGGGCGATGCTGAAGTGCCGCATGCCGTAGTCGGTCTGCCCGGCGGCCAGGTCGTCGTAGGTGTACGGCGCGGTGGCGACCATGTCCGAGCCGCCGATCGGCTGGCGCAGGTAGTCCAGGCCGTCGCCGGTCGTGGGGCTGAAGAGGGACGCCATCACCTGAGCGCGCTGGGCGGCGGGCAGCGTGTACAGGACTGACGCCGAGGAATCGGTGATGGCTCCGCCGAATCCCTGCATCGTCTGGTAGGTCAGGGTGGGATCGACCACCACCGTCGGGGCGGTGCTCGGCGCCGTGGAGAAGTCCACTGTGCCGAGATCGCTCAGCTTGTCGGCCCCGTCGGCGGTGGTGATCCAGATGTGGGCCGAGGTCGTCGCCGGCGCGGGGGCAGCGGCGGCGGTTGCACTCAGACCTCCCACGGCGGCCGAGGCGACGATGGCACCGGTCGCGAGTAGGCGTGTCGACAGGGCCATCCACCGCTTTCCCGGTATCGGTGAGCGCAGCGATCCGGCTGTTTTCCGCATGGGATTGACCCTCCGATTCGACTGGCTCACGACTCGGGGATGAGCTGGAATGTCTGGGCGGTGTCACCGGCGGTGCAGGCCCATTGCTGGAGTTGCGTGCCGTTGGATGTCGAGCGGTTGGTGACGTCCAGACATTCATTGCCGCTGTTGCGGGCGGTGAAGGTGTAGGTGCCGTTTGATTGCGGCGTGGGCAGCCACTGCTGGTTGGTGCCGCCGGTAGCGCTCCACAGCTGGATCGGGGTGCCGTTGCTGGTGGCGGACGTTCCGCCGGTGACGTCCCATGCCTCGCTGGGGGCGTTGCGGGTGACGACCTGGTAGTAGCCGCCGCTGGTGGGCTGGAACTGCCACTCCTGGTTAGTGCTGCCGGGGTAGCAGGTCCACTGCTGGACGGCGGTGCCGTTGGAGGTGCTGCCGTTGGTGTCATCCACACAGTCGCCGCTATTGGTGTTGACGACCTCGTACCACGCGCTCGAGCTGATACCGCCTCCGGAGGACGCCGACGTCGTGACGGTCGCGGTGTTGGAGGCCGTGGAGGTGTCACCGGCCGTGTCGGTGGCGGTGACGTTGTAGGTGTAGGTGGTCGAGGGGCTCAGGCCGGTGTCGGTGTAGCTGGTCTCGGTAGTGGTGGCTACCTGAGCGCCGTTTCGGTCAATCGCGTAGGTCACCGGGCCGGATCCGCCGGTGGAGGCGCCCCAGTTCAGGGTGGTCCCGGTGGTGGTGGTGTTCGATGCGGTCAGGTTCGACGGGGCGCTGAGCGAGCCGCCGGTGCCGGTGGAACCGGGGGTCCAGGTGAACGTGGCCACCGCTCCGGCGGGCAGGGTGTAGTTGAAGTACTGGCCGTTCTCGTCCACCCCGAAGGTGTTCGCGCTCGACGTGCTCGAGTTCAGCACGACCAGCGCATCGGAGCCATTGGGGTTCTGGAAGGCGACGTCCTCGACGTTGCCGGAGCCGAGGGTGTTGGAGCCGATGCGCACCGCGCCGGGTTTCACGAACTTGCTGACCTGCCCGAGGCTGTAGTACTCGGCGTTGTACGTCGCCGTGTCGGCGGAGTTGTCGACGGTGACCAGTGCGGTGCAGGTGGTGCAGTTCATGCTCGGCCCGCCGCTGGGGTTCAGCGCCATGTTCCAGGTGACGACGGACTTGCTGTAGTTGCGGATCCCGTCGATGACGAGGTTCTCCAGCTCCCAGTCGAGCGTGTCGGCAAAGGTGTTTGACGGGTTGGAGGACTGGCTGCCGGAGCATTCGGTCTCATAGGTCCCGTACGAGGGGTACTGCGCCGCAACCGTGGACTGGGCGCTGGGGTCTCCGGCATAGCAGTGCCAGGCGGTGCCGGTCACGTACTGCGCGGCCGACGAGTCGCCGAGTACGGTCTCCGGGAAGCTCGGGTCGTTCCAGTTGTGGTCGTAGTCCAGGATCCCGGTTTTCAGCCCGGCCGCCTTGATCGCCGGTCCCAGGTTGTCCGCGATGAAGTTCGCCTCTTGAGTCGAGGTGAACGTCGATCCCGGATAGTTCGACGGCGAGTACTCCGGCTCGTTCTGCGGAGAGATCAGCGAGATGGGCACCCCGGCCGCGTCGTAGGCCTGGATGAACTTGACCAGGTAGTTGGCGAGGACCTGGTAGTCGGCGCTGTTGAGGGTGCCGCCGATCATCGAGCCGCTGGTCTTCATCCAGCCTGGCGGGCTCCACGGCGTGGCCATGATGGTGATAGCCGGGTTGATGCTCAGCGCCTGCTGGAGCACCGGGAGGATGTAAGCCTGGTCGTGCGCAATGGAGAAGTCGGCCAGCGCGGGATCGGTCTGCCCGGCGGGCATGTCGTCGTAGCTGAACAGCGACTGCGAGAAGTCTGACGCCCCGATGGGCTGCCGCAGGAAGTCCAGGCCGATCCCCTGGTTCGGATCGAACAGCTTGTTCATGATCTGGCTGCGCAGCGGCGAGTTGTAGACCAGCCAGGCCGAGGAGTCGGTGAACGAGGCGCCGAAGCCGGTCATGGTCTGGTAGGTGGTCGACGGGCTGACGGTGATGACCTGGCCCTGCGAGCTGGACCCGGACGCGAACGACGCTCCAGTCTGCGGAGCCAGCAGCTGGCTCTGGCTGGCCGTGGTCTCCCAGACGGAAACCGCCGGCCCGGACGCGGCCCGCGCTACCCCGGCACTCGTCCCGGCGAGTCCCGCGGTGAGGAGTGCCGCCGCGCCCAGCGATGCCGTCATTTTTCTGATCCGAGTCATGGTCCTCCTTCAGAACCCGCCGAGGGTGACGTGCTATGAAACACTATGTAACGATCTGAAACATTTCCGCTACGATGATGTAAGCATCGTGAAATAGGGCTGTCAATACTCTAAAACCAGAGATGGCAACCATTCGGCGGTGGACTATGCTGACGGGAATGGAACAAAAACGTGTAACAAAATGAGCAGGCCGCCCAGTCGGCGCGTTACCGTTCGTGGCCTCGCCGCCGAGACGGGTGTATCCATTGCCACCGTGTCGCGAGTCCTCAATAACCAGGCTCATGTAGCCCCGCAGACGCGAGAACTAGTCCAGCGGGCGGTCGAGCGGCTTAGCGCCCAGACGCCCGGCCCGCAGAAGGTCCCAGGTCGCGTGGCGCAGGGCGCCGTCTACCTGCGCTGCCCCTATCTGCTGACCGACTACTTCGGCCTCATCGTTTCGTCCATCGCCGAGACGTTGGAGCTGCACGGCAGGCCCTTGCTGCTCAACGCCGGAGAAGCCGCGCAGCAGGCGACCGTCCTGCCTGCACTCGCTTCCCGGCCCGGCATTGGCGGCGCCATCATCGTGCTGCCGCCTGAGCCGAGCGAGCAGCTCGTTGACCTGCGAGCACGCGGGTTCCCGTTTGTGGTGGTGGATCCGCGCGCCCCGATGCCGCGCGACATTGCGGCCGTGTCGGCGGCGCACTTCGCCGGTGCCCGCACCATCACGAGGCATCTGGTCGACCTAGGGCATCGGCGCGTCGGCGTGATCGCGGGACCTCACAACTGGCTCGCGAGCGATGCGCGTCTCGCCGGACACACGTCGGCTCTGGCCGATGTCGGTGTGCTGCCGGACCCCGAGCTGGTCCGGAGCGGCCAGGCGACCGCGGAGTTCGGCTACTACGCCGCTAGCGAGCTGCTTGCCCGGCCGCAGCGGCCGACCGCGCTCGTCGGGTTCAACGACAAGGTCGCCGTCGGTGCCCTGGCTGCGGCTGCCCAGCATGGACTGCGCGTGCCCGAAGATCTCTCCATTGCCGGCTTTGACGACATCGACCTCGCTCAGGCCACTCGTCCCCTGCTCACAACCATGCGGCAGCCACTGCAGGAAATGGGCCGACTCGCCGTCAGTCTGCTTATCCGGCTGATGGAGCGCCAGCGGCTCGACGCGCTGCACGTCGAGCTGGCCACGGAACTAATCGTCCGCGACTCCACCGGCCCCGCTCCACTCGAGTAATCAGGCGACCTCCTCCATCGCCTGGGCGAACTGGGCCTGGTAGAGCCGCGCGTAGGCGCCGCCGGCCGCCACCAGACCAGCGTGGGTGCCCTGCTCGACGATGTGCCCGTTCTCCATCACCAGGATCATGTCGGCGTCGCGGATGGTGGACAGCCGGTGGGCGATCACGAAGCTGGTCCGGCCCTGCCGCAGGGACGCCATCGCGTGCTGGATGAGCACCTCGGTCCTGGTGTCGACCGAGCTGGTCGCCTCGTCCAGGATGAGCACGGCCGGGCGGGCGAGGAAGGCCCGGGCGATCGTGATCAGCTGCCGCTCGCCCGCGCTGACGTTCGTGCCCTCGTCGTCGAGCACGGTGTCGTAGCCGTCCGGCAGCGTCCGCACGAACCGGTCGACGTAGGTCGCCTTGGCCGCCTCGACGACCTGCTCGTGAGTGGCGCCGAGCGAGCCATAGGCGATGTTCTCCTCGATGGTGCCGCCGAATAGCCAGGCGTCCTGGAGCACCATGCCGGTCAGGCCGCGCAGGTCCTCGCGGCTCATCTGGGCGATGTTGACGCCGTCGAGCAAAATCGCGCCCGAGTCGATCTCGTAGAACCGCATCAGCAGGTTGACCAGCGTCGTCTTGCCCGCGCCGGTCGGCCCGACGATGGCGACGGTCTCACCGGGCTGCACGGTGAGCGAGACATGCTCAATCAGCGGACGGTCCGCTGCGTACCGGAACGACACGTCGTCGAACTCGACCCGGCCCCGGACGTCGTCCGGCCGGACCGGCTCGGCCGCGTCGGGCGCCTGCTCCGGCGCGTCGAGCAGCGCGAACACCCGCTCGGCGGAGGCAATGCTCGACTGCAGCAGGTTCGCCATGCTCGCGACCTGGGTCAGCGGCTGGCTGAACTGCCGCGAGTACTGGATGAAGGCCGTCACCGCGCCGATGGTGAGCGAGCCGCTCGCGATCAGCAGGCCGCCGACGACCGCCACCAGCACGTAGTTGAGGTTCGACATGAACATCATCAGCGGCTGGATCGTGCCGGAGATGAACTGCGCCCGGGAGCTGGCCGCATACAGCGCCTCGTTCTGTTCGGTGAAGGTCGCCATCGCCTCCTCCCGCTGGCCGAACGCGGTCACCAGCGCGTGCCCGGTGTACATCTCCTCGATGTGGCCGTTCAGCCGACCGGTGAACTTCCACTGGTTGATGAACTGCGGCTGCGCCCGCTTGGCGAGCTTGCGCATCGCCACCACCGAGGCGGGCACGGTGACCAGGGCGATCAGGGCCAGCTGCCAGGACACGATGAACATCAGCGCCAGCACGCCGACGATCGTCAGCAGCGAGGTGACCAGCTGGCTCAGCGTCTGCTGGACGGACTGCTGCAGGTTGTCGATGTCGTTGGTGACCCGGCTGAGGATCTCGCCCCTGGACTGCTTGTCGAAGTAGCTCAGCGGCAGCCGGGACAGCTTTGCCTGCACCTGCTCGCGCAGCCCGAGCACCGCCCGCTGGACCATGGTCGCGGTCAGCCGGCCCTGGAACAGGGCGAAGACCGAGGCGCCGACGTTGAGCCCGATCACGAGGACCACAATCTGTCCCACGTGGCCGAAGTCCACCCCGCGATGCGACTCGTAGCCGTCGAACACGAGGTTGATCGCCTCGCCGAGCAGCCGGGGCGCGAGCACCGACAGCGTCACGCTGGCGACCGCGAGGGCCAGCGCCAGGATCGTGAACAGCCGGTACGGGCGGAGCAGGCGGAGCAGCCGCATGCCCGAGCCCTTGAAGTCCAGCGCCTTCTCGGTCGACATGCCGCTCATGAAGCGGGCGGGACCGGGACCCCGCATGGCGGCGGTGGCCGGGCCGGGCCCGCGCTCGGGCGTCGCCCGCTCCCCGCCGGCTCCCGCGCCGTTGGCTTCCGTGCTCATGCCGCGGCCTCCTGCTCGGTCAGCTGGGACAGGACGATCTCCCGGTAGGTCTCGCTCGACTCCATGAGCTCGTCGTGGGTGCCGCGGGCCACGATCCGGCCCGCGTCAAGCACCAGGATCTGGTGGGCGTGCCTGATCGTGGCGACTCGCTGGGCCACGATGATCATCGTCGCGCCGGTCACCTCGGTCGCCAGGGCCGACCGCAGTCGCGCGTCGGTCGCGTAGTCGAGCGCCGAGAACGAGTCGTCGAACAGGTAGATCTGCGGCTGGTGGACCAGCGCCCGGGCGATGGCCAGGCGCTGCCGCTGGCCGCCGGACAGGTTGGTGCCGCCCTGCGCGATGGCCGAGTCCAGCCCGTCCGGCATCCGCTCGACGAAGTCACGGGCCTGGGCGATCTCCAGCGCGCGCCACAGGTCCTCGTCTCCTGCCCGCTGGTTGCCGTACCGCAGGTTGCTCGCCACCGTTCCCGAGAACAGGTACGGCTTCTGCGGCACCAGCCCGACGGCGGCCGACAGCTGAGCCGGGTCGAGTTCCCGCACATCGACGCCGCCCACGAGCAGTGACCCATCCGTGACGTCGAGCAGCCTCGGGATCAGGTTGACGAGCGTGGTCTTGCCGCTGCCGGTGCCGCCGATGATCGCCGTGATCCGCCCGGGCAGCGCGGTCAGGCTGATGTCGTGCAGCACCGGCTGCTCGGCTCCGGGAAAGCGGAACTCGACGTTCCGCAGCTCAAGTCGGCCGGGCTCCGGGCCCGCGGGCAGCGGGCTGGTCGGCGCGGCGATGCCCGGCTCGGTGTCGACGACCTCCATGATCCGCTCCGCGCTGACCTCGGCCCGCGGCACCAGCATGAACATGAACGTCGCCATCATCACCGAGGTCAGGATCTGGGCCAGGTAGGTGATGAACGCGGTCAGCGCGCCGATCTGCATCGTGCCGTCCGCGACCAGGTGCCCGCCGAACCAGACCACGGCGGTGGTGGACAGGTTCAGCACCAGCAGCACCGACGGGAACATCAGTGCCATCAGCTTGCCCGCCCCCAGCGAGACGTCGAACAGCTGGGTGCTCGCGCCGGAGAACCTCTCCCGCTCCTGCGGGTCGCGCACGAACGCGCGGATGACCCGGACACCGGTGATCTGCTCGCGCAGCACCCGGTTGATGTTGTCCAGCCGCTCCTGCATCTGCCGGAACAGCGGCCGCATCCGGCGGATGATCAGCGCCAGGATGACGGCGAGCAGCGGCACCGCGACCAGCAGCAGCGACGACAGCGGCACGTTCTGGTTCAGCGCCAGGATGATCCCGCCCACGCACATGATCGGCGCGGACAGCAGCAGGGTGAACGTCATCAGCGCCAGCATCTGGACCTGCTGGACGTCGTTGGTGGTCCTGGTGATCAGCGACGAGGTGCCGAGATGGTTCACCTCCCGGTCGGAGAACATCAGCACCCGGCCGAAGATCGCCAGCCGCACGTCCCGGCCGAGGGCCATCGCGACCTGGGCGCCGTAGTAGATCGCGCCGATCGCGCAGATGATCTGCGCGAGGGTGATCGCCAGCATCCAGCCGCCAGTGACCAGGATGTAGTGCGTGTTGTGGAGGATCACGCCGTTGTCGATGATGTCAGCGTTCAGCGTCGGCAGGTACAGCGTGGCCAGCGTCTGCGCCAGCTGAAGCACCAGCAGGAGCGTGAGCGGCTTGCGGTACGGACGCAGATAGAAGCGCAACAGGCGGATCAGCACGGGACTCTCTCATCCTCCGTCGGGACGTTCGGGTGCCTGTCGACTTTAGTCGTTCCGCAGCCCCGGCCTGGACAATTGATCTCGCGGCGAACCTGCTGGCCATGGGCATTGGGTAACGTCGGCTGATCGGACCGGATACCGGGCTGGTAGCGAAGAGAGGCAGGAGGACGGATGGACGACGGACTTCCGCTGGTCGGCGTGATCGGCGCTGGCACCATGGGCGCGGGCATCGCCCAGGTGGCGGCGATCGCGGGCCACCGGGTGCTGCTCGTCGACGCGGCCGAGGGCGCGTCCGGGCGGGCCATCGACCGGATCAGGGAGCGGGTCAAGGCCCAGGTGGCGAAGGGACGGCTGGACGCCGACCCCGACGCGCTCGACATCGCCCCGGCCGCGATCTGCGACCTGGCCGGCGCGGGCGTGGTCGTCGAGGCCGTCCTGGAGGACCTCGAGGTCAAGCGGGCGCTGTTCGCGGAGCTCGAGCAGGTGGTGGCGGCCGACTGCCTGCTGGCGTCGAACTCGTCGTCGCTGACGCCGACCGCGATGGCGGCCGGGCTGGCGCACCCGGAGCGGCTGGTCGGGCTGCATTTCTTCAACCCGGTTCCGGTCATGCGGCTGGTCGAGGTGATCTCCGGCCTGGCCACCGCGGCCGAGGCCGCCGACCGGGCCGAGGCGCTGGCACAGGCGTGGGGCAAGACCGTGGCCCGCTCGGCCGCGACCCCGGGCTTCATCGTGAACCGGATCGCCCGCCCGTTCTACGCGGAAGCCTGGCGTCTGCAGGAGGAGCACGCAGCCGACCCCGAGGTCATCGACACGGTGCTGACCGGGGCGGGCGGGTTCCGGATGGGGCCGTTCGCGCTGATGGACCTGATCGGCCACGACGTCAACGAGTCGGTCACCCGGTCGGTGTGGGCGTCGTTCGGCAACGATCCGCGGTTCGCGCCGTCGCTGGCCCAGCGGAGCCTGGTCGAGGCCGGCTGGCTCGGCCGCAAGACCGGCCGGGGATGCTACGACTACGCCGACGGAGCCGCCGCGCCCGTCCCGGACCCCGCCCCGCCCCGGTCCGGCCCCGCGTTCGTGATCAGCTACGGCGATTCTGGGCTGGGGCAGCTGCTGGCCCGGTCCGGCGTGTCCGTGCAGGAGGCCGGGTCAGGACGGGGAGAAGACGATCGTGGCCTGGCGGAGCTGCCGGGCGGCGCGGCGCTGGTCCGCTGCGCCGGCCTGACCGCCAGCGCGCTGGCCGCCGCGGCCGGACGGCCGGTGATCGTCGTCGACCGGACGCTCGACGACGCCACCGCCACCGCCATCGCGGTGGCGCACTCGGCCGGCTGCCCGGCCGACGACCTCGACATGGCGGTCGGCCTGCTGCAGGCGGCGGGGCTGACCGTTTTCGTCATCGACGACGTGCCCGGCCTCATCGTCACCAGGACGGTCGCGATGCTGGCCAACCTCGCCGCCGACGCCCTGGCGGGCCGGGTCGCGAGCGCGGCCGACATCGACACCGCGATGCGGCTCGGCGTCAACTACCCGCAGGGGCCGCTGGCCTGGGCCGGCCAGTGGGGGCTGCGGACCGTGCTGGCCACCCTGGACGAGCTGGAGAGCTGGTACCGCGACGGGCACTACCGCCCCAGCCCGCTGCTGCGCCGCGCGGCGGCGACGAACGGAGCGCTGTCATGAGCACCATCGAGGTACGCGATGAGGGCACCGTCCGCTGGATCGGCCTCAACCGCCCGGATAAGCGCAACGCCATCGACCAGGCCATGTCGGAGGAGTTCGGCGCCGCGCTCGACGACGCCCGCCGGCAGCCGTGCGTGCTGATCGTGCACTCGACCACGCCGGGGATCTTCGCCGCGGGCGCGGACATCGCCGAGCTCCGCGACCGCGACGCCGACGCCGCCCTGCTCGCGATCAACGCCGGGCTGTTCGAGCGGCTCGAGGCCCATCGCTGGCCCACGATCGCGCTGGTCGACGGGGCCGCCCTCGGCGGCGGGTGCGAGCTCGCGCTCGCCTGCGACTTCCGGCTGGCGACCGAGCGCGCGGTCTTCGGCCAGCCCGAGCTCAGCCTCGGCATCCTGGCCGGCGCGGGCGCCAACTGGCGGCTGGCGCAGCTGGCCGGCCTCGGCACCGCCCGCCGGATGCTCTACACCGGGGCGCGCCTGACCGCCGAGGAAGCGCTGCGCGCGGGTCTCGTCGACGAGGTCGCCGACGACCTAACCAAAGCGGGCCGGGACATGGCCGCGACGATCGCCAAGCGATCCTGGCGGGCCCTGGAGCTGACCAAGCTCGCGCTGCGCAGCCAGCGGCAGGCCACCACCACGTTCGACCTAGCCGCCCAGGCGCTGCTGTTCGGCACCGAGGACAAGTACGAGCGGATGACCGCGTTCCTTGAGCGCAAACCCGGGTGACGCCGCCCATCCGGTTATGCCAGCATGGCCGGATGGATCAGACCGAGGCACGGGCCTTCGCCGACCAGTGGGTCAAGGACTGGAACGCCCACGACGTTGACGCCCTGCTCGCGCACTTCACCGACGACGTCCTCTTCACCTCCCCGGTGGCGATCCGGGTGCTCGGCGGCGACGGGGTGATCCGCGGCAAGGAGGCCCTGCGGACGTACTGGTCCGAGGGCATCCGCCTCATCCCTGACCTGCATTTCGAGGTGCTGGCCGTCTATGTCGGCATCAGCACCCTGGTCATCAACTACCGCAACCAGGCCGGCGGCGTGGTCAGCGAGGTCCTCACCTTCGACGGCGCCCTGGTCAGCGAGGGCCACGGCACCTACCTGGCCCCGGCGGTCTGATATTTCAGGCGGCGGGAAGGGTTGCGCCGCCGTCGGCCAAAGCGCTACAAGGAGGTGTTGGATCACTAGCTATTAGTGGAACATCGGTCGGCGCCGTCGCCGGCTCCGCACCGAGGAGGCAGCAGATGGCCACCAACGCCGCCAGCGCCGGTCCCTTGTTCGCCTCGCCCAGCATCACCGCCGTCGACCCGGGCGAGCCCCGCGCGGACGGCAGCCTCATCCTGCGCCTGGCTCGGCCGGACCTACGGCGAGGCGG
>DATCGA010000692.1:0-12471 GCA_036509215.1 Trebonia sp.
AGCAGCCAAGCGCCGGCCGAGGCGGGATGACCTAGCCGGACAGCCAGCAGCGGCAGGACGACGGGCAGCAGGCCCTGCCAGAGCTGGCTCAGGGTCGTGGCGATGGTGGTGGAGCGCAGCAGGGGCACGTCCCGCAGCAGCCGGAGCCCGTCGGCGACGGCTGCCAGCAGTGAACCGGGGGCTGCCTGGACAGGTCCACGGCTCCCAACCAGGTGATCAACGCCCGGCGCGGTGGCGGGCATCGGGACGCCAAGCACCAGCACCAGGCCGAGGGCCGCGATGCCCGCCACCGCGCTCACCGCCAGCCCGGCGCCGGCGGCGCCCGCGAGCACCGCGACCAGTGCCGGGCCGGCCAGCCCGGCGACGTTGTAGCTGGCGGCGTCGAGCGCGTTGGCCCGCCGTAGCCGGGCGGGCGGCACCAGCAGCGGCACCAGGCTGCTGAACCCGCCGGTCAGCACGGGTGCGGCCAGCCCGGCCAGCAGCCCCAGCACGATGAGCACCGCGCCCGGGGCGTGCCCGGCCAGGACCGCGACCCCGGTCAGAGCGGCCGCCAGGGTGACCTGATTGGCCGCGAACAGCGACCGCTTGGCCTTCAGCTGGTCCAGGTACGCGCCGATGACCGGCCCGGTGAGCAGCGTCGGCACGGTGAACGCGGCCACCACCAGCCCGGCCAGCCGGGGATTGTGGGTGCGGGCGATGACCAGCAGGACCAGGGCGATGCTGGCGGACTGATCGGCCAGCCGGGAGACTGTCGCCGAGACCAGCAGGGTAGCGATCCCCCGTCCGCTGGCGTCGGCCGCGAGCGGGCCGGTTGCGGGCAGGCCGGCTGCCGTTCCGTCGCGCGGAAGATCACCCGTAACGGGTTCCATGTCTGATACCGTAACAGGCATGGGAGCGGATGTCCGGTTCGGCCCGGCCCGGTGGGGCGCGCTGGCGGTTGCGCTGATCAATACGGCGCCGTCCGAGCGGCAGGAAGACCTGCTGACCGCTGCGGGCCAGCTGCGGGCGTTGCTGCTCGCCCACGACGAGCCGGGCCCGGTCGACGTCGACGACCGCGACCTGGCCGACGCTCGCCAAGCCAGGGACGCGCTCGGGGCGGTGTTCAGCGCGCGAGACAGCGAGCAGCACGTGGCCGCCCTGCTCAACGACCTGCTCGCTCGCACCGCCCAGCCGCGACTGGTCGAGCACGAGGGCGTCCCGCTGCATCTGCATGTGGATGCGCCCGGGGCGTCCTGGGGCGGCTGGCTGGCCGCGTCCGGCGCCATGGCCCTGGCGCTGCTCGTCGCCGAGCACGGCACCGACGTGCTCGCCCGATGCCAGGCCCGCGGTTGCGCCCACGTGCTGCTCCGGACCGGCCCCGGACCGGCCCGGCGGTTCTGTGACAACGCCTGCGCGAGCCGCACCCGGGTAGCTGCCTACCGCGCTCGCCAGGCCGGTAGCACCGTGCACGAGGCCGGGAACGCCGGGATCGCCCGGGGCGCGCAGCAGAGCGAGCCCTAGAGCCGAGGCGAAGCCGTCCCACCGAATTCGCTCAGTCGCGGTTCGCGCAGGCCAATACAGTCCAGCGCCCAGAACGTCTCCGAGTAGACGAAGGTGCCCGTCATCCAGTCTCGGTAGGCGGAGAGCCGCGCCACCTGGAAGGCGCCCGGCGGGTAGCGCAGGGTCGGCGCGCGGAAGCCGAGCTCTTCGGCCGCGCGGAAGCCGCGCTTGCCGTAGTAGCGCGGTGAACCCTCGAGAAAGACCAGGGGAACCGACTGCTGATCGGCCGCGGCGAGCGCGTGCTCGATCAGCTTGGCGCCGATGCCCTGGCCCTGATGCTCCGGCAGCACCCCGAGCGGCGACAACGAGTAGACGTCGACCAGCCGGGGCAGCGCATCCAGCCGACACGCGCTCAGCAGCACGTGACCGACTACGCGGTCGCCGAGCGTGGCGACGAGCGACAGCGCGGGCAGCGCTGCCTTGGCCGCCCGCAGGGCGTCCACCAGGCTCGGCACCTGCTCACCGTCGCCAAAGGCTAGGGCGTGCACCCTCCGGATCTCGGCCTGCTCGCCGTCGCCCTCGGCCCGGATCAAAAGCCCCGCAGGGGCATCTGAGGTCATGGGCGCGACCGTACGCCAACGCGCGGGCAGCCGCTATCCAATAAACCGGGTAGCCCCGGTCGGGGGTGCGGAAGCCGAGCCGACGGGAACGCCGACCTGCGCTCCAGGCGTCGCCCGAAGCGCAGGCCGGCGGCCGAAGCTCGCCATATGCCGCTTGCGCGGCTATCGCCGGTACCTTGCCGATGCGCGCACGCCGTTGCTGTCGGCGGGTCAGCCGACAAGCCCGGACGGCGCGCCGCGGTGGTGACGCGGCGCGTTATGCCTCAGACCGGGCGGACGTTCTCCGCCTGCGGGCCCTTCTGCCCCTGAGTGGTGTCGAACTCGACCTTCTGGTTCTCGTCGAGGGACCGGTAGCCGGAGCTCGCGATCGCGGAGAAGTGCACGAACACGTCCGCCGTCCCGTCATCGGGGGCGATGAAGCCGAAGCCCTTGTCCGCGTTGAACCACTTCACTGTGCCTGTTGCCATTCTGTCCACGTCCTCTATCAGCCATGCCATGACGCGACCTCGCCGCGCCAACCGTGAGCTTACCGGTCCTGAGTCCCACAGCGGGTCCATCCTGGGTTCACGCCTTCCGCGTCGCTAGCCGCCACGCCGGCTCGACACCCCCCTCCCACCCCCATGACCTGCTCCGGTCTCGCCCCGACGCCGGCGATGATCAGGCTATGAAACCTTTGCCAGCAAGCCATTTGCGCATCGCGCGCCCCACCCGCGACCTGCGCGCGTCCGAGCGGTTCTGGGCCGACGGACTCGGTCTTGACGTCTTGTTCCGGGCCGACGCTTCGGCCGAAGGCGGACACGCGCTGCTGATGGTCGGGTGGGCGGGTGCCGCCTGGCATCTGGAGATCGTCGATGACCCGGAAGGCGAAACTCCGGCCGCGCCGACCGAGGAGGACCTGCTCGTGCTCTACCTCGACGGAGCCGTCGAAGCAGAGACGATCACGCGACTGGTCGAGGCCGGCGGCACCGTCGTCGGCTCCCGCAATCCCTACTGGGACCACGGGGGAGTCACGATCGCCGACCCTGACGGGTACCGGCTCGTCCTGTCCAGCCGCAGCTGGTCCTGAAGCGAGGGAGAAGTCAAATCAAGCGGGGCGGCCGAGCGCATAATGAAAGCCATAATGAAAGCAGAGAGGGCATGTCATTTCGTGGTAGCCGTCGTGTCTGCCATGGGATACCACCGATGAATTCATTGAGCTGGCGCACGGTATTAATCCATCGGCGCCGGATCGTGAAATAGACATGCTCCTCTCGGCCCGGGGAACGGATTTCCGCGTCCCCGGTGGCCATGGCCGTTTTGCCCAGGTTTCCGATGGTGTAGCCGAGGACAAAAAGGATATAATGACCCCACGGTAGCGCGGATCCGCGGGTGGTTCCGTCCGCTCGCGTATACCGGTCATCTCCTAGGAAGAGATGCTTGAATTGGCCGCAAGTGGCAGCAGAGCTCTCATGGCCAGAAGTGTGGAATACGCCCAGAGGTATTCCATCCCCTATCCACGTTAGGTCGTCATTCAGTAATCGGGAGGGCACGTGGGTAGTCGACGAGAATTCACGGCTCCATCTGATCTCCACATCCGCTGCACGCCGGTCCCACCTGTTTCACCGAGAGTAGAGGCAGCTGGCCCCGGCGAAGCGCAGGCGGCCGGCGACCCGGCATAACCGACCCCGGCAGGAGAGCACGATGACGACCACGCCAGCCATCCCGCGTCCCAGAGCCCATCGAGCGCCCACCGACGACTGGCTGCCCCGGGCCGTCTCGGTGTTGGCCGTGACCGCGCGGCCGGGACAGGAATCGGCCGACCTGGGCGGGCTGCTGTACGCGTTCCGCCGGACCGGCGCCAGCCTCAGCCTGCTGTGCCTGACCCGCGGCGAGGCCGCCGGGCAGAACTCCGGCACCGGGCGGCTTGAGGCGATCCGGCCCTGGGAAGTCCAGCTGGCCGGCTCCGTCCTCGGCATCGGCGGGATCGGGGTCGCGAACTACCGCGACGGGGAGCTGCACGAGTACCCGAGGGTCGAGCTGGCCGAGCGGATCGGCCGCGCGATCCGCGACCGCTCGGCCGACCTGGTGCTGGTCGTCGCCCCGGAGGCGGGCGACCGCGCCGACGCCGCCGTCGCCCGCGCCGCGCAAGCGGCCGCCGCGGCGGCCGGGGTGCCGGCGGTCGCGCACACGCGGCCCGGCGTGCGCGGTGCCTGGACGCTCGACCTGGGCGTCGGCACGGAAACCGCTCGCGCCATCCAGAAGTCGGCGGCCTCCGCGCACGCCAGTCAGTCCGAGGCGCTGGCCGCGCTGATCGGCCGCCTGGACCTGCTCGGCAGCGGCGAAACGGTGCGCTGGCTGCTGCTGCCCGAGCAGGTTCCGGCCCAGCGCGTTTATCAGGCGCTGGCTACGGCCTAGCCCCGCGACGGCCCGCTGGCGCAGCAGCAGCCGAGCGCCCGGTCATGCATGCACCGCCGGGCGCCGGTGGCTCCAGGGTGCGGCCTGCTCGAGTTGGCTGGCAACGCGGACGAGGATGTCCTCGCGGCCGTAGGCGGCGACGAGCTGGACGCCGACCGGCAGATCGCCGGGGGTCCAGTGCAGCGGCAGGCTGACGGCCGGCTGGCCGGTCATGTTGAACTGTGGCGTATAGGGGATGAAGCTGGCGATCCGGTTCCCTTCCTCCTCGGGGCCGGCCGCCGTGAACCAGCCCAGTTCCGGCGGGGGCGCGCCGAGGGTGGGCGTCAGCAGCAGGTCATGGCCGTTCCACCAGTCCGCCATCCGGCGCGCCCACATCCCCAGCCAGGCTCGGCTCTGCAGGTAGTCCGCCGCGCTGAGCCGGCGGCCGGCCCGCCGGTAGGCGGCGTTGCGCGACTCGATCTCGTCCTCGCCGATCGGGCGGCCGAGCAGCATTTCAAAGGCCCGCATGGTCGCTTCGGTGTCGGCCGCGATGATGATGTTGAAGTGCCGGGCGATCTCCGGCTCGAACATGGCCGCGGGCGCGGACTGCTCGACGTGGTGGCCGAGCGATTCCAGCAGCGATGCCGCGCTGGCCACGGCGGCGCGGCACTCCGGATCATCGAGGTAGCCTGGCACGCCCGTCCGGTCCAGGAACCCGATCCGGAGCCGGCCCGGGTCGGCTCCGACTTCCTGCACGAGCGGGCGCGGCAGCGGCGGCGCGTAGTAGGGATCGCCCGGCATGGGACTGCTGATCACGTCCAGAATGCCGGCCGCGTCGCGGACGGTGCGGGTGACCGCCCCGTCGATCGTGCTGCCGGCCCACGCCTCGCCGGTGACAGGTCCCTGGCTGACCCGCCCGCGGGTCGGCTTGAGCCCTACCAGGCCGCACTCGCTGGCCGGGATGCGAATGGAGCCGCCGCCGTCGTTGGCGTGCGCCACCGCCACCATGCCGGAAGCCACCGCGGCGGCCGAGCCTCCCGAAGACCCGCCCGTCGAATGACCGGGGTTCCAGGGGTTGCGCGCAGGCGGAAAGCTGCGCGGCTCGGTGGTGACCGTGGTGCCGAGCTCCGGCACGTTGGTCCGGCCCAGCGCGATGAAGCCGGCCGACCGGAACTGCGCCGCCAGATACGACGTCACCGGGATCGCCAGCTCCCGCAGCGGTCCGAGCCCGAACGCCGTCACCTCGCCCTCGACCGTGCAGCCGAGGTCCTTGAACAACATCGGGACGCCGCGGAACGGGCCATCTGGCAGGTGTTGGTCGCCCTCAGCCTCCTGCCGGGCGGCGTCGAACCTGGTCCGGATCACCGCGTCCAGCTTCGGGTTAACCGCTGTGATCCGGCCGATAGCCGCCTCTACCAGTTCCTTCGGACTTACCTCGCCGCGGCGGACCAGGTCCGCTTGCGCAGTGGCGTCCAGCCACGTCTGCTCATCCACAGCGCAAACGCTACTCGCGCGCCCGGCCACGCGGTAGCGTCTGGAGTCATGGGCCCGTCGCTCCCGCCGAGACCGTCTGCGTAAGGTGTTTGTGAAGGTGGCACGGGGGGAGGGCGGCAGCGATGACACGGGAGCAGGCAGCGGGGCCAGCCGGGTCCGGGCAGATCCCGTCGTGGGCCCAGCCGCAGCTGGCCACGCTGACCAAGGACCGGTTCTCCGACCCGCAGTGGCTGTTCGAGCGGAAGCTGGACGGGGAGCGGCTGCTCGCGTTCCGCGAGGGGTCGGCCGTGCGGCTGCTGACTCGCAACGACCGGGACGTGACCGCCACCTTCCCTGAGGTCGCCGACGCGCTGCGGGCCCAGGAGGCGGATGATTTCGTCGTCGACGGGGAAGTCGTCGGGTTCCGCGACGGGCAGAGCAGCTTCTCGATGCTGCAGCAGCGGCTGGGCGTCGCACATCCGGTGCCGAAGCTCATCGAGGACTTCCCGGTGTTCTACTACATCTTCGATGTGCTGTTCGCGGCCGGCCAGGACATCCGCGGGATACCGCAGCGCGAGCGCAAGGAGAGACTGCACGCCCTGCTGGGATTCACCGGGCCGCTTCGGTACACCGAGCACCGGGCCGGCGACGGCGAGGCGTTCTACCGGCAGGCGTGCGTCGACGGCTGGGAGGGTCTGATCGCCAAGCGCGCGGACGCGCCGTACGCCGAGGGCCGGACGCGCAACTGGCTCAAGTTCAAGTGCATTGCCGGCCAGGAGTTCGTGATCGGCGGGTACACCGACCCGCGCGGCGCCCGGCAGGGACTAGGCGCCCTCCTGGTCGGCTACTACGACGCCGACGGCGAGCTGGCCTACGCGGGCAAGGTCGGGACCGGGTTCACCACCGAAAGCCTGCGCAGGCTCCACGAGTCGCTGTCGGCGCTCGAACGAGATACCTCGCCGTTCGCCAGCGGCAAGCCGCCACGGGCGGGGGTGCACTGGGCGGAGCCGCGGATGGTCGCCCAGATCGCCTTCGCCGAGTGGACCACCGACGGCCTGCTGCGCCAGCCCCGGTTCGAGGGCCTGCGCGACGACAAGGACCCCGGCGACGTGGTCCGCGAGACCCCGTCGCAATAGGCCAGAGAGCGAGGGCCGTCAGAGCGGGTCGAGGCGGGTTTTGAGCAGGCAGAACTCGTTGCCCTCGGGGTCGGCGAGTACGTGCCAGGACGCCTCGGCCGGCTGGCCGATGTCGACCAGCGTGGCCCCGGCGGCCAGCAGCCGCTCGAGTTCGGCGTCTTGATCGCGGTCGGTCGGGTTGACGTCGATGTGCAGCCGGGCGTGCTCGTTCTTCGGCTCGTCGTTGCGGATGAGGAAGATCGTCGGCTGCGAGCCGCCGAACCCTTCGCGCGGGCCTATCTCGATGTAGACCCTCTCCTCGCGATCGAGCTCCACGAAGTCCAGGACCTCACACCAGAACCGCGCCAGCACGTCGAGGTCACGGGACTTGAGAACCAGCTCACTGAGACGGCATGCCATGCACGAAATCTACTACGAACGCCTGACCTGCGCGCTAGCTGGATGTCAGTGCGGCGGTAGCCAGGGGACCCTGGTCAGTCAGGACTGGAGAACATGGCATAGCGCCGCCAGGGCCGATAGCCAGCGCGGCGGTAGAAAGACTCCCGGGTGGCCCAGCCGATGTGGCAGTTGCCGGTGCCGGCTTCCTGGAGCAGCTCGGAGGCACGCACGACCAGGGCGGTGCCGATCCCCCGTCCTTCCCAGGACGGCGCGACGCCCACGCATCCGATGGTCCCGACGGCGTGGCCGAGCATGGGCGCGAACACAGTATCGGCGCCGGGGCCCTCGAGTAGCAGCGTCCCGGCGATGTGTCCCAGTCGGTCCCGTGCGATCAAGATGCCGCCGGGCCGGGAGAACCAGCGCGTCCAGTTGGGGAAGGCGGCCGCCTCGAACGCGAGCACGCTGGTCATATCCGCGCCCGTCGCGCGGGCGATTGTGATGCCCTCGCTCGCGGCGCGCCCGCACGCATCGGGGGGCGGGCGGTAGCGCGTGAGGTCCGCCGTCAGGTCGAGGGTGTCATGGCTGTGCCGCCAACCGGCCGAGGCGAAGAACGCGACGGCGGCGGGCAGGTCCTGCGGTACCCCCGGCCAGATGCTGGCGGCGCCGCCTCCGCTGGCCGCCGTCACCTCGGCGGTGCCGCCTGCGCGCACCCGTTCGACGGCCGCGGCGAGCAGGCCGGTGCCGATCCCGCGGCGCTGGCTGGAAGGATCAACCACGATGAGCGGAACGTTGCCGGCCATGTCGACCGCCGCGAACCCCACCGGGCCGGTGTCGGCCTCGGCTACCAGGCCCTCCCCGAGCGACGCGACCCCGGCCGGGAGCAGGGGCCAGGACCGCGGCATCCCCGCCCGCCACAGCGCATCCACGAGCTCCCGCTCGGCCGCCGCGTTGAACGCCCTGATCCACCATCGCACGCCAGCCATCATCCCTCCAGATTGTCAGTGCGGCTGCCTAGACTCGGGCTCATGGTGGATAACAGGCTGTCTGTACGCGACCGCGAACTGTTCCTGGCCGAGCCGCACATCGCTGCGCTGTCGGTGTCGGCCGGGCTGGGCCGCGGGCCGCTGACCGTGCCGATGTGGTACCAGTACGAGCCCGGCGGCGAGGCGTGGGTGCTGACCGAATCGGCGTCCTTGAAGGCCCGTCTCATCCAGGCGGAGGGCCGTTTCACGCTGATGGTCGATCGGGTCGCGCCGACCGTCCGCTACGTGTCGGTCGAGGGGCCGGCCATCCGGACGATCCCGGAGACCGACGAGCTGGTGTGGGAGATGGCCTCGCGCTATCTCCCGGCGGAGAAGGCCGAGGCGTACGTCGCCCAGGCCAAGGCGGAGTTCGGCGAACAGGTGGCGATCTACCTGCGCCCGGAGCGCTGGCTGTCGTCGGACCTCGGGGCGGTCTGAGCGAGGCCAGCTGCCCTACTTGACACGGGTGGTCACGCCCGCGCACAGTATGAGCATGTTAGGAAGGTTTCCTAATTTTAGGCTGGAATACGGTCGGCTGGGGGCGGCCGCCTTCACCGGGCGGAGGAGTGCTCATGGTGTGGAGGCGGATGCTCGCGGCGGCGGCCGCGATCGCCTGCGCGGCCGGGATGGCGATCGCGATGGCGACGCCGGGCGTCGCGCACGCCAGCCCCGCGGGTCAGGCGGCGGCGACGCCGCGCGGCGGCCTGCTGCCGCCGGCAGCCGGATCGACGACAGCGCGCTGACCTCGGTGTCGTGCCCGGACGCGACCTTCTGCGTGGCGCTGGACGCGCGCGGCGACGCGGTCCGCTGGAACGGGGCACGCTGGTTGGCGCCGGCCCGGGTCGACGCCGCTGGCTTCACCGGCGTCTCGTGTGCGAGCGCCGCGTTCTGCGCGGCGGTGGCAGGCGACGGCGACGCGGAGCTGACCACGAACGGCGCGAGGCACTGGACGCTCGTCCGTGCCGACCCGGTCGGCGGCGGCCTCACCGGCGTCTCCTGTGCCGCCAGCGTCCGCGCGTGCGTCGCAGTCGACCTCGCCGGCAACGGCGTGGTCCTGTGCCCGGCTGGGCGCGCCGGCGCGACGGTGCGGGCGCAAGCATCCGATGACGGGCGGCTGGTCAGCCGAAGGTCACTGGCAGGGTGAGGAGGGAGAGCCCGCCGCAGGCGCGTCGATGAGGCTCGCCGCGATGGCGGACAGGTGCCTGGCCGGGCTGCCGAACAGGTACCGGCCGCTATGCGCGCGCTTCAGGTAGCGGTGGGCCGGGTGCTCCCAGGTGACGCCGATGGCGCCGTGCAGCTGGATCATCTCGCTCGCGGTCCGGGTCAGCGCCTCCGAGCAGTAGACCTTGACCGCCGCGGCCCGCAGCGACGGGTCGGAGCCGGAGGCGGAGGCGAGATCGGCCGACGCCCGCGACAGCGACCGGGCCGACTCGACCAGGATGTACAGGTCGGCCGCCCGGTGCTGCAGGGCCTGGAAGGCGCCGATCGGCTGGCCGAACTGGACCCTGGTGAGCAGGTGCCCGACGGTCAGCTCGAGCGCGCGCTCGGCCGCGCCCACCTGCTCGGCTCCGAGCGCGATGCAGGCCTGGTCCCTGGCGGCCGACAGCGCCCCGGCCGCGTCCCCGCCGATGCGACGACCGGCGACGCCGGTTAGCCGCACCACGGCCAGCTCCCGGGCGGCGTCCATGGTGGGGGCGGCCGTGCGGGCGACGCCGTTCTGGCGCGGGTCGACCTCGAACAGGCCGATACCGCCGGGGGTGCTCGCGGCGACCAGCAGCACGTCGGCCGTCGCCCCGTCCAGTACGTAGTGCGCCTCGCCGTTCAGCTCCCAGCCGCTGCCCGCCTCGCAGGCGTCACACCCGAGCTCGTCGACGTTCCAGTGCCCGGCCGGGGTGGTCCAGGCGAGGGCGGCGGTCACGGAGCCGGCCGCGATCGCGGGCAGCAGCCGCCCGCAGGCCGCGTCATCGCCGGACGCCAGCACCGCCTGGGCGGCGAGAACCGCGGAGCCGAGCAGCGCGGACGGCGTCAGGTTCCGGCCCAGTTCCTCCATGACCACGCAGCTCTCGGCCAGCCCGGCGCCGGCCCCGCCGTGCCGCTCGGGGATCGCGAGCCCCGCCACGCCGATTTCGTCGCACAGCCTGCGCCAGGGCGACCGGTCGGCCTGGGTAGTCGAGGGTCGGGTCTCGTCGTGCAGGGTCTTCGTGATCAGCCCGCGTACCGCATCACGCAAGTCGCGCTGCTCGACGGTCAAGCCCACGGGGCCCCCTCGCGCTCGGCGCCCGGTGACCGCGTGGCGGTGAATGGCGCGGCGGCGGGCGGCCCGGCGGTTGAGGACGCTGCGAGCGAATTGACGACCCGCCGGCGATGCTCGGCCTGGCTGCCCCAGGTCGGGACGAGCGCGCGAACCTTGGTCAGCCACAGGCTGAGATCATGCTCGGCCGTGTACCCGATCGCCCCGTGCACCTGGAGCGCCGCCCGAGCGGCCAGCGAGGCGGCGTCAGCGCAGGCGACCTTGGCGGCGGAGACGTCCCTCGGCGTCGTCGCCGCATCGTCGCCGATTGAGGCGGCGGCCGCGTCGAGCAGCGGACGCGCGAACTCCAGCGCGATCGCCACGTCCGCCAGCTTGTGCTTGACCGCCTGGAACGTCCCGACCGGCTGACCGAACTGCACGCGCACCCGGGCGTGGCGGACCGACGCCTCGAGCAGCGCCCGGCCGGCGCCGAGCAGTTGCGCCGAGCAGGCAAGCACCCCCAGGTCGAACGCGCGGCCCACGCCGGCGCCTTGGGCCAGCACGACATGCCCGGTCACCACGGACAGCGAGCGCGTCGGGTCCACGGACCGATGCACGTCGCCGGGAGCGGCCACCGAGACCACGTTCGGCTCGGCCAGCAGTACCAGCCCGCAGACCTCGGCGTCGGCCGCGAACGGCAGCCAAGGCGGCATGGCCAGCGTCGCCACCATGTCGCCGGTCGCCAGCCCCGACAGCCACTCTCCGCACCGGTCGGCCGGCGAGTCCGGCTCCGCGATCGCGGCCAGCAGCGCAGGCACGGCCGCGATCGACTCCGCCACCGGTCCCGGCACCGCGTGATGGCCGAGTTCCTCGCACGCGGCGATCAGGTCCGTCGCGCTCGCGCCGAGCCCGCCCCACTTCTCGGGCACGGCGAGCGCGGTGACGCCGAGGTCGGCCAGCCGCCCCCACAGAGCGCGACCGGGGTCTAGGTCGCCGTTAGCCCACGACCTGGCCGCCGCGGGCACGTCAGCCGCGTCGAGCATGGCGTGCAGCGCGGAAGCGAACTCGTTACGTCCGCCGCTCACGACATCAGTCCAGGGCCGATCGGGCGGCCGACGTCGATGCTTGATCCGGCCATCATCGCCCGGCCCGCGGCAGCCCGAGCACCCGCTCGGCGATCACCGTGCGCTGTATCTCGTTGGTGCCCGCGTAGATCGGCCCGGCCAGGGCGAACAGGCAGCCCTCGAGCCAGCGCTGGCCGCGGATCTCGGCCTGCGGGCCGAGCAGGTCGAGCGCCGTCTCGTGGAGCGCGATGTCGAGCTCGGACCAGAACACCTTGCCCATGCTCGCCTCGGCCCCGAGCGTTCCGCCGTCGGCCAGCCGGGCGGCGGTCGCGTTGGTGTGCAGCTGATAGGCGCGGGCGCCGATCCACGCGTCGGCGACCCGGTGGGCGGTGGCGGTGTCGCCGGCGTCGCCGTCCCGCCGCCATAGCTCGGCCAGCCGGGCGGCCGCCGCGACGAACCGTCCCGGGCTGCGCAGCGACAGGCCGCGTTCGTGGCTGGCGGTGCTCATCGCGATCCGCCAGCCGTCGCCCGGCGCGCCGACGACGTTCGCGTCGGGCACCAACACGTCGTCGAGGAAGATCTCGGCGAACCCGGTCTCACCGCCGAGCTGGCGGATCGGCCGGACCGTCACCCCGGGGTCGTGCAGGCCGAACAGCAGGTACGTCAGGCCCCGTTGGCGCCCGGCGTCGGCGCTGG
>DATCGA010000693.1:0-10533 GCA_036509215.1 Trebonia sp.
CGGGAGGAGGAATCGGCCCGGCCAACCGCCGGGCGGCTTACCGGGCCAACTTGACGAGGCTGGCGGACGCGCTCGACGGCGCCAGGCTCAGCATGTCCGGCGACCAGCTCAACCCGCCAAGCCCTGGCCTAGGCGGCCGGATCTGGGAGGCGACGGTCAGCGAGCAGAGCGGGTACGACACCGGCGTCCGCGGGAATGGCGTGCTGATCGGGACCACGCAGACGGTGCCCGCGGAGATCACCGCCCGGGCGTACTACCGCGGGCTCGAGCGGTCTGCGGCGGAGTTCGGCCCCCGGCCACCGCGCGTCGGCGTCGCCGCCCTGATCTACCCGGCTAAGGACCGGGAGACCGCGCTGCGCGAGGCACGGGAAGGGATCGAGGAGAAGTACGAATGGGGCAGCCGCTTCCTGCCGCCCGCCACGACGCTCGCCGAGAAGGCCGCCTCCATCGGCCTGCACTACGGCACGCCGGAGCAGATTATCGAGTCCATCCTCGCGCAGCCCTGGTTTCCCTACGCGACCCAACTCATGGTGCAGACGGAGCTGTTCTACCCGAGCTACGCCCACCGCGCCGAGGCCCTGGAGCTGTTCGTCCGCGACGTTGCCCCCTCGCTGGGCTGGGCAGACGCACCGCAAGCGCTGCCCGTCGGCTAGGCCGCCCATCCCACCAGGATCTCGACTACCAGCACACCTTCCGGCGGCCTTGACCGTCGGTACCCGAGCTCTACTTCATCACCGAGTCACGCCAGCCGGGCGCCGCACAGGCGCCCGGCGCGCCCGGCGCCGCAGGGAACCGCAATCCGGCCATCTGATGCGTAAAAGTTAGGGATAATTCCGATCGTTTTAATGATAATTATCGAATGACCCTGCCCGTCTTGCTCCGTCGTCGCGAGCCTCCGGCCCCCCGGCTTCACCGGCCGCGTGCCGCCGCGCCGGCATTGATCATGACGGCCCTCAGCATCGCCGTGTTCGCGGCGCTGAGCGTGTCCGGTGACCGGGCCATCGTGGCGCCGATCGGCCCGGCCGGACCGTTCGCCGACCTGCACTACCGACTGGCTCCGGTCCTGATCAAGGTCGGCTGCTGGGTCGCCGCGGCATGCGGCGGGGCCGGCGTGCTGGCGGGTCTGTCGGCCGTGCGGCACGGTTGGCGTCCCCGCCCCGGCCTCGTGCTGGCCGGGTGCGCGGCCGCTGCCGTCGTGTTCGTGTTCGTCCCTCCGGCGGCCTCGGTCGACGTGCAGAACTACGCGGAGTACGGGCGGATCGTCGTCCTCGGCCACAACCCCTGGGTGATGACCCCGCAGCAGCTCTATCAGCTCCATGACCCGGTCGGGCTGCTGCGGCCGACGGAGTGGGCGAACCAGCCGACCGTGTACGGACCGGCCGCGACCGCCCTGGAGGCGGCCGCGGCGTGGCTGGGCGGCACCTCCATGGCGTGGATCACGTTCTGGATCAAGGTGCTGAACGGCGTCGGCTACGTCGCCGTGGCGGTGGCACTCGATCGTCTCGCGGGAGCGGACCCGGCGCGGCGCGCACGGGCCGGACTGCTGTGGGCGCTCAACCCGCTGATGTTGTTCTGGATGGTGGCCGGGGGGCACTCCGACCTGCTGGCGGCACTGCCCCTGATGCTCGCGCTGCTGGCGGCGCGGACGCTGCGGCAACCGGGAGCGGGCAGGCGCCCAGCACTTGCCGCCGGGGTCGCGGGCGCCCTGGCCGGTATCGCGATCGCGGTCAAGGTCACCTTCGCGGCCCCGCTCGCCGGGCTCGCGGTGGGACTGTGGCAGGGCCTTAACGGACGGCGCCGCACCGCGTCGCTGGCATGCGGGATCGCGGGAGGAGCGCTCGTGCTGGCGGCAGGCTACGCGGTCGCCGGCCGGGCGGCGGCGCGGTCGTTGTCGCAGCGGCTGTCCTCGGTGAACGACTTGTTCCTGCCGATCCCGCGATCCGTCTCCCGCCACCCTGATCTCTACGTCGCTGTCGCGCTGGCCGCAGTCTTGATCGTGGGGGGCGTTCTCGCGTGGCGGATGCCAGCGGGATATGCCGACCTCCCCGAGGTACGCCCGATGCTGATCTGCGCGCTGGCGGTGGTCCTCGGCGGCATGGTGCAGTACCCGTGGTACGACGCGATGTTCTTCCCGCTCCTGGCCCTGCTGCCGGCGTCGCGCCTGGACGCATGGCTGGTGGGACGAACCGCGCTGATCAGCCGCCTGGTGCTGCCCGGGGTAGGTATCAGCAGCTACCAGTATCACGAGGCCCGGCTGGCCGTGCCGATCTTCATGGCCTGTTTTCTCGTCTTCGCGGCGCTCGGAAAGCTCCAGGCGGCCGGCGGCGGGGCTGGCTGGGCGCCCGCTCTTGGATCAGGGCGAGACCCCCGGGAGGCTGACACCTGACGGCGACCCTCACCGAGGGGTGAGCACGATCCGGCCGAATACCTCGCCGGCCGCCATCTTCTGGTGAGCCAGCACGGCTTGCTCGAGGGGCAGCAGCTCGTGCACCACCGAGCGCAGCTCGCCCCGACTTGCGGCGGCGAACAGCTCGGCGGTCACGGCCCGCCGGTCGGCTTCGGTCACGGTGTTCGCGCTGAAGGTGGCGAACGACATCGACTTCTGGAACCCCGCGAACATCGTCATGCCGAAGTCCGCCGGCGGCTCGCCTGCCATAGCGCCGACCGCCACCAGGCGGCCGTTGGGGTTGAGCCTGGCGAAGAACGACGGCATGTCCTGGCCGGCGATGATGTCGATGATGACGTCGAAGCCGGCGGGGGCATCCTCGCCTCCCCGGCCGGCCCGGTCAAGCACGTGGGTCGCGCCGAGCCTGACCAGGCGATGGCCGCGCTCGGCCGAGGACGTCGTGACCGCCACCGCGCTGGCGCCATCGCGAGCCGCCAGCTGGATCGTCATGATCCCGATGCCGCCGGCCGCGCCGCGCACCAGCACCGACTCGCCGGGTGCGAAGTGCCCATGGCGGAGGCCGAAGTGGGCCACCGCTCCTGAGGTCCCCAGCGTCACCGCGTCGACGGCCGATAGGCCCGCCGGGAGGGGAATGAGCGACTCGGCCGGGGCGATCGCCTGCTCCGCGTAGCCGCCGCTCAGACCCGTGAACGCCCATACGCGCTGACCGAGCCATGAGGAGTGGACGCCGTCGCCGACCGCGGCCACCGTGCCCGCGATCTCGCTGCCGAGGATGTGCCCCTCCTTGAAGCCGTAGGCGGCGACTGCGCCGCTGCGGATCAGCGCGTCGACGCCGCCCACGCCGATCGCCTCGGTGGTGATCAGCGCCTGCCCCTCGGCGGGGCTCAGATCGGGGAGGTCGATGACCGCGAGTCCCTGGGGCTTCCGAACGCCTGGATCGCTACTGCCTTCAGTAAGGTGGCCCCGTGGCAAAGCTGACGGCCTACCAGCGTAAGCGCGACTTCGCGCGCACGCCGGAGCCGTCCGGCTCGCCGCCAGGCGCCCAGGATCAGGGCGCTCCCCGGTTCGTGGTGCAGCTGCACCGGGCCCGGCGGCTCCACTGGGACCTCCGCTTCGAAATCGGCGGCGTGCTCGTGAGCTGGGCCGTCCCCCGGGGCCCAACGCTGGACCCGGACGTGAAGCGCACCGCCGTGCACGTCGAAGACCACCCCATCGAGTACCTGGACTTCGAAGGGGTCATCCCGTCCGGCGAGTACGGCGGCGGCGACGTCATCGTCTGGGACAACGGGACCTGGGAACCGCACGCCACCGATGACCCGGCCGCGGCCGTCGCGGCGGGTGAGCTGCACGCTGACATGCACGGCCACAAGCTCCGCGGTCGGCTGATCCTGGTCCGGCGCGAATCCGAGCGGTCCGGCCAGGAGCAATGGCTCTTGCTGCACAAGCACGACGAGTACGCGGTCAGCGGCTGGGAGCCAGGGGATTACCCGCGATCGGTGCTCAGCGGGCGTACCAACGACGAGGTCAAGGCGGCCCCGCAGCGAGTGTGGCGCTCAGACCTGCCTCCCGCGCAGGCATCCGTCGCCACCGGTGGCCCGGCCGTGACCGCCGACCTGCTCGCAGCGGGTCCCGCGGCGGATGAACTCGACGCCCTCGACAATCTCGGGCCCGCGGGCAGCTGGGAAGTATTCGGCCGCCGCCTCCGGCTGACCAACCTGGACAAGGTGATCTTCCCTCCGGCCGGCGGCCAACCGCCGGTGACCAAGCGGGAGTTCATCCGCTACAGCGCCCGCGTAGCCCCGGTCGCCGTGCCCTACCTGGCGGGCCGCGCGCTGAACATGCACCGGTTCCCCGGCGGGGCGGGCAGCCGCGGATTCTGGCAGAAGGAGCTACCCGGCCGGGCTCCCGACTGGATCTCCGGCTGGCCTAACCCCGACGCCGACCCCGGCGAGACCAGCACGTACCTGGTCGTCGACGAACCAGCCGCGCTGGTGTGGGCGGCCAACCTCGGCGCCCTCGAATGGCACGCCTGGACCTCCAGGACCGATCAGCCCCAGCTTCCTACCTACGCGCTCGTCGACATCGATCCGGGCCCCGCCACCTCCTGGGATGACGTGCTGGCGCTCGCCCGGCTGCACCGGGTGGCGCTCGAGCACCTAGACGTGGCCGGCCAGCCCAAGATAACCGGGCAGCGCGGCATCCAGATCTGGATCCCCATCGCCCCCGGCCCCAGCTTCGAGGAAACGCGCAGCTGGACCGAGGACCTGTCGCGAGCCATCGGCGCCGCCGTGCCCGAGCTGGTGAGCTGGAAGTGGAACGTGCGCGAGCGGGGTGGCCGGGCCCGGCTCGACTACACCCAGAACGCCGTCAACTCCACGCTCGTCGCCCCCTACAGTCCGCGCGCGGCGGCCGGCGCCCCCGTCTCGGCGCCGATCGACTGGGACGAGCTCGACGATCCGTCCCTGCGGCCGGACGCGTTCACTATCCGGGACATCCTCGCCCGGCTGGTTCAGCGAGGCGACCCGTTCAGTAAGGTCCTGACGACCCCGCAGATCCTGCCGCCGGTCCGGTAGCCGATGCTGACCGAGGGCGAGTCTGCCGATCTCTGCCGTGGCCTCTACCTGGATCTGCGCGGCGGCGTCGTCGACCGGGAATCGGCGTTCGACCTCAGCGTCGCCGTACTCGCGGAAGATCCGGCGGATGATGAGGCGGCGAAGGTCGCTGCGCTTGCCCTGGACGATGACGCCGACGACGCCGCGCTCGCGGCGGCGGTACGCGAGCTGCTGGTGTACCGCTACGAGCCGACCTTCGACGACGAGCCCGGCTGGCTCGCAGCACTGGAGGAGGCCCTCGAGATCGTTAAGGTCGACCTGCGCGCCAGCGGGCTCACCGACACGCTGCGCTTCTATACCTGGGACGGCTCGCGCAACGTCGGCGTCGACGCGTGGGAGGGCAACAGCACCAGCGTCGGAATCTTCCCCGAAGAAGGGAAGGACCCGGTGACGGCCCTGGCCGCGGTCGCCGACGACGCTCAGACGCGGTCATGCACTCGATCCGGGGAGCGTGGCCGACCTGCCCGAAGCACCGGCTCGGCGTCCACGCCCTCGCCCGCGACGGCGTTGCCGTGTGGTGGTGCCGCGCCGACGGCGGGCACGTCGTTGCCCGCATCGGTCAGCTGCCACCCTGATCACAGTCACAAGCATCAAAATCGTCATGTCGAACGGACCCTGGGTTCCCGCCCATGCCAGCCCGCTCCTGGCCCCAGGGCGGACGCGGCTGGCTAGCCCTTCCGCGGGCCGGGCTCCCGCCAGGGCCCGGTAGTCGGCCAGGTCGATGTCGTTGGCGGCCTTGTCGCCGTACTTCATCATGAGACCGAACGCCCGGGAGCCAAGGAGCCAGTTCCGTCCGCGGATGCCCCGGGCGGTCTTCGGCGCCATAAACCGGCCGGCGTTGCTGTTGCCCGCGATCTTGGCGTAGCGGCGCATGATCTCGTCATACCGCGCGTACGCGGCCTCGTGTCCCCCGTCGGCCACCGCCAGCTCGCCGGCCAGCACGTAGGCGCCGACCACGGCGAGCCCGGTGCCGAAGCCGCCCAGGGTGTTGCCGTACCCGGAGTCACCGACGAGGGCGACGCGGCCGGCGGTGTACCGGCCTTGGATCCGCACCTGGGCGATGGCGTCGAGGTAGAAATCGTCAAGCTGGTCGAGTTCGGCCAGCATCGCCGGCACCTCCCCGCCCATGCCCGCGAACTGCTCGGTGATCAGCCGTCGCTCGGGGCGACGTCGCCCCGAGCGCCATGCAGCTCGGGAGACGCGAACAGGTACAGGTGCGACCCCTTCGACCCGCCCCGAGCTGCCATCCGGCCGGGCGCGTTCCAGGCGCAGGCGGTCAGCCGCTCGGGCCGCCGAGCGTCGTGGCCGAACCCGGGGGCACCCGCCACGCAGTAGTAATAGCCCAGGTGGTGGGCGTAATCGCGCTCCGGGCCGAAGGTCAGCCGCCGGACCCGGGAGTGGATCCCGTCGGCGCCGATTACGAGGTCGAAGGTCTGCGGGGCACCGCGCTCGAACTCGGCCCGCACGCCGTCGGCGGTCTCGGTCAGCGTGGTGATCGAGTCGCCGAACCGGTACTCGCAGCGGGCCCTGGTGCGCTCGTACAGGATCGCGGTCAGGTCGCCGCGCAGGATCTCGGCGTCGCCGCCGGTGAATTCGCCCGTCATCACCGCCAGCTCGCGCCCCTCGGCGTCCAGGTACACCGTGTCGAACGCGCCGGTCCGCCGCTGCTGGATCTCTTCCCAGACGCCCATCCGTTCGAGGACGGTCCGGTGGGTGCGTCCCTTGAAGTCGATCGCCTGGCCGCCGGGCCGCAGGACGGGCGCCTTCCGCCCTCATCGCCACCCGCCCGGCTTAACCGCGCTCTTGGCCGCGTCCGACATAGCGCCCGCTGGACGGGAGCGGTCGGCGTAAGCCGCCGTGCCGCGGCGAGGACGGCCAGGCGCCGACTGGGATTGGCGACGATCTCGCCGATTTGATCATTCGCACCGCAAGGCAGCGGCGGCCACTGCGCCGGAAAACCAGACCCTGATGAAGTCACCGTCCCGACAGGTCACCGACTCGGTGGGCGTAGTAGGTGACCCCCGCGACATGGTGCGCGATCTGACGCACGGTCCAGGCGGCGGGCCGTGGCAGGTCCAGCTCCGCTGCTGACAGCGCGCCGAGGCGTGTGCGGTAGAGCTCCGCGTAGCGGCGCAGCCGGTTGCTCGCCTCGTTGAGGTCGCCCTCAGTGAAGCGGGCCCAGTCGCTGTCCAACGTGACCGTGCGTCCGAGCCAGGTGTCGGGCACCGTCGACTGCCCGGCGAGGACCGCCTCGATCTGGGCCAGGTGGTCGAGCAGGTGGTCGGTGACCCGGCGCAGCGCCTTGACCGGAGTCCAGACATTGCCGTCGCCCACGATGGGCGCCCCGTCCCAGCCCAGCCACGTCGCGGCGAGCTGCAGGATCTCTTCCACGGCGTTAGGGATCAAGGTCGCTGGATCACGCTCGTCGACAGCCGGCGCGTCGTCGGTCTCGGTGTTCGTTTCGGTGATTGCCATGCCAGCGACGCTACGGTGAGGATATTTCGGCGGGAGCCGAAACGTCGCTGCGGCATCATGGAGCTATGGGAGCAATCGCCGACGCCGATGTCGCCTCCGTGGCGGCGCTGATGGGCGACCGGGCGCGCTGCGCCATGCTGCAGGCCCTGATCGACGGGTCCGAGCGCCCGGCCGGAGAACTGGCGAAGGCGGCCGGGGTGAGCGCGGCCACCGCCAGCGGTCACCTGCAGCGCATGGTGGCGGGCGGGCTGGTGTCGGTCCGGTCATCCGGACGCCACCGCTACTACGGGCTCAGCGGACCGCTCGTGGCGGCCGCCATCGAGGCGCTGTCCTTGATCTCACCGCCGGTCGAGGCGCGCTCGCTGCGCCAGTCGATCGCCGCCGCCGCGATGGCCGAGGCGCGCAGCTGCTACGACCACTTGGCGGGCCGGGCCGGCATCGCCCTGCGCGACGCCCTGCTGGCGTCCGGCCTGCTGAGCTCCGACGGAACTCGCGACTTCGTACTGACCGACAGCGGCCTGCGCTTCCTCGAGGAATTCGGACTCGACGCGGAGCCGATCCTTCGATCACGGCGCATGCTGGCCCGGGACTGCCTCGACTGGACTGAACGGAAGCCGCATCTCGCCGGGGCGCTTCCCGCGGCCCTGCTCGCCCGCTTCCTCGAACTTGGCTGGCTCGACCGCAGAAACGACCGCGCCCTCACCGTCACCGAGCTCGGCCAGGCGAACCTGCCCACCCTCGGTCGGCTGTGCTCAGCGGAACGGATTGATAACCCAGATTCCAGCGTAGTCCTGCCCGTCGCCTAGGTCTTCGGACAGGACTTCCGCGCAACCCATCGCGCGTGATGCCTCGATGATCGCGGAGTCCCGGGAAGCCGCGGAAGGACTCGATGAGCCGAACGGCCTGCTGGTGGTGACGCGGTCAGGCCGACGCTGGTGTTAGCGAACCGCGCGGTCGTACACCTCGTCACGGCTTAGCTTGTCCGCCGAGCGGAACTGACCGATCTCAGCTTGCACCTCGTGCTGCAGCGTCTCCAGCCTCGCGAACTCGTCCATCCGCCCGGGCAGTCGCTCGAGGTACGTGGCGACCAGGGCGCTCACCGAGGTGCCGCGCTGAGCTGCGGCGACCCGAGCGTTGCTGTACACGTCATCAGGTACGGAGCCCCTAATAGTCTTCACGGTTCGACAGTAAGGCAGTTCGTGCCATCAACACAGATTGTCGCGAAGGCTCCCAGACAAGGAGCCTCCGCGACGGCAATTCTCCTGGCTAGAACGAGGGCACCGGGCTGACCGGCCCGGTCACCGCGAAGACCGGCAGGCACGGCACCTTGACCTTGCTGGCCGGGTCGAGCGCGTTGAGCATGTCCGCCATCGCCACCGGGTCGGCCGCGATCTCCAGGTGATCGCTGAAGTCCAGCGGGCACTGCGCGTTGACGGTGACGTTGTGGACGTTGGACGCCGCAGGCAGGAACGCGTTGGTGTACGGGGTGACCACCTCGTCGTCCACGCTCTCGATGACCGTGTAGTTGACGCCGGAGACGGTGGGCGTCACGTTCAGATTCGCCAGGAAGGCCGAGCCCTGCTCCTGCTCCGTGCAGGCCGCGCACACGCTGTTCAGCCCGTCGTTGACGAGGCTGGTCGCGCCGAGGTAGCCGGCCAGGGTGGTGAGCCCGTCGAGGGTGCTCCCGTAGTTAGACGGCGCCAGCGCCACGAACGTGTTCACCTTCGACGCCCCGCCGAGGAAGTTGATGTAGTAGCGCGGCATCATGCCGCCCTGGGAGTGGCCGACCAGGTCGACCTTGGCCGCGCCGGTGTCGGCCAGCACCTCGTTGACGAACGACGACAGGGTCGCGGCCGAGGCGGCGATGTCCCCGATGCCCTGGATGGGCGAGGTCGCCGACGTGCCGCCGTAGTTGAAGGCGAAGACGCAGTAGCCGTGGTTATACAGAATCGGGGAGGCTGCCTGCCAGTTGTCGTCCATGTTCGCGAACGTCCCGTGGACCAGGACCACCGGGTACGGATGGGCGGCGCTCGGCTTGCAGGAGAAGTCGTCGGCCCCCGGCGGCGGCGTCGTCGGCGTGAAGGCGGTCGCGGTGGCGCCCGCCAGGAAGTCGTAGTTGACCGGGAGCGTGGTCGACGCCTGGGCGGTGCCGGCCAGCGACGTCGCCGCCAGCAGGGCTCCGGCGGCGATGATCACGCCGGCTGCGGACAGCAGGCGGGCGCGCCCGCGCCGCCTGAATCTGAGGGGGACTGGCAAGGATGGCATCGGCGCCTCTTTCGCGCTGGGGAGCGGGATGCCCTCATTAGGCCACCGGACGTGCGTGACGTCTGCTCACGCCGCTGAGTCGGAATGTGGGCCGTTTTGTCCAAAAACGACAACGCCCGGCGTTCGAGCGACAGCCTGGTGACAGAAGCGTTACCGGCGAGTAACATCCCGTTCATGCGGCACCTGGACGTGCTCGTGGCCGAGTGGCCGCCCGTCCCGCCGGAGGCGGTCAGCTGGATGCTGCCCGAACTAGAGCCGCTGGCCCGCGACATGGCCGCCGCGATCCTGAGCGAGGTGCCCGAATACGGACGACCGGACGACGGCTCCTACGCCCGGGTGGTTCATCAGGTCGCTCGGGACGCGGTGCACCAGTTCGCCGCCAGGGTCGCCGACCCGGCCGTGCCGGGGGAGCCGATGGCGCGGATGTTCCACGACATCGGGCGGGTCGAGGCGGCGGCCGGGCGCAGCCTCGACGCGCTGCACGCCGCGCTCCGGGTCGGCGCCCGCGTCACCTGGCAGCGGCTGCGCGAGAAGGCGCGGCAGGGCGGCGGCGACGCCGACGTGTTCGCCCGGCTGGGGGAGTCGATCTTCCGCTACCTCGACGAGCTCGCGGCCGCCTGCTCGGCCGGCTACGCCGAGGCCAGGGCCGAATTCGCCGGGGAGGCCGAACGGCTCAGGCACCGCCTGCTTGACCTGCTGGTGGCCGACCCGCCGACGCCGCCGGAGACGATCGCCAGCCTGGCCGCGACCATCGGCTGGCGGCTGCCGCGACGG
>DATCGA010000694.1:0-3119 GCA_036509215.1 Trebonia sp.
AGATGGGAGCAGCCGGCCGCCCGCGCGACGGGGATGACCGAGTACCTGGCACCGTTCGGTGCGATGTCGGCCGCCAACTGGATCGCCGTGCAGGCGTCGCACTACTTCCACCGCTACGGCGGCGACCGCACCACGCTCGGCTGGGTGGCGGTGAACGCCCGCGCCAACGCCGCCCGCAATCCGGAGGCGGTCTACCGCGAGCCGTTCACCATCGACGACTACCTCGCCGCGCGCCTGGTGACCACCCCGTTCGGGCTCTACGACTGCGACGTGCCGGTCGACGGCGCCGTCGCGGTGGTCGTCTCCGCGATCGAGACCGCCGCCGACCGGCCCCGGCCGCCGGTGCTGGTCGAGGCCGTCGGCACCCAGATCCTGGAACGGCTGAGCTGGGACCAGGACACGCTGTCGCACGAGCCGCAGACCAAGGGACCGTCCAGGCACCTGTGGAGCCGGACCAGCGTGCGGCCGGACGAGGTGGACCTCGCGCTGCTCTACGACGGCTTCACCTTCAACGCGGTCTCCTGGCTGGAGTCGCTCGGGTTCTGCGAGCCGGGCGGCGCCCGCGACTTCATCGACTCCGGGCGTGGCATCGCCCTCGGCGGGCGGCTGCCGCTGAACCCGCACGGCGGCCAGCTGTCGGCCGGCCGGCTGCACGGATTCGGGCATGTCAGGGAGGCGATGCTGCAGCTCCGGGGCGAGGCTGCAGGCCGCCAGGTGCCGAACGCACAGATCGCGGTGGTGACCACAGGGGGCGGCGCGCCTGGCGGTGCGCTGCTGCTGCGGCGTCCCTAGCGACGCACAGCGAAGAACAGGGCGAGGCGTCCCTAAGGACGCGGAGCGGAAGAGACGAAGTTAGCAGGAGGGACAACTGATGCTGCAGCCGATGGCGGGTGTACGCGTGCTCGAGGTGGCCCAGTTCACCTTCGTGCCCGCGGCGGGCGCGATCCTGGCCGACTGGGGAGCCGAGGTGATCAAGGTCGAGCACGCCGAGCGGGGCGACGGGCAGCGCGGCCTGACCACCGTCCTCGGGGTGGACGCGATCATGAAGGGGAGCCGCTTCTCCCCGATCTTCGAAGGGCCCAACCGGGGCAAGCGCAGCGTCGGCCTGGCCCTGGAGATCCCTGAGGCCAGGGAGGTGCTTGACGAGCTGATCAAGAACAGCGACGTCTTCCTGACCAACTTCCTGCCGGGCGCGCGGGCCAAGCTGCGCATCAACCTCGAGGACATCAGGAAGGTCAACCCGGACATCATCTACGTCCGCGGTTCCGGCTTCGGCGCCCGCGGCCCCGAGGCCAACAAGGGCGGCTACGACATGACCGCCTTCTGGGCGCGGGGCGGCAGCGGGGCCGGCGCCACCCCGGCCGGCGCGGAGCGGCTGTCCCCGTTGCCGGCCGGCGGATACGGCGACAACATCGGTGGCATGACGATCGCGGGCGGCATCGCCGCCGCGCTGTACGCCCGGGCCACCACCGGCGAGACCTCCGTCATCGATGTGTCGCTGCTCGGCGTCGGGGCCTGGGCGACCCAGTTCACCGCGAACCTGGCGCTGCAGGCGGGGGGAGTGCCGCCGCGGCCGCCGGTGCCGCGGCACGGCTCGGCCAGGAACCCCCTGATCGGCCCGTACCGGACGTCGGACGACCGCTGGATCTTGTTCTCGATGGTGCAGCCGGGCGGCTACTGGGACGAGTTCGCCGCGGTGAGCGGGCACCCCGAGCTCGCCGTCGACGAGCGGTTCAACACCGTGGAGAAGCTGATGGCTAACGCCCCGGCGGCGGGCGAGCTGGTGGCGGCCATCGTCGCCGAGAAGACCTTCGACCAGTGGCTGGAGATCCTGGCCGACATCAAGGGTCAGTGGGCCACCGTGCAGGACTCCTGGGGCGTCGCCAACGACGTGTCGCTGCGGGCCAACGGGATGATCGCCAGCTTCGACGACGCCGACGGCATCCGCCGCGAGCTGATCACCAACCCCGTCCAGTTCGACGAGACCCCGGCCACCCTGCGCCGCGGCCCGCTGTTCGCCGAGCACACCGACGAGGTGTTGCACGAACTAGGGCTCACCGACGACCAGCTGGTGGAGCTGAAGATCGCCGGCGCTATCACCTGAGCAAGGAGGACAGAGTGTACGAGGCCTATTTCCATGTAGGCATTCTGGTCAAGGACGTCGAGGCCGCCCGGGCAGACTTCACCGCCAGGCTCGGGGTGGAATTCGAGCCGGTGCACAGCCAGCAGATCGCGACCGGCGAGACGACCAGGTTCTGCTATTCCCTGCCGGGACCGCCCTACCTCGAGCTGGTGGAGATGACCGGCACCGGTAATTGGTCACCGGAGCAGCCGGAGGGCTTCCACCACATCGGCCTGGCCGACCCGGATATGCCCGCCCGCTGCGCCGCCTTCGGCCAGGGGGTGGAGCTGATCGCGCCCGCGCCTGACGGGTCGCCGCTGGTGGCCCTCACCCCGCCGGAGGCACTGCACGGAGTGCGCGTTGAGTACTTCGACGCGAAGGTCGCGGCTCAGTTCCTCCGGTACCTGTCGGTACGCCCTTGACAGTCCGGCCCGGGACGCCGATTATCAATAGGATACTGATTAACCTAATTATAGTGAGGTTAATCTAATCACAGTGAGGGGGCGTCGGCTGTGTCGATGATATCGATCGTCGAGGCCGCAGGACCCCGGGTGCCCGCGACGACGCGGCGGATGCGGGACGACGAGAGCGGCGACAGGAACCCACCGGAGCACACCGTCCTGGGCCGGAGCGCGGCCATCATGGAGGCGTTCGACGGCGCTCAGCAGGTGCTGAGCCTGGCCGACCTGAACAAGCGGACGCGGCTGCCGAAGTCGACCCTGCATCGGCTGGTTGACCAGCTGTGCCAGGTCGGCTGGCTGGAACGCGATCACGGCGGCTACCGCGTCGGCCTGCGGATGTTCGAGTTCGGCACCCTCGCGGTGGACGGGAACCGGCTCCACGAAGCCGCGTTCCCGCACCTGCAGGCACTCGCCTCGCGCACCGGGCTGGCCGCCCAGCTCGCGATCCTCGACCACGCCGAGGTGGTGTACCTGGAACGGATCGTGGTGGGTCCGATCCGGCTGCCGACCCGGCGCGGCGGTCGCAAGCCCGCCTA
>DATCGA010000695.1:0-22455 GCA_036509215.1 Trebonia sp.
GATCGCGCACGCGGTCTGGGGGCTCGGCGCCGTCCTGTGCCCGGTCCCGGTGAACCACCGGACGGCCGAGATAGCGGCCATCCTGACCGCGGCGCCGCCCGCCGCTTACCTGGCGCCAGCGCGGTACCGCAGCACCGAGTACGAGCCGCTGGTCGCCGAGGCCATGCGGCGGGCCGGCGTGCGGGTGCCCTGGCTCGCCATCGGCCGCGGGCCGTTCGCGGCCGACCAGCCGGCCGGCGGCGAGGCGGCCGCCGGCGAGGCGGAGCTGTCGGGGGACCTCGACGCCATCTGCATGCTGATGTTCACCTCCGGCACGACCGGCCGGCCGAAGGGAGTCCTGCACAGTCACCGCAGCCTGCTGGCCGAGGCGCGCAGCATCAGCGACCTGTTCGAGCTGGATGGCGCCCGGGTCTACATGCCGTCGCCGATCGGGCACATCACCGGCCTGGTCTACGGCGTGCTCATGCCGCTGCTGATGGACGGCAGCGTCGTGCTGCAGGCGGAGTGGGACCCCGAGGTGGGCCTGCGGCTGATAGAAGAGCACGGCTGCACGTTCTCCGTCGGCGCGACCCCGTTCCTTCGCGGTCTCACCGACAGCTACCGGCGAGCGGCGCGCGAGTCCCGGCTGGCCGCGTTTGTCTGCGGCGGCGCGGACGTCCCGTCGTCGCTGATACGAGAGGGCCAGCGCGCTCTCGGCGCCGTCGTCGTGCGGGCCTACGGGCTCACCGAGATGCCGACGGTCACCTGCGGCGGTCCCGCCGATCCCCCGGCGGTGCAGGCGGAAACCGATGGCCGGCTGACCGGCACGTCGCGGGCCCGGCTGGCCCGCGAGGCCGACGGCGCGGGCGAGCTTGAGGTCTGCGGGCCGGAGCTGTGCCTCGGCTACCTGGACCCGGCGGACACCGCCGCCGCGTTCACGCCCGACGGCTGGTTCCGCACCGGAGACCTGGCCCGGCTCGGCCCGGGCGGGACGGTCACGATCGCCGGCCGGGCGAAGGACATCATCATCCGCGGGGGCGAGAACATCAGCGTCAAGGAAGTCGAGGACTATTTGATCGATCATCCGCAGATCACGGATGTCGCGATCGTCGGCGTACCCGACCCGGTGCTCGGCGAGCGCGCCTGCGCGTTCATCATCGCGCCCGGCGCCGCGCCGTCCCTGGCTGACGTCACCGCCTTCCTGATCTCCCGCGACATCGCCCGGCACAAGATCCCCGAGCGCCTCCTGGTGGTCTCCGAGCTGCCCCGCACGCCGAGCGGGAAGATCCAGAAGTTCGTGCTCCGCGACCGGGCGGTGACGGCCCTGGCCAGCGGACAGGGCGAGCGCCGGTGAACGCCGACCTGCTGCTGGCGGCGTACGCCAAGATGACCCTGATCCGCCAGCTTGAGGACCGCGTCGCGGTGCTGTACCGGGACGGCGACGTGCCCGGCTTCGTGCACACCTCGGTCGGTCAGGAAGCGGTTGCGGTGGGCGCGCTGCTGCACGCGCGGCCGGATGACGTCATCACCTCGACGCACCGCGGCCACGGTCATGTGCTGGCCAAGGGCCTGTCACCGCGCCGGATGCTGGCCGAGCTGATGGGCCGCGAGACCGGCGCCTGCCACGGCCGCGGCGGCTCGATGCACGTGGCGGACCCGGCCCTCGGCATCTTCGGCGCCAACGGCATCGTGGCGGCCGGGCTGCCGATCGCCGTGGGGGCGGCGCATGCGCTCCGGCGGCGCGGGGCCGGGCAGGTCGCGATCGCCTTTTTCGGTGACGGGGCCATCGCGGCGGGCGCGTTCCACGAGGCCGTCAACCTGGCGGCGCTGTGGCAGCTGCCGGTCGCGTTCGTGTGCGAGAACAACGGCTTCTCGGAGTTCTCCCGGGCCAGCGATCAGCATCCGGTGCCGGTGCAGAGCCGGGCGGCGGGCTACGGGATCCCGTTCCGGCGCGCGGCCGGGAACGACGTGGCCGACGTCGCCGACGTGATGGAAGCCGTGCTGGCCGAGATCCGGGCCGGCCGCGGGCCCTATCTGGTCGAGGCGGTGACCGTGCGGGTGCGGGGCCATTACGAGGGCGACCCGCAGCGCTACCGGGACCCTTCTGAGGTCGCCGATGCCAAGCTCGAGGACCCGCTGATCATCGCCCGGCGGCGGCTGGCCGACTTCGGCGTCGATCCGGCCCGGGCGGACGAGCTCGACCGCGAGGCGGCCGAGGAGGTGGCGGACGCCGAGCGGTTCGCCCGCGCGTCGTCGGCCCCCGATCCGGCGACCTTGCTCGACTTCGTCATCAAGCCGCGGCTGCGGCCGGCTGCGGCTACGCCGCGAAGCTCACCGGGAGCAGGCGCCGCCCCCTCCCCGGGCGCTGGCCCGATCGCGCCCGCGCCGCCGCTGTCGGTGGCGAGAATCATCCGCCAGGCCCTGCAGGACGCCATGGCCGACGACGACCGGGTCTTCCTGGCCGGCATCGACGTGGGCGGCGGCAACGTCTTCGGGCTCACCCGCGGCCTCAAGGACCGGTGGCCCGAGCGTGTGCTGGACACGCCCATCTCGGAGACGGCGATCATGGGGCTGGCGGTGGGGTCGGCGATGGCCGGCCTGCGGCCGGTGGTCGAGCTCATGTACCTGGACTTCCTCGGCGTGTGCCTGGACCAGATACTCAATCAGGCGGCCAAGCTCCGGTTCATGACCGGCGGGGCGGTCACGCTGCCCCTCGTCATCAGGACCCAGTTCGGATCCGGGCGATCCTCAGGCAGCCAGCATTCGCAGAGCCTGGAGGCGCTGCTGGCCCACATTCCGGGCCTGACGGTGGCGATGCCGTGTGATGGCGCGGACTACTACGGCCTGCTGCGGACGGCCATCGAGGATGACAATCCCGTCGTCTTCATCGAGAACAGGCTGCTCTACGACGGGAAGACCTCCCCGCCGCCCGCCACCCACCGGGTGCCGTTCGGGCAGGCCCGCATCGTGCGGCCGGGCGCGGACCTGACCATCGTGTCCTGGTCGAGAATGGTGCAGCAGTCGCTGAAGGCGGCAGACGAACTCGCCGCTGACGGAATTGCCGCCGAAGTCATAGATCTTCGTACTATTGTGCCGCTTGACCGCCAGTGCATTCTGAGCTCCCTCAGCCGGACTAACCGCCTAGTCATTGCGCAGGACGCCGTTAACGATTTCGGGGTCGGAGCGGAGATTGCCGCCCTCGCCGTCGGGGAGGGATTCTGGTCACTGGACGCGCCGGTCGCCCGGGTGGGCGCGCCACGATCGCCTGCGCCCTATGCGCCGAGCCTCGAGCAGGCGTGGCTCCCGAGTGCGGCCGGCATCGTCAGGGCCGCGCGCGCTGTGCTCGGCAGCTGAAAGCAAGTCTTTACACCAGGCCATACGATCGCTACTAAACGCAGGTAAGGGACAATTAGTGACACAGGATGGGAACGCAGACGGCCCGGCCGAGCCTATCGTCGGCATTGGCCAGCAGCTGCGTGAGGCACGGCTGGCCGTGGGCGTGTCGGTACGCGAATTGGCCCGCCGGGTCGACGTCTCGGCCAGCTTCATCTCCCAGCTCGAGCTCGGCAAGACCATGCCGTCGGTCGGCACCTTGTACTCCATCGCCTCCGAGCTCGGCGTTTCGCTCGATAACCTCATGCGCACCGCTCAGCCCGGCGCAGCGGAGCAGAGCGAGCCCGGGCCTGTTGCCGCCGCGGCCGCCGATGCCCGGGTCGTCGGGAGACGCGCCCCGCAGGTCAGTCCCTTTCAGGCTGCCCCGGTGCCACGGAATTTCGGCGCCCGGGCGGTGGATGACTGCCCCGTCCAGCGGGCCGACGGCCGCCAGGAACTGCATATCGGCGACGCGATCTGGGGCAGGCTGACCGCGGATCACGACCGCGCGAACGACTTCCTGCATGTGGTCTACAAACCCGGCGGCGAGTCGTGCCCGCCCCATCACATGATTCACCACCGCGGTTTCGAGTACGGCTACATCATTACCGGCCAGCTCCATGTCCAGGTTGGATTCGCCCATTACGACATGAATCCCGGCGACTCCATCAGCTTCGACTCGGCGACGCCGCACCGGCTGTCAAATCCGTTCGAGCAGGAATCGGCGTCGATCTGGGTCGTCGTGGGCCGGGGCGAGACCCCCGTCCTCTAGGCGAAGGAGCACGAGAATGCCAGCCCTCGAGGGGAAGGTCGCGCTGATCACCGGCGCGGCCCGCGGCCAGGGCCGCAGCCACGCCGTCCGGCTCGCGGCCGAAGGCGCCGACATCATCGCCATCGATATCTGCGCGCAGATCGAGTCCGTTCCTTACCCGCTCGCCCGGCCGGCCGACCTGGAGCAGACGGCCGCCGAGGTCCGCGCGCTCGGCGGCCGGATCGTGACCGCCCACGCGGACGTGCGCAGCCAGGCCGAGCTGCGGGCTGCCGTCGACGCCGCCGTCGGCCAGCTGGGCCGGCTCGACATCGTGTGCGCGAACGCCGGCATCCACAGCTCCGCGCCGGCTCATGAGATGCCCGAGCAAGCCTGGCAGGATCTCATCGACGTCAACCTCACCGGCGTGTGGCTGACCTGCAAAGTGGCGGTGCCGCACATCATCGCCGGAGGCCGGGGCGGAGTCGTGATCGTGACCGCCTCGGTGGCCGGCCACAAGCCCTACGCCACCATCTCGCACTACGTGGCGGCCAAGCACGGCCTGATCGGCCTGACTAAAACCCTGGCCCAGGAACTGGCACCGCACGGCATCCGGGTCAACGCGGTCAGCCCGACCCAGGTCGACACCGACATGATCCAGAACGACATGATCTACCGGCTGTTCGTGCCGGGCGCCGAGCGCCCCACGCGCGAGCAGTTCGCTGAGGCCTCGCAGGCAACGAACCTGCTGCCGGTGCCGTGGGTGGAGCCGAGCGACGTCAGCGACGCCGTGGCGTTCCTGGCCGGCGATGGCGCCCGCTTCATCACCGGCGTTTCCCTTCCAGTCGACGCGGGAGTCCTGGCGAAATGAGCACCAGCACAACGAGCGCCGGCCGGCTCGCCGGGAAGGTCGCGTTCATCACCGGCGCCGCCCGCGGCCAGGGACGCAGCCACGCTCTCCGGCTCGCTCGGGAGGGCGCTGACATTATCGCGATCGACCTGTGCGGCCCGCTGCCCACGGTCGGGTACCCCCTGAGCACGCCCGATGACCTGGCCATGACGGTCGATCTGGTCGAGGAGCTGGACCGCCGCATCGTCGCCGCCCCGGCTGACGTCAGAGACCTCGCCAGCCTGGAGCGGGCGCTGGCGGACGGCGTGGCCGAACTCGGCCGTCTGGACATCGTCTGCGCCAACGCGGGAATCCTGTCCAGCGGCTCGCTGGCAGATCTCACCGAGGAGGCCTGGCGCGAGATGATCGACATCAACCTCAGCGGCGTCTGGCGCACCTGCAGAGCGGCCATCCCGCACCTCATCGCCGGCGGTCGCGGCGGTTCCATCGTCTTGACCAGCTCTGTCGCGGGGCTCAAGTCCTATCCGAACATCGCCCACTACGTATCGGCCAAGCACGGCGTCACCGGTCTCATGCGCACGCTGGCGGTCGAGCTGGCCCGGCACCGGATCCGGGTCAACAGCGTGCACCCCACCCAGGTCGACACCGACATGATCCAGAACGACGTCATGTACCGGCTGTTCTGCCCGGACTCGGAGAACCCGACCAAGGAGGAGTTCGCGGCCGCCTCCCGAGCCACCGGCCTGCTCCCGGTGGACTGGGTCGAGGCGATCGACGTCAGCAACGCGGTGCTGTTCCTCGCCTCGGAAGACGCCCGGTACATCACGGGCACTGCCCTGGCCATCGACGCGGGCGCCCTTATCAGCTGAGGCCTAACCCGGCCTGGTTAGAGTTAGGCCTGCCAGCGGGACGAAAGAGGAGTCAGATGGCGAGATACCTACTGGTCCCCGGCGCCTGCCACGGCGGCTGGTGGTACCAGCCGGTGGTCGACGCGTTGCGTGAGGCCGGGCACGAGGCCGACGCGGTCACCCTGTCCGGGCTCGACCCGGACGGTCCCCCGGCCCCGGCCGCCAACCTCGACGTGCACATCGGCGAGGTCCTCGCGCTTCTCGACGCGGGCGGCGGCCAGGCCGTCCTGGTCGGTCACAGCTACGCGGGCAGCGTGATCACCGGCGTCGCCGACCAGCGGCCGTCCGCGGTCGCCGGCCTGCTCTACCTCGACGCGTTCGTGCCCGACGACGGCGACTCGTGCTGGTCGATGACCAACGACGAGCAGCGCGACTGGTACAGCCGCGGATCCGGTGCCACCGGGCTGGCGGTCGAGCCGCTCCCGTTTTTCGACCACCGGGCCAGGCCCCATCCGCTCGGCACCCTCATGCAGCGGTCACAGCTCACCGGCGCGTACAAGACGATCAGGCGCAAGCACTACGTCGCCGCGGCCGGAGCCGACTGGCTGCCGCACTCGCCCTTCACCGGCATCGCCGATTCCCTCCGGGCCGACCCCGACTGGACGGTGACGGATCTCGACTCCGGCCACAACGTTCTCGCCAACGGCCCCGATGATCTGGTGACGATCATCCTCGACCTCGCGTGGTGATCCTCCGGGGCGGCCACTGGCGCTGCGCTCTGTTCGAGGGCATGATCGTTGGGTCTACGGGCAGGTTGCACTGAGCACCGCGCCTGAGCGTCAACGCCGACCTGAGACACGCGAGGAGACAGCCGCCATGTACCGAGTCACCGTCTGCTACGGCCAGCCGACCGACCCCGCCGCCTTCGACAGCTACTACGCGCAGACGCATGCCCCACTGGTGCGCCAGGTGCCCGGGCTGGCCGGCTTCACCGGCGGGCACTGCGCCGCCCTCGACCGGTCAGAACCCGCCTTCTACTTTGTGGCGGCGCTCGACTTCGCCTCTGAGGAGGACTACCGCAGCGCGCTCCGCTCGCCCGAGATGGGGAAGGCCGGCGCTGATGTCGCCAACTTCGCCACCGGCGGCGTGACCATGGTCAGCCAGCCGGTCGACGACCTCATGGCCCCGGCGTAGTACTCGGCGTAGCAAAAAGACCGCCCGCCGGGAGCGCCCGGCGCTCCGCGGCGACCTGCTGGGTCAGCTGCCGGAGGGCGTCCTCCGACTCCAGCAGCTGGTTGCGTGCGCGCCGGTATTCGGCCGACTCGCTGGGGAATGTCTCCGTCCTTCTTCCTGCCTGGATTGAGGTGATGCTTGCGGGCCTTGCTGGCCGGCCTTAGGCGTCGAACATTGCGAACAGCGTGTTGAGGCCCTCCGCCAGCAGCGGGTGCGCGAAGATCGCGTTGGCCATCGCGGTGTACGGGAGCTTGCCGAGCATGGCCACCTGGATGATGCTCATGATCTCGCCGCCTTCGGCGCCGAGGATGGCGCAGCCCAGGATCTGCCCGCTGCCGGAGTCGACGACGGCCTTCATGAAGCCGCGGGTCTCCCCTGTCTCGATGGCCCGGATGACCCCGCCCATCGGCAGCTTCGCCACCCGGATCTCGCGTCCCTGCGCCCGCGCCTGCCGCTCGGTCAGGCCGGCCCGGCCCAGCTGCGGGTCGATGAACACCGTGTACGGGACGATTCGGTCTCGCGTGCTCTGCTTCTGGTGCCTGATGAGGTTGGCGTGCAGGATGCGGTAATCGTCGTACGACAGGTGGGTGAAGGCCGTCCATTGCGTCTTCTCCCCGCTTCGGCTTCCTTCTCTCACGAGCTGTCGTACCCCTCGTGGCCGCTCTGCTGCTCCCGTGCCAGAGCGGCAGTAACCAGCCTGCGCGGGCCGCTACCACATGTCCAAGGACTGTTTTTCATGAAATCGATAACCTGAGCGCATGGCAACGTTGCGTCAGCTGGAGTACCCGGTGGCGATCGTGGAGGAGGGCTCCTTCACCCGCGCGGCCGAGCGCCTGAAGCGGCCTGGCCGGGTTCCTCGGCCCCACCCTCGTCCCGGCCGAGATCATCCCGCCGTACTTCGGCAGCCTGCTGCTGCTCCCCGACCCGCCGGTCCGCCGCCCGCCTACTCGCGCACCAGCCCGGATCCGATCGCGGCCGCGTTCATCGACATTCTCGCGAACGAGGCGCTCATCACGCCCGCGCACATCCGCAGGCGGCTAGGCCTGGGCCGAACCTAGCAAACTGACCGCGACGGGGCCGTGGTCGAGCTGGTAGTCCAGGCTGACGGCGGCCCTCCAGCCGCCCGGCTCGAGCCAGCGCATCGACGTACCAGAAGGTGCACGGCGAGAAGGTGCCCTGCTGGGGCGGCAGGAGGAAAACCCCTCAGTCAGCGTGCGACAATGTCAACTGTGAGTGGCCTATCGCTGCGGTCAGAAGACTCTTTCCTGTCGATCGCGAGCCGCGGATCGGTTCTGTCGATCGGCTCGGCCGGGTCGGTTCTCAGCGTGGGCTCGGTTGGGTCGGCTTTGTCGGTCGCCTCGGTGGGATCAACCCTGTCCGCCTTCTCGGTTGGGTCGGTCCTCTCGGTCGGCTCGGCCCTATCGGCCCGGTCGCGCTGGTCGCTGCTGAGCAGCGGCGGTGATCGCGACGTGCTGGCAAGGCGGATATCTCCGGTACCCGTGCTGGTGCTGGCATCAGGAGCAGCATTGGCGGTGCTGCTGACCGTTGCCAGCCGCGTGAGCTAAAGGAACGCTAGCGGCGGAAATGCCGGTCCAGCTCCTTCGTTTAGCGGGCACCGAGCAGTGCCTGCGCCGCAGCGGCCGCACCGCCGCGGCGTCGGGCTTGGGCGGCGGTGGCTTCGAGGAGGGACGCCACCTCCTCATCGGGGCTGACCGCCGCCGCAGCCAGGTGCCAGGCACGCCGATCGGCCTTGTAGTGGAGTGCGCGGCCAGGGTCCGGTGCGCAGCGGCGCGCCTCGCGAAGGGCGCGGAGTGGTATACGTACATCCTCTTCCAGAATCTCCCCAACGCCGAGCTCACGCTCTATCCGGACGCCAACCACGGCTCCCACTTTCAGTACCCGGCCCCGTTTCGCCCGCCGGGTCATCGACTTCCTCGACGTCGAACCCGGCGAGAGCGCGGAGCAGAGGGTATAGACGGTGGATGTCGATGATCTTCGGGCTGAACCTGCCGAATTACAGCAGTCTCGGGCACCGCGACGCGATGATCGCGATCGCCGAGCGGGCCGAGGAGCTGGGCTACTCGTCGCTGTGGACCAGCGACCACATCCTGCTCCCGGTCACGATGCCGGAGCCGTTCGGCAACCTGCTCGAGTCGTTCGCCACGCTCAGCTATCTCGCGGCCAGGACCGAGCGCATCCGGCTGGCCACCGGCATCCTGGTGCTCCCGCAGCGGGACCCGTTGCTGGTGGCGAAGCAGGCGGCCACCGTCCACCACCTGAGCGGCGGGCGGATGACGCTCGGCGTCGGGGTCGGCTGGATCGAGCAGGAGTACGGGTACCTCCGAGCCGACTTTCACGGCCGCGGGAAGCTGGCGGACGAGTACATCCCGGCGATGCGAGCGCTGTTCGAATCGGACAAGCCAGAATTCCAGGGCGCCCACATCGACTACTCGGGCGTCCTGTTCTCGCCGAAGCCCGCAGCGCCGTTGCCCATCGTTGTCGGCGGCGGAAGCCGGGCGGCGCTGAAACGGGCGGCCACGCTTGGCGACGGCTGGCATGGCATCTACCTGTCTCCAGAGGAGGTACTCGCCGCGGCAGGCCAACTGGACGCGCTCGGCCATAAACGCCAATTCCCGATATCGCTACGGATATCGACGCAGTTCGGGCAGCACGCCGCCACCGGTAAGGCTGGGCCGGGCCTGTTCGGCGACGCGGCGACCCTGACCAAGCTGGTCAGGCAGTACGCCCAGGCTGGCGTCAATGAGCTGGTGATCGAACCCGTCGCCACCGAGCTGGACGACTTCCTCGACCAGATCACCCGGTTTGCCACGGAGGTCGCGTCGGACCGTTTCTAGCTCCGGCAGCGCAACCCTCCGTTCGAAAGACTGAATTTGATCTTTCGTTCCCGGACTTGGGCCTTCTGCAGCGTCAGGGCCACGACGAAGGGCCAGGTGATCTGGGTGCCGGAGACCAGCCGCTCGGCGAGGCCGAGGACGGTGCCGTGCTGGGTTTCGGCGATGAGCCAGGCCAACAGGACGAGGAAGACGACGGTGACGGCGGCCGGACTGCGGGCCCGCAGGATCAGCGGCGGCGATGGCGCCCGGCTGGCGGTAAAGGCGGGCCAGACCGTGATCGCGGCCGCGCCGAGCGACGTCCAGACGAGGTGCTGCGCATTCGAGCCGTGCACGGGCTGGGGCGAGATCGCAATGCCGATGCTGGACACGCCCGCGATCAGCAGCACGGTCCTGGCCGGCATCCGCAGGCTCTGCAGGCAGCCGGCGGTCACGAAGTAGCACGCTCCCACCAGGAACAACGCGCTCGTCACGATCCACCGGTCGGTCGCGCCGAGTGCGGCCAGCCCGCTGATCGAGCTCTGCAGCGGACTGTAGGAGGACGGCTGGAGCGCATCCGCGACCAGCCAGGCGCCGAGCATCACCAGCGGCGGCAGGGCGGTCGAGACGACCGCCCACCGCGCAAGCGACGCGGAACTGGCGAGCCGAAGGCAAGCAGGGATCGGCAGACCCGCGAGCAGGCTGCGCGAGATCGACTGAGAAACCAACGTTCCCCCCGGGGATCGAACTCCTTACCCCCTTTAACATTGGCAACAGAACTGGTTGCAAACACCTGGTGACTGTGGGCTATCTCTAATCGCCAGTCGGCGATCTCACGGTTGGCGAGTTCATCGGCGACGAGCCGGGCAAGACGAGGCGGCGGTCGCGGCTGACCTCACCGCCGGCCGGGTGACGACGCCTGCGGCGGGCCGCTAGCCGTGCTGCACCGCAAGGTTTACCTGGGTCAGGACGGGGGCTGCCGGGGATAGTCACGGGCGCGGCGACCGGCGGCCGGGCGCGATGGTGGAAGCTAGTACCGCGAGAAAGGGGAAGCTCCATGGCGCAGCACCGCTCCGGCCGTAGCTATCACGACTACTCGGACTGGCCTCACCTCGAGCTCGGGCCGTCCGATGATCGCCGTTACGTTGAGCAGCTGTTCAAGGCGATCTTCCAAGCCGGCCTCAGCTGGCCGGTCGTCGAATCGCACTGGCCGGCCTTCAGCGCGGTATTCCATGGCTTTGATCCGGTGCAGGTGGCCGCGATGAACGAGCAGGAGATCGATCAGGCCGAACATAACACGCAAATTATTCGCAATCACCGTAAAATCCACGAGGCCGTTGCCTCCGCCGCCGCCGTGAACGAGGTCGTCGCGCGCTACGGCTCGTTCGACGCCTACCTGCGGTCGTTCGGCTCGCCCGAGGAAGAGATCACCGACCTGAAGCGCCGCTTCGCCGGGCTCGGCGACTACTCGGCCTGGTGGTTTATGGAGTCGGTCGGATTGCCGCTCCCGCCGGCCGGCTCTGATTAACCCGCCGCGGCGCCGCTCCGGACGCACCTATCACGACGACTCGCCCTGGCCGCATCTCGAGCTCGGGCCGCAGGATGATCGCCGGTACTTTGAGCAGCTGGTCAAGGCGATCTTCCAAGCCGGGCTGAGGTGGCCGGCCATCGCATCGCGGTGGGCGGGCTTCGGCGAGGTCTTCCACGACTTCGACCCGGTCGCGGTGTCCGCCATGACCGAGCGGGACGTCGACCGGGCCGCGCAGGATCCGCGGATCATCCGCCACCAGCGCAAGATCGGCGCCGCCGTCGAGTGCGCCGCCATCGTGAACGAGCTCATAGCGCAGCACGGCTCGTTTGACGCCTACCTGCGCTCGTTCGGCTCCCCCGAGGACGAAATCGACGACCTCCAGCGCCGCTTCCCCGGCCTCGGTGACTTTTCTGCGTGGTGGTTCATGCAGTCCGTCGGGCTGCCGGTACCGCCGGTCAACTGACCGGCGGCCTCACCCGGAGACGGGCACCTCGTGCCAGAGCCCGCCGTTGAGGTTGAGGTTGTTGCCGCTGGCCTGGCCGGGGGCGGTGTCGCCGATGTAGGTGTAGAGCGGATGCCCGTCGTAGGTGAGCTGGTTCGAGCCGTCGGTCCTGGCGATGACGGTCGTCTTGCCCGGCAGCCCCGAGCCGGCCGCGGCGGTGCCTGTCACCGGCGGCCAGTACACCGCGCAGCTTCCGTAGCACTTCGAGCTGGCCGGGGTGTCGGGCGCGAACCAGTAGAGGGTGAAGCCCTTGGCGTTGGCCACGACCGGCGTGCCGTCAATCGTGGTGGCCTTCAGCCCTGCGTCGGCCGTGGGGGCGGTCGACGCCGGGGAGCCGGACCCGGCCTCCGCCACCCCGAGCAGCACCAGCGCCGCAACCACCAGGGCGGCCGCCGTCAGGCCGCCTGCCTTGGCGGTCGCGGGCGGGATCTGGTCGGGGAACCCGGCCGGGACCGCTGCCACGCCGTCGCCGCGCACTTTCGCGGCGTCCGCCCGGGGAAGGAGCGCGACCGTCGCCAGCACCGCGAAGGCCGCCACTTCAAGCACGCCGGCGACGATGCCGGCCGTGGTGCGGACCTCCTTGAACCCGAACAGCCCGATCCACACCGTCAGCAGGTAGCCGCCGAGGGTAGACAGAGCGAAGCCGGCTCCCGCAGCGGCGGACAGCCGGCCGGCGATGACGAGCCGATCGGGAATGACGAGCACGGCCAGCCCGAGGACGAACGCCGCGATCACCTGCAGCAGGAACAGCCAGCCGATGGTCGGGATGGTTCGGTATCCCGTCACGTACAAGTCGAGATGGATCGCCCCGGCGGCGATCAGAAGTCCCGCACCGGCCCCGCGCAGCAGGGCTCTGGCGGGCCTAGTAGCCAACACCGCCCTGCCCGCTGGTGGACGCGGCGGGCGCCGCGGCGCCGGACGTGGGCACCTCGTGCCATAGCCCGCCGAACGCGTTGACGCCGTTTCCGCTGGCCTGGCCGGGCGCCGTGTCGGCGACGTAGGTGTACAACGGGTGACCGTGGAAGGTGGCCTGGGTCGAGCCGTCGGAGCGCGTGATCGTGCCGAACGTGCCCGTGAACCCGCTCGCGGTCACCGGCCCCTTTTCCGGCGGCCAGGCCGCCGCGCACGCCCCGTTGCAGTTCGACTTGGTCGAGGTGTCGGGGGCGAAGGAATACAGCGTGAGGCCCTTGCTGTTGGTCAGCACCTTCACGCCGCCGATCGTCGCGGAGGTGACGCTGCTCGCGCCGGCCGCCGCCGGGCTGCTACTGGTACCCGAGGAAGTCGCTGGGGCGGCGCTGGAGGCGGCGCTGGATGGGGCGGAACTGGACGAGGAGCTGCTGGAGCTGCATGCCACCAGTGCTACCGCGGCGGCGGCGCTGACCGGCAGCGCCAGAAGGATCCTGCGGTTTCTGTGTGACCCCATCCGGGCGTACGACCTGTTCATCACTTCTCCTTCGCTGTCGGATCTGGTGGGATGCCAAGCGAGTTCACTGCTCGCTCAGCTTCGAGACTGATACCCGACAGCGCTCAGCGCATCACCTGTCCCGGCCACTTTGGCAACCAAGCCTGTAACCTCCGGTCCCGGTGGAGCTGGCCCGGCTGGCGGCGGGGAGTGCCAGGATAAATCGCATATCTCACGCTCACGCAAGTCCGGCCGGTCCCGAATTCACCGTCCGAGTCGCTGAGGAAGATGCTGCGTCCGTGGTCAACGACTATGACAGCTTCGCCGAGGCATACACCAAACAGAACGAGTCCAGCCTCATCAACCCCTACTACTGTCGGCCCGCGATCTTGAATCTGGCCGGGGAAGTGGCCGGCCGGCGGATCCTCCACGCCGGCTGCGGGTCCGGCCCGCTGTCGGAGTCGCTGCAAAGTCGGGGCGCCGTTGTCAGCGGCTTCGACTCCAGCGCCAAGATGCTGGAGTTGGCCCGGCAACGGCTCGGTCCGGACCCGGACCTGCGGCAGACCGACCTGAGCAGCCCACTACCGTATCCCGACGGCGCGTTCGACGATGCCATCGCCTGCTTGATCCTGCACTACCTCGAGGACTGGACGGCGCCGCTGGCCGAGCTTCGGCGGGTGCTCAAGCCCGGCGGACGGCTGATCGTGGCGGTCGACCACCCGTTCGCGATCGCGCTCATGCAGCGCGAAGCTGGGCGCAAGCCCGACTATTTCGCAACCTCCAACTGGACCGAAGAGTGGACCATCAGCGGCCACGTCGCCCAGATGAGCTTCTGGACTCGGCGGATATCCCCTCGGCCTTGCTGGCCTTCCTGTTCTTCGTCTTGCAGGCCGACTGACTGTCGGTCGCGGGAGCCGGCGTGATGCCGGCCTGGAGAGCTGGCTGGGCATGGCTCCGTCGAGATCGACCGTCGCCACCTCCCCGCCGCGGGAATCAGGCGCGGTAGGCGTCGCGGCGATGGCGAATCGAGTGGATTTCGACCTGGTGCTTCGGCTCGTCGATGCGGTAGATGATCCGGTAGGTGCCGCGGCGGGCCGAGTGGTAGCCGTCGAACGGCTCGTCCAGCGGCTTGCCTGCCCGGTAGTTCACGGCGATCGAGCCGTCGATCGCCTCCATGGCGGCGAGAGCGACTTCCAGGGGGAGGTTCTCCCTGATGTTGCGCCGGGCCTGCCCGGACAGGAGCACTGCGTAGGGCTCGCCGGCCGCAGGGTCGGTTCCGCTCACTGCGAGCCAAGGCGCCGGCGCTGTTCCAGCTCGGCGCGCACCTGGGCGGCGGTGTAGGTGTCGCCGGAGGCGAAGTCCTCCTTGGACTGCCGCAGGTCCGCGACCGCTTCGGAGTCCCCGAGGATGTCGAGCGTCTCCTGCATGGACTCGTACTCGGCCACCGAGATGAGCATGACGTCGGCGCGGCCGTTGCGGGTGATCGTGAAATGATCATGCTCGCGCGCGACCCGGTCTGCGAGCTCAGCGATCCGGGCTTTCGCCTCGGTAATAGGAATGGTCTCCATACGGGCTATTATACAGACCGGTCTTAGTTATGACCAGCTTTCGGACCAGGGAGGCGCGGAGCTCAGTGCGCGCGATCTCGTACCGGGCGCTGACCGGCCCGAGTCGGAGCTGAGGCGGGTCATCGACTGCGGAGAGTCATCCAGGGTCCGTTCGGGAGAAAAGATTGGAGAAGACCTCAGCCGCCGAGCGCCAGCAGGGCATCGTCGCCGATGGCGGCCCGGAGCCGCAGCCGCGCCTGGTGCAGGCGGCTCTTGAAGGCGGCCTGGCTGACGCCGGCGATCTCGGCCGCCTCCTGGGTGGAGAAGCCCTCGACATCGCGGAGCACGATCGCGGTCCGCAGCGGCGGCGGCAGCATGGCCAGGGCGCCCGCCAGGGCCTGGCGCAGCTCGTTGATCTCGGCCTGCCGGGCCGGGTCATCCGTGCGCGGGGACGGCAGTTCCAGCTCTTCCGGCCCGATCGGCACGCTGGCGGGCCGCCGGGCCCGCCGCTCGAGCGCGCGGTTGGCCTCGTTGACCGCGATCCGGTAGAGCCAGGTGAAGTAGCTGGACCGGCCCTGGAACCGGCTGATGCCCCGCCAGGCGCGGAGCATGACCTCCTGGGCCACCTCCCCCGCCTCGTTGGGGTCTCCGAGCAGGCGCAGCAGCAGCATGTAGAGGCGATCGGCGTACGCGCCCGTCAGCTGCTCGAAGGCGTCGATGTCCCCGGCCTGGGCCCGGGCCAGGAGGCTGGCCTCGGTGTCGGTCACCTCGGTTTCGGTCACCCGGCCTGCGGTGCGGGCGAGCCGCCGGACCCGGCCGGGCGGACCAGGTCGAAGATCGTCGCGGGCGCGCGAACGCCCGCCAGCCCGTCCAGCCCCTGGACCGCGTGGACCAGGGCCCGCAGCGCGCGCAGGCCGCGCCCGCAATCAACGCAGTCCCGCGCGTGGCGGTCCAAGCGGTGGCGGGCGCGGCGGCTCAGATCCCCCTCGACGTAGTGCGAGAGATGACGCTGTGACCACTGGTGGTCTTCGGCATAACCCATCGCGTCTCCCCTCGCGGGCCGCCGTCCTGCTCTTAGTGTGCCGCAGGCTCGAAGGCCAGCGAGCAGGAGTTGATGCAGTACCGGTCGCCGGTCGCGGTCGGGCCGTCGTCGAAGACGTGGCCGAGGTGACCGCCACAGGCGCGACAGACGACCTCGGTGCGGCGCATGAACAGGCTGTTGTCCTCCCGCAGCTCGACCGCCTCGGCGACGGCGGGCTCGGAGAAGCTGGGCCAGCCGGTGCCCGAGTCGAACTTGGCGTCCGAGCGGAACAGCTCGCTGCCGCAGCCGGCGCACCGGTAGAAGCCGTCGGCGTGGTTGTGCACGTACTCGCCGGCGAACGGCCGCTCGGTGTGGGCCTCGCGCAGCACGCTGTACTGCATCGGCGTGAGCTCCTGACGCCACTGCTCGGCCGGCTTGCTGACCTCGCGGGCGGCGGAGGTGGTGGTGTGGGCCTTACGCATTGCTGGTTCCCTTCTTTCGTCCAACACCTGGTTAGACCCACGTCGCGGCAAAACGATTTCCGGGCTCAGCGGACGATCAGCACGGTCTTGCCCGGCGGGTGCGGGACGGTGGCGCTTTCGAATGCCTTCCTGCCGTCTTGCAGCGGGAACGTCTGGCTGAGGACGGGTCGCAGCTTGCCGTCGTCGACCAGCCCGGCCAGGTGGGCGAGCTCGGCCGCGTCGGGCGTGACGACGAAGAACACGGCGCGCAGGCCGAGCGCCGCCGCCTTGCCCGCGTCCGGCGGCGCGCCGAGCGTCACCAGGCGGCCGCCCCGGCGCGTCATCCCGTAGCAGGCGTCCAGCACGGCGCCGCCGACGGAGTCGATGACTACGTCGAAGCCGTCTTCCGCGGGGGCCTTTGCGGGGCTGGCGCCGTCGGCCGCATCAGCAGCCAGGAACGCGCTGGCGCCGAGGCCGAGGACGAAGTCCCGCTGCCTGGCGCGCCCGGTCGCGGTGACGACGCCGCCCAGGCTGGCGGCGAGCTGGACGGCGTAGCTGCCCACGCCGCCGGCGCCGCCGGTGACGAGGACCCGCTCACCCGGCTTGAGGTCCGCGTGGTCGACCAGCGCCTGCCAGACGGTCAGCGCCGCCAGCGGCAGGGTCGCGGTTTCGACGTGCGAGACCGATCGGGGCCCGGCCGCCAGGTGGGCGGCAGGCAGCGTGACGTACTGCGCCGCCGCCCCGTTGCGGTCGAAGTCGATCAGCCCGTAGACCTCCTCTCTGACCGCTACGCCGCTGGCGTCGGGACCAAGGCCGACGACCGTCCCCGACACCTCGTGGGACGGGATGGTCGGCGTCCGGTCCTGGCCGTCGAGGGTGGTCCAGGTCTGGTCCCAGGTCAGCTCGGCGAACGTGATCGCAGCGGCGTGCACCTCGACCAGGGCCTCGCCCGGTCCGAGCACCGGGGTCGGGGCCCGCTCGTAGACCAGCTGCTCGGGTCCGCCGCGGGCATGCGCCCGCAGCGCCATCATCGTCGTTGATATCGCGGTCATAGTTCCTGCTCGGCCAGCCAGGACAGGCACTCGTCGGCCACCGAGCGCCAGCCGTGATCGATCGTGAGGCTGTGCCCTCGGTCGTCGAACTCGACCAGCTCGGTGACGGCGCCGGAGCCCCGGTACTGCTTGACGGTGGACTTGGTGACGGCCTCGGGCACCGTGTGGTCCTTGCCGCCCATCATCAGCAGCAGCGGTCCCCGGCCCGAGTTCTTCGTGTCGACCTTGTCCGGCGAGTGGGGCGAGAAGTTGGCGGTCGCGGCCTCGAACAGCGGCTTGCCCGGCGCCGGGATCGCCCACTTCTGGTATAGCGCGTCCGACTCTTCCTCCGGGATCGCGTTTCCGAACGCGTACCGGAATTCCTTGTCGGTCAGCGAGACCGCGCGGTGGGCGTTGGCCGGGTTCTTGAAGACCGGCAGGGCGGACCGCAGGGCGGACAGCGGAACCGGCAGCACCCCCTTGATCTGCGCGGCGTCGATGCCGATGCCGGCCGCGCCGAGGTTCTGCGCCAGCAGCTTCTCGACGATCGTCCCGCCGAAGGAGTGCCCGATCATCACCGGTCGCGTCGGCAGTTCCCTGATGATGCCGGCGTAGTGGGTCGTAACGTCGTCGATGCCGTGGCCGGCGATGCTGTCCGGGTGGGCGCGGGCAAGGTCGACCGTGTCCGGGATCCCGGGCCAGCCGGGCGCCACCGGCGCGTAGCCGGCGTCGGTGAAGGCGTCGATCCAGGGCTGCCAGGAGCTGGCGTGGAGCCAGAGCCCGTGGATGAAGACAACGGGAGTACGGGTGGTAGTCATGATCGGGTGCTCCTTCGTTCGGCGGTTTGCTGCTGCCGTACCCCCGCTCGCCCCGGACGACCCGTGACCGTACGGTGGTGCCAGGCAGCGACCACCGTCTGGAGGGACCCCTCATGAGCATTGAGCGAGAGAAGCAGGTCGCTGCGGAAGCGGCCGCGGAGCTGGTCGAGAATGGCATGACCGTCGGGCTTGGCACCGGCTCGACGGTGGCGTACCTGCTCCCGGCGCTGGCCAAGCGGTCCCTCGATATCGTCTGCGCCGCCACGTCGCCGCGGACCGAGCACGCCGCGCGCGAACTGGGCATCAGGATCGAGGACGTCACCAGCATCGACCGGTTCGACATCACGATCGACGGCGCGGACCAGATCTCCCCCGACGGCTGGCTCGTCAAGGGCGGCGGCGGCGCTCACACCAGGGAGAAGATCGTGGCCGGGGCGGCCGACCGGTTCGTCGTCATCGCCGACTCCTCCAAGCCGGTTCAGGCCCTGCACGCCCCGATCCCGCTGGAACTGCTGTCCTTCGGGCTGCGGGCCACCATGCGCCGGGTCGCCCCGGCCTCGCTGCGCGACGTCCCGCTGAGCCCGGACGGCGGCGTGATCGCCGACTACCACGGGCCGGTCGACGACCCGGCGGCGCTCGCGGTCCTGCTGTCATCGGAGCCGGGGGTCGTCGCCCACGGGCTGTTCCCGCCGCAGATGGTGGCGATGGCCTTCGTCGGCCGGGGCGAGTCGGCCGAGCGGATCGACTTCACCACCGCCAGGTCCTAGGAGACGCTGCCGCAGTCACCCCGCGACCGTTCGGGAAAATTCAGATCTTCATCCCGAACGGACCGGAGGTTCCCGCCAACATCAGCCCGGACCTGGCCCCTTGCCTACGGTGCCGGAGTGAAGGATCGTGAGAGCATGTCGGCAACCCGGGTCTCGACGCTTGCCGGTGCGATCGCAACGTACGTGCAGCCGGGCATGACGGTGGCCCTGGAGGGATTCGGGCACCTCGTCCCGACGGCGGCCGCGCACGAGATCATCCGTCAGCGGATCGGGGACCTGACCGTCTGCCGGATGTCGTGCGACATGATGATCGACCAGCTGATCGCGGCCGGTTGCGTCCGCGGCCTGGTCTCCTCGTTCATCGGCAACAGCTCGGGCGGCTCGCTGCATGAGCTGCGGCGGGCCCTCGAGGGACGCAGCGACCGGGTGGTGACGCTCGATGAGTACAGTCACGGCGGGATGATCGCGCGGTACGTCGCCGGGGCGGCCAAGCTGCCCTTCTACCCGATCCGCTCCTACCAGGGCAGCGACCTGGCGGCCGTCAACGACTCGATCCGCCAGGTGATCGACCCGTACAGCGGGGACCCGATATTCGTGGTGCCGCCGCTCAACCCGGATGTCTCGATCATTCACGCGCAGCGAGCCGATCGGCGCGGAAACGTCCAGGCGTGGGGCATTCTCGGGGTGCAGCAGGATGTCGCCTTCGCCGGCCGCCGGGTGATCGTCACGGTCGAGGAGATCGTCGATGACGACGTGATCCGCGCCGATCCGAATCGCACGATCGTGCCCGCGCAGATCGTCGACGCGGTCGTCGAGTGCCCGTTCGGCTCGTACCCGGCGCCGGTCCAGGGCTACTACGACCGCGACGACGCGTTCTTCCGCGAATGGTCGGACATGGGGCGCGCGGAGGGCGCGGTCGACCGCTGGCTGGACACCTACATCCGGGGCACGGCCGACCACTCGGAGTATCTTGCCCTGATCGGACCGGAGGTGCGGAGCAGGTTGCAGGTCGGCGAGGCGCTGTCGGGACGGGTGAACTACGGGCTGCACCTGCGGCCGGCCGCTCCCCGGCCCGGCGCCGACCAGGAGGCCTCCCGATGAGCTTGCCCGCGACCGTCACCGAGGTGCTGACCGTGCTGGCGGCGCGGGAGCTGGCGGGCCGTCGCATCGTGTTCGCCGGCATCGGGCTGCCGACCCTGGCCGCCGCCCTCGCTGCGCTGAGCACCGCGCCGGACATCGAGATCATCTACGAGTCGGGGGTCACCGGCGCCCACCCGATCGGCCTGCCGACCACCATCTCCGACTCGATCCTGGTGACCGGGGCGGAGGCCGTGCTGCCGATGCCGCAGCTGTTCGGCTACGTGATCGCGGGGCAGCGGATCGACACCGGGTTCCTCGGCGCGGCGCAGATCGACCGGCACGGCAGCCTGAACTCGACCATGATCGGCGGGTCGTACGCGCGGCCCGAGCACCGGCTGCCCGGATCCGGCGGCGCCATCGAGGTGATGGGGCACGCGCGGGAAGTGTTCGTGGTGATGCGCAGGCACACCCCGCAGACCCTGGTGGACCGCCCGGACTTCGTGACCTCCCCCGCCCCCTCGTCCGTGAGCGGACGGCAGGCGAGCGGGCGCGGCGTTACCCGGCTCATCACCCCGCTTGGGGTGCTGACCAGGGAGGATGACGAGCTCGTGCTTCGCTCGGTTAATCCCGGGGTGGACGTCGCGCAGGTTCGGTCGGCGACGGGGTGGCCGCTAAAGGTGGCCGCCGACGTGAGCGACGCCGGGCCGCCGACGGCCGAGGAGCTGCGGATCCTGCGGGAGGTTCTGGATCCGGGCCGCATCTACCTGCGGTGAGCACTTCCGGCATCGTTCCACGGCTCGCGTCGCGGGAGCGACGTCTCGCGTCGCGCGGGCCCCTTGCCTTCGGCTTCTCGCTGTTATCTCTGGTGCTTGCTTCCGGGATCGGGGTTTGAGCATGATCACGAAGGATTTAGGCAGTTATAGGCATATTTTCCTACGTCAGGAAAAGATCCTTCGTGATCATGGAACAGGAAATCGATCGGTCGCGCTGCGGGAGGCGATCGGTCGAGCATCTGTGGCTGATGGGGGTGGAGTGGCCGTCCCGGAGATGGGTGGGGCGACGGCGAGCCTGCCTCGCGCTATGAGAGAACCGGCGTGAAGTCGGGCATACGTTCGAAAATGGTGGGCGCAACAGGGATCGAACCTGTGGCCGCCCGGTTGTAAGCCGGGAGCTCTACCGCTGAGCTATGCGCCCCTTGTGCTGAGGTGTCCCTGCGGACGGGAACCCAGCCAGCATAAGGCTTCCCAGAGTTCTGTCCGTCGCAGAGCGCCGGTGCAAGCATACGGACGACCGGGCATGACCGCGAATGGGGCCGTGCGATGCGCAGGGAGCGTGCGGAACGCTGGGGTTCGGCGACAATGGACGGGTGCAGGTCGCGATCTTGGGTCCGCTTGAGGTGAATGACGACGGGGGCGCCCCGGTCGTCATCTCCGGCGCGCGGCTGCGCGATCTGGTGGTGCGGCTGGCGCTGGCCGGGGGGCGGCCGGTGAGCACCTCCGAGCTGGGCGATGCGGTCTGGGGCGACGAGCCGCCTGCGGACCTGGCCAACGCGCTGCAGACGCTGGTGTCGAGGGCCCGGCGCGCGCTCGGCGGGGCGCGGGCGGTCGAGCAGTCGGCGGCCGGGTACCGGTTGGCGATTAAGCCGGATGACGTGGACGCGTTCCGTTTTCAGCGGCTGCTGGCCGAGGGGCGGACCGAGGAGGCGATGGGGCTATGGCGGGGGCCTGCGCTGGCCGACGCGGGCGAGTTCGCGGCCCCGCACGCCCAGCGGCTGGAGCGGCTGCAGCTCGACGCGCTTGTCACCCGGCTTACCCGTGAGGTCGCCGATGACCCGGCGGGCGGGCACGTCGGACCGCTCGAGGTTCTGGTCGCTCATCACCCACTCGATGAGAAGGTCACCGGGCTGCTGATGCGGGCGCTGGCCGCGACCGGACGGCAGGCGGAGGCGCTGGCCGCCTACGCGGCGATCCGTGGGCGGCTGTGCCGGCCGTGGTCTGGCAGTAGGCCTCGACCTCCGACTGGGCGAAGGCATCGCCGTCGTAGGTCATCGTGTTGATGTCGACGCACACGATGGCCTCGTGGTCGTCGTCATCGGTGCCGAGGATGCGACAGGTGTGGGCCGCGCCTGCGGAGCTGGCGTGGATGATCGGGAACTGCCCTGGTACTAGGGAATGCTTTCCCGGCAGCCAGGCAGGCGGCGCTACGGCTTCCCAATGGGCCCGCTGGCCGATCGCTGGCGGCGGGCGTCAGCCAACCACGTCGTCGAGCTCGGCCGGGGCCTGCTTCGAAGCCGGCTGGTGACGGGCGCCGTTGCCGGCGTCGCGGCGGAGCCGGGAGACGCCCACCATCGCCGCCAGCGGCAGCAGGGCCAGGCAGCAGAAGGCGATCGAGTAGCTGGCCGGCGACGCTCCCCCGGGGTGGCCGTCCAGGGTGC
>DATCGA010000696.1:0-9911 GCA_036509215.1 Trebonia sp.
TCGGGGATGGTCATCGTCTTGGTCTTGGTCGCCTGCGCCGGCCTCGGCGTTGGCGGGGTGAGCGCGACGGTGCTCGTGCCGGGAGATCGTCTCGGGTCGTACGGGTCGAGGCCGAGCGCCTCCCGCAGCGCGTCGGCGAACTCGCCGCACGTGTCGTACCGCTGGCCGGGCTGCTTGGCCAGTCCCCGCGCGAGCACCGCGTCGACGGCCGCGGGCAGGTCGGGGCGCGCGGCCGTCAGCAGCGGCGGGGCGGTGTACGCGTGGGCGTAGAGGACCATCATCGGGTCTTCCCGCTTGAACGGGACCGAGCCGGTCAGCAGCTCGTACGCCACGCAGGCGAGCGCGTACTGATCCGTGCGGCCGTCCACCGTCGTCCCGTTGATCTGCTCCGGCGCCCCGTAATTGGGAGTGCCGATGAACTGCCCGGCTATCGTGAGGCCGCCGGTCGAGCGCATCACCCTGGCCACCCCGAAGTCCGTCAGGTACCCGTGCTCTGGCCGACCGGGCCGAGCGTCCACGAGGACGTTGGCCGGCTTGACGTCACGGTGCACGACGCCGACGGCGTGGGCGGCGTCAAGCGCGGAGGCCATGTCGGAGACGAAGGCGGCCGCGCGCCTGGGCGGCAGCGGACCGCCGGAGTGGATGAGCGCGTGCAGGTCCGCCCCCTCCACGAACCGCATGGCGATGTAGAGCAGACCGTCGGCCTGGCCGGCCGCGTAGACGGGAATGATGTGCGGGTGCTCGACGTTCGCGACCGTTCGCGCCTCGCGGGTGAACCGCTCCCTGGCCGCCTGGTCGCCGGCCAGGTTCCCGGCCAGCACCTTCAGCGCCACCGTGCGGCCGAGTCCCTCGTCGCGGGCGCGGAACACCACCGCCATCCCGCCCACGCCGACGAGATCCGCGAGCAGGTAGCCGGCCACCCGGGAACCAGGGCGGAGCCCGGTCAGCGGACCGCTTAGCTGCGCGGCGGAATCCCCGTTCACGTCAGCGGTACTCCGCCAGCCGGCGCCACAGGCCCCAGGCGCAGCAGAGCGCCATCAGCACCGCCGCGGCCAGCACCACCGGCTCGAGCGGGCTGAGCGCGCCCGATCCGTTGCTGACGGCGGACCGGAAGTCGCTGTCGTCGTCCCCGATCGCGGTGGTGATATCGGGCTCGAGCACGTTGTACTCGGCGGCCGAGCTGCTGGGGCCGACGCCGACGACCATGTCCCGCTCACTGGCGTAGTCGGCGTCCGCGCCCAGGGTGTACACCTTGGCGTTGGCGCTGTACCAGCTGGTTGCCTCGCGCTCGGCCGCCGCCACCAGGGAGGCGGCCTGGCCGTCGTCGCTCTGCGCGGCGGCGGCCGCGCTGAGCAGGCTGCGCGGGCCGGGACCGACGTTCCCGCTGGTGGTGCTGAAGTCAGACTGGAACGAGGTGTCGCCGCTGCGCGAGATGACGTTGAGCACGGCGTCGCCCCTGATCTGCTGCACGCCGATACTCGCCTGCGCCAGTTCCTGGGCGGGCTGCGAGCCGTTTCCGATCCCTGCGTTCAGGTCCGAGCGGCCCGCCAGGAAGCCCGCCAGCAGCCACACGGCGCTGATCACGAGCACCAGCGACGCGAGCGCCAACCCGACGTTGAGCATCCGATTGGTGCGCCTGGTCAGCCACCGCTGCACCCGGTACAAGACGATCCCGACGATGACCGCGAGCACCAGGGCGACGATGACCAGCGGCAGCCCGGTCGCCCGCCCGCTGGCCGCCCCGAGCACGTCGTTGCGCTGGTCGAACACTGTCTTGGCGGCGGGCAGCAGGTCCAGGTGCGCCTCCTCGGAGGCGACCTGGAGGAACGATCCGCCGGTCACCGGGTAGCCGAGCGCGTACTGGCTCCTCGCCTCGGCCACGTAGCCGACGTACACCGGCAGGTCGCGGGCGAGCGTGTCCAGGGCGGCGGACGCGGCCGGGTTCTGACCGCCGGCCGCCCGCAGGGCGGACAGCTCGGCCTCGGCGGTGTCGAGGTCGCCGAGGTACCGCTGGGTGGAGGTGAGCGGCGGCTGCGGGCTGGCCAGGAACATCGTGGTCGCGGTCACGTCGGCGTCGGCGACGTCCTGGTACAGCCGCTGCGCGTCCAGGCTGAGCGGCTCGTCCACGGTGACCATGGCGCTGGCGGCGGACGAGTGCTCGTCGGCCACCCAGCCGCCTACCCCGCCCCAGGCGAGGGAGAGCAGCACGAGCGCGATCAGCAGGGCCAGCAGGGTGGCCGGGGTACGGGCGGGGCGCTGGCGGGGCTGCGGCGGGCTCAGGGTGGCGGTCACCGGCCGATCTCCGCGATCTGCGCCTGGCCGAGCTGCGCCACGGTGGCGGAGAGCGGCTGGAATCCCACCGGGTCGAGGAACGACGAGTGGTTCCCGGTGGCGATCACCCAGCTCAGGAACGCCCTGATCGCGGCGGCCACCCTGGGATCGGGCTGGCTGGTGCTGACGACGGCGTACTCGTAGTTGACGATCGGGTACCCGTCGGCCGACGGGCCGTCGATCATCGAGATCGTCTCGTTGGGCGGGGTCAGCGACACGAAGCTACCGGTCGAGTCGTTGATCGCGCTGGCGGTCGGCAGCGTGAAGTTCTTGGCCGAGTTGGCGAGCGCGGCCTCGCCCAGCCCGGCCGCCTGCGCCTGGCCGAGGTAGCTGATCCCGTTGTAGGCGACGCAGCCGGCCGTCGCCGCGCAGCCGTGCAGGATGGCGAGGCTGCCCTCCTCGGGCATCGCCCCGGCGACCTTCGGCCAGTTCGCGGTGGTGCCGTACCCGATCGACGCATCCCAAGCCCTGTTCTGGGTCGACAGGTAGCTGGTGAACAGGAACGTGTCGCCGGATCGGTCGGAACGGTGCAGCGGCACGATCGTGAGCGGTGGCAGCGGCAGGTTCGGGTTGAGCGCCTTGATCTGCGGATCGTTCCATCGCGTGATGGTCCCGCCGTAAATCTCGGCCAGCACCGTGCCGTTCAGCTGGAGGTGGCTGCCGGCGGGCAGCCCGGGCACGTGGTAAATGACGGTCTGGGCCGAGACGGCCAGCGGGATGTTGAGCAGCCGGGGGTTGGTGACCAGGTCGCCGCTCGACAGGTAGGCGTCCGAGGCGCCGACGTCGGCCTTGCCGTCGGAGGCGGCCTCGATGCCCGCGCCCGAGCCGGTGCCCGCGGTGGTCACCGTCACCCGCGGGTGCTGCTGGTGGTACGCCGCCGCCCAGGTGCGCGCGAGGGGGTAGAGCAGGGTGCTGCCGGTCTCGGTAATCGTGACGTTCGAGGCCGACAGCGCGGTCGCGTTGACCGGGCCAGCCTGGCCGTTGCCTGCGGCGGCGCCCGTTCCTCCGCTTGCGTCCGCGCTGCAGGCGGCCGCCAGCCCCACCAGGGCCGCCGCGACCGCGATGCGCAGCGCCGCCACGGCTAGCCGTGGCTTGCGTGGTCCTCTCACCGCCACCGTGAGTGGCTCCTCACTCGCGCAGCCGGGGTGCAGCCGACTCATCACGTTCGCACCGGTTTTAGTCGTCATTGTTCTCGCCGTCGCGCGCCATCGGGAGCCCGAGAAGGAACGAGACGGAGCATGTTCATCAACTGGACGGCTGCTGTTCATCTGCGTCGCCTTAGCCCGCGCTGACGATTCTCAGCTCGGTCCAGGCGCCCAGGTGGATGCGGTCGCCGTCGCGGAGCGGCACGAGCTGGTCGTGGGCGATCTCGACCCCGTTCACCAGCGTCCCGTTGGCCGATCCGGGATCGACGACGGACCACGATCCGTCGGCGGCCCGCAGCAGCACCGCGTGCAGCCGGGAGACCCCTGGGTCGGCCGGCGGGCCGGTCAGGTCGATCTCGGGGTCGATCCCGCTGTGCGCGCTGCGCCGACCGATGCGGACCTCGGCGCCCGCCAGCCGGAACCGCCGCTGCGGGCAGTAGACGGGAAAGCCGATCCCGCCCGCGCCCGGGGCGCCGGTCGCCTGAACGCTGTCGTAGTAGGCGCGATCGGCGGTCACCACGGCGGCCCAGCCAGCGCCGTCGGGCGGGCCCGGCCGCGGGACCGCGAGCCCGCGGTCCACCGTCGCAGGCGCCGCAGGCGCTGGGGTGGCCGGTGCCAGGGTGGCCGCTGCGGGAACCGCCGACGCGGGAGGCGGCGCGGCTGGGATCGGCGGGGCTGGGGCCGGCCGGGCTGGGGGCGGCGGGGCTGTCGCGAACTCGACCCTGGTGGCCGGCCGCGGCTCAGCGCCGCCGTCGCTGAAGACGGTGAAGTCGTAGCCGCACGACTCGCAGAACTGCCCCGCCCTCGGGATGCCGCACTGCGGGCACTGCGCGGGAGCGGTCGCGGCGATGGTCGCGGGGACGGCCTCGGGGCCGATCGCGAAGCCGCACACGTCGCAGAAGTCGTCGTCGGCCGACTGGTGGCCGGACGGGCAGGTCGCCATCGCCTAGCCCTTCGTGACCCGGACCGTCTTCGTGGACCGCGTGTCGAGCGCCATCTCGTCGGCCGCGTCCACCTTCTTCTTCAGCCGGACGGTGCCGGTGGCCTCGTCGAGCACGTCCACCACCTTGGACAGCAGCCGCGCGGTGGCATCGTTGCCTGCCTCGTGCGCGAGCGCGACCGCCCGGCCGAGGCGCGCGGTCGCGGTCTCCTCGTCGCCCTGCTGCCTTGCCTCCAGGCCGTCCTGGATCGCGGCCGCCAGCTCGGCCTGGCCGGTGTAGCTCGCCACCCTCGGGTTGAGCCTGGTCGACAGCGCCTCGTCGTCGGTCCAGGTGACCTGGATCAGGCCCTTGCCGAGCACCTGCTCGCCCCCCTCGGGGGAGCTAGCCACCAGGCTCACCCGCGCCGCCAGCATCTGCTGGCCGATGAAGGCCGGCTTCACCTCGATGCCCACGTGATAGTCGCGGCTCTCCCCCGGCGCCCAGGCGCCGGTGGGGTAGTCGGCCGCCTGCGGGGCTGACGGGACGCGACGGCCGGTCAGGTCGTCGATGGCCGGCGCGACCTGCTTGACGAACTTCGCCTCCGCCTGCTGCGGCGTCCACACCCGGAGCAGGACGTCGGGCAGGTGCTTGCTCATCGCGCCGCGCATCATCTCCTCGAAGTCGGCCGCCAGGCCGGCCGGGTCGACCACGATATCGACGGTACCGAGCAGGGCGGTGGATATCTTCCGCACCTCGGCCACCTCCCAGTCGGTGCCGACGCCGCGGCAGTCGCACCGGAAGACGCCCTCGCAGGCGCTGATCGCGGCGGCGAGTTCCTCGGCCGTCTCGTGCTGGTTCTTGCCGTCGGTGAGCAGGATCGCGTGCCGCAGGGTGGCCGGGCAGGACTGGAAGATCTGGCGCGCCAGCCGCAGCCACTGGCCGATCGCGGTGCCGCCGTTGGCGCGCAGCCCGCGCAGCGCGTTCCTGGCCGCCGCCCGGGTGCTGTCGCTGGCGACCGCCATCGACCCGTCCGGCGGGTACACCGGCCACGAGGTCGAGGTGCCCGCCACGATCGCGAACCACGTCCCGTCTCTGACCACGTCGACCGCGGCGGCGGTGGCCGCGCGGGCCTCGGCCATCTTGGCCGGAGGGAAATCCATCGACCCCGAGCAGTCGATGATGATGATCTCGGCACTGCCGCCGCCGTCGGCCGACGGCGGCGGGGTGTCTCCGCTGCCGTCCGCGGTCACGGTGACGATCGCGCTGACCTCGCGGCCGTTCACCGGCAGGTACGGGTTGTGGTCGATGTCGACGGTGAATCCGGGCGGGCTGGTCATCACTCTCTCCTCGTGAGGGGGGTCCGCGGAGTAAGCGGGGCGGGCCGAGCAGGGGGGTTCGGCGGCGCCGGCCGCCGCGGCTCATGTCCACGTCCTCGGCCGGACGCTGTTGGCCATGTCGACCAGTTGGTTCCTGCGGTCCGGGTCGGGGCTGAGGCCGGCCAGCGCGCGGTAACCGCGCTCGAGGCCGAAGCGGAGCGCGCGCTCGGTCGGCTCGCAGCCGAGGATGCGCTCGCCCGCCGGGGCTTCGCCGCGCCGCCGGGGGCTCGGCGGCGCGGTCGACACCCAGTCCAGCGCCGCCCGCAGGATCTCCACCGTGAGCTGCTCGCGGCGCAGGTCGTCGAGGGAGAGAACGCCCAGGCGGCTGTCGGCCTGGCGCAGGTCGCCGACCGAGACCCGGCCGGCCGGGGCCGAGCCGACCGAGACCGCACCGCCAGCCGAGACCGCACCGCCAGCCGGATCGGCGCCGCCGGCCGAGACCGCACCGCCGCCCGGGTCGGCGCCGCCGACGACGACCAGCAGTCTGATCGCGGCGATCTGGGCGGCCGCGTGATAACTGGAGGTCTGCGGGACCGACGCGACGGAGGCGATCGCCGCCACCCGGTCGCCGCCCGCCAGGCAGGCCCTGGCCGCGCCGAACGCGGCGCTGACGTAGGACCGGTCGATCGCCCACACGGTCTGGTAGTAGCGCCGCGCGGCGGCCGGGTCGCCGGCCGCCTCGGCCGCGAAGCCGAGCGCGAGCTTGGGCGCGAGTTCGCCCGGGAGCTCGTCGTAGACCGCGCTGAACGCGGCCCCGGCCCGGTCCGGCCGGGCCTGGGCGAGCTCGCACAGGCCGGTGTACCAGGCGATCCGCCAGTCGGCCGGATCGGCCGCGGCGAGCTCGGCCAGGTGCGCCTGGGCCCCGGCGGCGTCACCCGCGACCACGAGCGCGCGGACCAGCGCCAGCCGGGTCTCGGTGGACCCGGTCACCGACTGCGGGACGCCTCCCAGGCCGGCCACGGCCGCCAGCAGCGCCGCCGCCTGCTGCTCGGGCGGCAGCCCGGCCAGCGTCGCCAGGTACCCGGCGGCCGGGTCGGCGCTCTCCGCCAGCGGGATGGGCAGGCCGGCGATCACCTCGGCCGCCGACGGCGGGGCCGCGTGAGCGCCGGCCGGCGTCAGCTCGATCCCGACCGCGCGGAGCTCCGGGCTGAACAGCCCGGAGAAAGAAGGCCGGGGCTCGCCGTCGTCGGCCGACAGCACCTCCTTGAGCACGCCGGTCAGCTGCTCGGTCATCTCGCCCGCCGACTGGAACCGGCGCCCCGGATCGGGGTGGGTGGCGCGGCGCAGCAGCCGGGCGAACGACTCGTGCGCCCGCAGCAGCGGCTCGTCGGCCGGCAGCCGGTACTTATACTCCCCCTGGTAGGCGAAGTCGAAGGTCAGGACCGCCAGCGTGCGGCCGATGGTGTACAGGTCGGAGCTGGCCGAGGGGCCCTCGGCTTCGATCTCCGGCGCCTGGTACCCCACGGTGCCGTAGATGGCGCCGTCGCCGTCGATGGCCCGGACGCCGCCGAGGTCGATGAGCTTCAGCTGCTCCTCGCTCTGGATCACGTTGTCCGGCTTGAAGTCGCAGTAGACCAGCCCTCGGTCGTGCAGGTAGCCGAGCGCGGGCAGGATCTCAAGCGCGTAGGCGAGGGCGTGCACCAGCGGCACCGCCGTGTGACGCTGGCGCGCCTCCTGCCGGATCTGCTTCAGCGACTTGCCGCCGACGTACTCCATCACGATGTAGCCGGCCGTCTCGCCGTCGCGCTGGCTGGTGTGCTGGACGAAGTTGAAGATCTTGACGATGTTGGGGTGTTCGACCTGGGCGAGGAAACGGCCCTCGGCGACGGCGGCCTCCATCGCGTCCGGGTCGCCGGTGTTGAGCAGGCCCTTGAGCACCACCCAGCGGTCGCTCACGTTGTGGTCCCTGGCCAGGTAGATCCAGCCGAGTCCGCCGTGCGCGAGGCAGCCCAGGATCTCGTACTGCCCGGCCACCAGCTCCCCCGGCACCAGCTTGGGCGCGAACGAGAAGCGGGTGCGGCAGTGCGAGCAGAATCCCTCGGTCATCCCTGGCCGGCCGTCCCTCGGCTGCCCGACCAGCTCGCCGCAGCTTCCGCAGAACCGTTTGCTCTCCGGCACCCGCGGGTCGGCCAGCACCGCCGACGCCGGGTCGAGGGCCGGCACCAACGGCACCTCGACCAGCCCGGCGCCGAGCCTGCCCCGCGACAGGCGGCTGCTGTGCGAGCGCGAGCTCCGGCTGCCCGGGCGGCTGCCGACGCCGACCGACCCGGACAGCCCGGACGGCGACGAAGCCGAGACCGACGACACCGACCCGGCCGACGAGGCCGAGAAAGCCGACGAAGCGGCCGACGACGGCGCCGACGGGCCCGATGCCGACGGGGCCGGCGCCAGCCCGCAGACCGTGCAGTAGCCGTCTTCGATCGTTCCGCTGCATCCACGCTGGGTGCACGCCGCCGCCATCGATGTCATCGCCGTCTCTCCGTTGCCAGGATCGCCTGCTGATAACCAGACACCGCCGCCTCCGCCGCGCCCAGGTCGCACGGCGCCGACCAGAGCAGGTCGCGCGCCTGGTCGTACCGGCCGGAAACCGCCACGTCCTCGGACGCCCCAAGCCGGGCGGCCTTGGCCTTGTAGGCGCCGAGGAGCCCGCGCAGCTCATCACGGCGCGCGACCGCCGCCGCCGCGAGCCGCCGCAGCTCCTGGGTCTGGGCGCGGGACGTAGCCAGTTCCGCCTCGCAGCGGTCGAGCTCGGCCCGCAGCCGACCCCACTGAGCGCCCGCTGCCAGCGCCGACAGGCCGGCCAGCCGGGGTTCGGCGACTTCCGGCGGGGACGCCAGCGCGACCGTGACCAGCGCGGTCGCGCGCTGGCAGGCCGCCAGCGCATCCTGCCGGTCGGCCCGGGCGGCCCCGGCGGCGGCTTCGAGCGAGTCGATCCGGCTGCGGGCCTGGGACCGCAGCCGGCCTAGCTCCGCGATCCTCCGGCCGAGCTCGGCCACCTGCGCCTGGAGCGCGTCGGCGGCCGTAGTGTCGACCCGGCCGTCCTGCATGAGCGCCAGCGGATCGGCGTTCGAGGCCGACCGCAGCGCATCAAGGCCGGCCTCCGCGTCCCGGAACGCGGCCTCGGTCTCGCTGCCGAGGCCCGCCGCCAGCGGTCGGCTCGACGCCAGTTCGGCCTCGGCCGCGTCGAGCGGCGGGCCGACCGCCGCCCAGACCGCCTCGACGGCCGAGGTCACCTCGGTTACCTGCGCGAACGACCGGCGCATGGCCCCGACCGCGGTCGCCAGGGTGACGGCGGGACGCCCGGTGCTCGCCAGGTCCTTGCGGGCCCCCCGGGCCGTGGCGTCCGGCAGCTGGACGCAGCCGCCGGTGAGGAGCCCGGTCAGCTCGGCCAGCTCTCGCTTGGACGGCCGGCGGCCGCCCGTGCCGAGAGCCGCGATCCGGTCTACCACGGCCGAGTACGCCAGGTAGGTCTCCCACAGGGCGGCGAGGCTCGCCGCCGCCGCCGTCCAGCGCTGACGGGTCTGCCCGGTCAGCGCGGCGCCCTCGAGCATCTGCTTGACGAAGCTGCCGTCGAGCTCGAGCAGGTTCGCCTGGATAGCCTCGCGTTCCGCCACCACCTCGGCCGGATCGCGCGGCGCTACCCGTTCCAGGCCGCCGCTCACCGGCGGCCGCCCGTTGAACCCATCATCGGAGTCCTGGGACTTCCTTTTACCTGTAAATGGTCATCGAGGGGGAAACGGGATCAGAACAACCGTGATGTTGTCGAGGCCGCCGGAGTCGATGGCGAACTTGACGAGGTCGGCGGCGGCGTCGAGCGGGCGCTCGAGCGCGGCGGGCATCGCCATGACGGCCAGCTCGGCCGCCTCCTGGCGGTAGTTCCAGAGGCCGTCGGAGCAGACCAGGAGCACGCCCGGCCCGGTCGGGGTGAACTGCTCGACGTGCGCCAGCGGGTCGGGCAGGTCGGCGCCGAGCCAGCGGGTGATCACGTGGGCCTGCGGCGACGCCATCGCGTCATCCATCGACGCCAGTCCGGCCACGACCATCTCCTCGGCCAGCGAGTCGTCCCGCGTGATCCGCCTGGACCCGCCGGTGATGTCGATCGTGTCGTTCGGCCCGCCGGGAGCCAGCCCCTCGGCCGC
>DATCGA010000697.1:0-18767 GCA_036509215.1 Trebonia sp.
AGCGGCGCGGGGTCATGCCCGGCGACGCGGGCCAGCCGTTCAGCCTCGTCCACCTCGTCGCGCACGTACGGGTAGACCGCCTCGAGCTGGGCGTGGTCTGCGGTCGTGACCGTGCCGACCGACATCGCGCCCTGCACGAGCGCGTCCGTCCACGCCCGGTCAAGGTAGAAGAAGCGTGCCGACTCCTGCGGCAGCAGCTCCGCGTCGGGGACGAGGTAGGCGAACGGCACCGCCGTGAGCACCCGCAGCGCCGCCAGACAGTCGGCAAGGTCGTTGGGGATGGCCCGTGGCCCGGTGCGCGGGTCGGGCGGTTGCGGCTGCAGCGCCCCGCCCAGCGTCGCGGAGACCGTCAGCGTCGCCTCCACCGCCATCGCGCCGGTCAGCAGCGTCCTGTCGATCATGGCTCGAGCTCCCCCAGCAGGCTGTCGAGTGCGTCAGGCTGCGCCCGGGCACTGGGCTCGGCGCCAGCCACCGGTGCGCCCCCCGCCGCCGCCTGGGCCGCCAGGCCGCCGGCCACCGTCTCCGCGGCGCTGCGGAGCGTGACCAGGTCCGGGCCCTCCAGCACCGGGCCGGCCGCCGCGTCGGCGAGCGGGACGGCGGTATCCGCGAGTGCGTCGACGGCGCCCACCTGGGCCGCCTGGGCGCGCAGGGCGTCGAGGTTGAGGCCGAGCCCAGTCGCGACGACGGCTTCCAGGTCACCGGTCAGGCCCGGGATCGGCGCGCCGGGATCGGCTGCGGGCCGGCGCGGTCCGACGGTGGCCGCCGGATCGGCGTCAATCCGGCCGAGCAGGGCGCCGCCGACCAGGCGGCCGAGGTCGGCCACGCCGGCGATCGCCGGCGGGCCGCCCAGCAGGCTCGTGCCGGTGATCGTCTGGGCGGCCAGCTCAGCGGCCCGGGCCGCCCCGAACTGCTCGGCTCGCCAGCGCATCAGGGCCGCTACGACCGACGGCTGCGACAGCGCCAGGAGCCGGCCGATCTCGAAGGCCGCGGCGTACGTCAGGTCTTCACGGCCGTCTGGCGTGACCCGCCGCAGCTGGTCGCTGGCGTGCGCGACCGGCAGCGGGCCGCCGGAGGCGGCGGCGGCGTCCCGCTCGGTCGGGCGGGGCGCCAGCGGGCCCCGGTACCATGCCGTGGCGTGGTCCCCCCGCCGGGTGAGGTGCGCCAGCCCGACGTGCCCGGTGGCGGCCACGTCCGGCACCGGGCGCGGTGCCGGCGGTGCCTGCGGGTCCGGCTCGGGCAGGCTGCCCAGCAACGCCACGTCCAGCGCTTGCATGAGCCCTTCGAAGGACGGGTCCCCGTCCACCGTGAACTGCCAGTGCGTGAGGACCGGGAAGCGGTAGGCCTGCTCGGCCGTGACCACGCCGACCGGGGTGCGCCACGGCCGGCCCATGAGCTCCCGGACGGCCCGCCCGGCGTCGATGCCGAGCGCCGTGGGCGCGGCGGCGGTGGCCGGCGCGGTAGCCCAGGTATCCGACAGCGTGGACCGGGCCACGATCGCCGGCGGTGCGGCGGGCCCGGCCTTCGGCGGCCCGCTCGCTGGCTGGGCCATGGCGAGGGTGTCGGGGTCGGCAAACGTGTCCGCGTAGAGGTCGAAGTGGGCGATCGCGTCGACCGGAACGAAGGTCTCGGCCTCGTCCTCGGCTGCGTCCGGCAGGGCGGCGAGCTGGCCTTCGAGGTTGATGAGGCAGGCCAGGTACTGCACGGGCGCGGCGGCCGGCTGGTCCGGGCCGCCGGTCGTGGTGGGGTCGGCGGAGGCCGGCCAGGGCAGCCGGTTGGCGAGCACGACCGCCATCCAGCCGTCATCATCGCCGAGCGCCAGCTCGGTGTCGGACAGGTCAACCTGGCGCACGTGGCAGAGCAGCGGCAGGTCTTCCTTCGTGGGGAACACCGCATCGACGACGGTCTTGGTGACCTCGAGATAAGCACCCTGCGTGACGTCGGCGGTTCCGGCGAGGGTGACCCCTGGCGTCACGCACTGGGTGACGTCCACCTCCGGTGAGAGCGTCCCTTCGCCCTGGGCGATGACGACGAGAGCCAGCCAGGGAAGCGCGGCGTCCGCACCGGCGCCCGGTGCCCGTTCCCAGGGCAGCGTGCGGCGCTTGAGGACGATCTGGGGCAGCCGCTCGGAGTACGCGCCGTTGCCATTCGCCGGGGGGTAGGTCGACAGCAGCTGATCGGCAGGCAGCGCGAAGCGCGGGGCGTCGACGGTGAAGAAGGTCTGGCCGGTCTCGACCGGCATCGACGTGGGCGTGACGCCCGGATCGAGGTCGACCTGCGCGTCGAGCCGGAACTGGCCGGCCTTCAGCGGCGGGGTCAGCGCCGACCACAGGTTGAAGAAGCCCGGTTGCGGGGTGCTCGGCATCAGCGCGTCTCCCTGTGTCTTGCGGTGCCGTCTTGCGGTGCCGGTTTCTGCGCGGCCCTGTGGTCCGCGGCATCCTGAGTGCCCGGCCCCGCGGGAGCAGGCCCGGCGGAGGTGCCCGGCCCGGCGGGGGCGGCGGCCCCGGCGGGGGCGGCCGGAGGCACCCACGCGACCTGCACGGTACCCTCGGCGCCGGCGACCACCGGGGCGGCGACCGCGTCGTCGAGGCCGAGCCGCGCGAGCAGCGCCGCGACGTCAGCGGCTTGCTGCCCCGACCCCAGCACGCCAGCCAGCTCCCACCGCGGGTCCGCGCCCACGGTGACGGTGACCGGCCCCTGCGAGGCGACGGCGTAGACGAGGTGAGACCGCCCCCCGGCCACCACGAGGGTGGGCGCGTCGTCCAGCCGGGTGGCGCCGTCGATCCCGGTCACCAGCCCCTCAGGTGCGGCGCCGGCGGTGTCGGCCGCGTCGATGACCACCACGACGGTCGCCACGGGGGCCGCGAAGCGGGTGCGGACCAGCCGGTCGCCGGTGACGACGCTGCTGGCGAGCACGAACCCGGCCGAGACCGGCCGCCCGCGCCGGCGGGCCACGTCGCCTTCGACCGTGACGACGGCACCCGCCGCCAGCATCGTGGCCCACCCGACGTAGGGCAGCGCCTGCCCGCCGTGCCAGCCGAGCAGCCCCGGTGCGTGCGCGGGCGGCTGCCCGGCCGTGCCAAGGACGTTCGGGGCCTGAGGCGCGCCCGTGGCGGCGACGACCAGGCGCTCGGTCCGCACCGGCACGGTGACCTGGCCGCCGGCGGCGTCGATGGCAGAGTCGCCCAGAACGGCGCCCCCCGGGCCGAGCGCCACGACGCGGCAGGCAGCGCCGGAGAGGGCGAGAGCGGGCCGCGGCCGCGCGGGATCGTCGACGGCGACCGACGGCAGGCGCAGGACGCTGACCTCACCGACCCGCATCTGCTGCGCTGTATCAGCCGTCGCGCCCACGGCCGAGGCGGCGCCCGCGGCCGCGGCCGAGGCTGCGAACGAGGCCGACAGGCGGGCGAGCCGGGACGCGGCGTCGGCGGGGGCGCCCGCCCGGGCGAGGGCCTCCGCGCCGGCGCCCACGCCACCCGTGGCTGGCGCCGCTCCCCTGGGCAGCAGGCTGGTGCCCGAGTTCGCGGCCGTAGCCGGCCGGAGCACCAGCCTGGCGGCCACGGCGACGTCGGTGCGGAGGCTGGCCGTCGCCAGCGTCGGGGGCGCCGTCCGCGGCGTTCCGTCGGGCGCCTGCGTGACCGTGGTCCGCAGCGGGGTCCGGCCCAGCTGGCGAGCCGCGCTGAGCATGGCGGCGGCCTCCGGTGGCAGGATCGTGCGGTCCGGCGGGGGATCATCGATTGGCCGGGTAACGACGTCCGGCACGGGCAGCTCATCCGGCGTGAGCCGGTCGGTGAGCGCGCCGAGCCGGGGCGGCGCCACCCGCTCGCCGGCGTAGGCCTGCAGCGCCGTCCGTGACGGGCCCGAGCGCGCCAGCCAGTCCGTCGCCGCGGCGAACAGCGCCGGCGAGGTGTCGGGCTCCGCAGGCACCAGGTCAGTCAGCTCGGTCACGTCGCCGAGGAACGGCTCGCGGAAGACGCGCTCGAAGCCGAACGGCAGCGGGAGGTGGGCGCCCGTCTCGACCTTGTCGTAGGCGTACGGGCCGAGGCCGTGGCCCTCGGCGGCCTCCGCGGTCAGGGTCACCTGGCTGATGCCCGCGACGGTGCTGCCTGTTGGCAGCGGCGGGTCGTCCTGCGGCTTGGCCAGTCCCCACACGCCGGGCGGGAACCGTCCGTCGGCAGCCGCCGCTACCTGCATCTGCGACAGTTCGGGCGCGTCCGCACGTGAGCTGCCCGGCGTGACCTCGGCCATGCCGATGTCAATCGACGATGGCAGCGAGCCGAGCCCCATCGGCGCGACGCCGAGCCCGTCGCCCGGCACCGCACCGACCAGCGCGCCACGAACGCGGACGACGGTCAGCGGGATGGTGGAGGCCAGGGTGAGCTCGAACTCGGCGACCACCACGAACGGGTGCGCGCTGGTGCCGTCGGGCGTCGGCGCCTGGGTGCCGCCGGAGATCGCACCGGGCTGGCTGCCGCGTCCCGCGACGCTGGCCAGTGCTCGGGCCGCGCCGCCGGCGCCGAGCTCCAGGTACTTCTGCACGAACTCCAGCCAGCCCAGCAGCCGCCAGGCCTCCTGGCCGGGGTCGCCGAACTCGACCGTGACGCTGGTCGGGCCGAGGTCGACGGAGGCGGTGCCGTGGAACTGCGGGCCCTCGACGGTGATGGCGGCGGTGACCGATACCGATCCGGAGAAGATCCACAGGTCGATGGAACCGGTCACGGTGGCCGACACCACCACGCAGAAGTGGAACGGGTCGAAGTAAACGATCCCGTCGGCGGAAAGCGTCGCGCTCACCGACGCCACGTCGAAGTCGGCCGACGCCTCGATCGAGCCGCCGGCCATCACCGCATCGGACGTCAGCGCGAAGTACGCGCCGCCCTTGATCGTGAAGATCTCCCACTGCCACTGGAAGCCCAGCCGGGGCACCTGCGGGTAGCCGTCGCGGTGGAAGTCGGGATGGTAGCCGCCGAGCGTGAAGACGAACTCGCCGCGGAGCGCGCCGCCGAACCAGATGACGTAGGCGAAGCCGCCGGTGAGCCGCACGTCCGGATAGAGGAGCCAGGAGTTGTCGGTGAGCTGCGCCTGTACCCAGAGGATGCCGTCGCGGGTGGAGAAGCGCACCACCAGGGCGACTTCGATCGACACGATGGCGAACTGCGGCCGCGGCAGCGCCATCCGGGCCAGGCCCAGCAGGTCGATCTCCAGGCCGTCGCCGACCTGCACCGCCAGGACCGCAACGCCGTCCACGAGCGCGAAGGATGTGAACGACACCCCGGCGGCGAACCAGAACGCGCCGCGCTGGGGCGGGAAGTAGCCGGCGACGCGCGTCAGGTCCTGCATCGGGTCGGGGCTCGGCTGCGCGGCCGGATCGAGCGCCTTGATGAGCGGGTAGTCCCCGAACTTTGACAGGTCAGTGGGCACGATCAGCAGCCGGTTGATGCCGAGGCCGCCCCCGATGCCGGTGACGAAGAACGCCGGCACACCGCCGATCGGGCCGTTGATCGCGCCGAACGCGAAGAAGGAGGCATACGTGCCCTGGGCGTCGGCGGTGCGGCCGTAACCGCCGTAGACCGAGATGCCGTAGACCGCAAACCGGCCCAGCAGCATCCCGACGTACTGGACGCCGGTGGAATCCTCGAACTTCCGCAGGCCGCCTTCCAGCGACAGCCCGGCGGTGTCGGCGCTGATCGCGAGGCCGGCCAGGTCCACCTGCCACGATGTGCCGGCGAAGGCCGACCCGGCGCCGAGGACGAACGACACCTGCAGGCCGTCGACGGCCGCGGTCAGGCCGAGGATGCTCACCTGCCCGTCGAGCAGGATGCCCATCTGCCGGATCTGGCCCTCGGCCAGGGTGACCGCGAGCCCGACCTGCTCGACGTAGACCGGGCCGAAGCTGCGCTGGATCAGCAGCCACCACGGCCCGTCGCCGGGCCCGGCGCGGAACGAGACGAGAACGGGATCGGAGGCGTGCCGCTGGACCGCGATCGCCGGGCTGAAACTCGGCGCGAGCTTCTGGTTGCCCGACCCGGTGTCGGCCAGCAGGCCGTGCGCGACCGGATTGCCGCCGCTCGCCCCGCCGACCCCCAGGGCCAGGCCGGCCAGCTCCAGCTGGCCGCCGCCCGACAGCGCACCGGGTTCGACGTCGAGGTAACCGTGCACGGCCACGGAATCGATGCGCAGGCCGGTGTCGAGCAGCGGCGCCTGGTCCCCGCCGATGCTGATGCCGATGCCGCCGATCGTCAGCCCCGGCGACAATGCGAGGTGCAGCGGCGGCGCCGGGTCGTCGGCGAGCAGCCAGAGCGTCAGGCCCTCCGGGGTGGGGCCGTGGCTGGTGTCGATCCAGCTGTCGTCGACTTCGAGCCGAATGCTCGGCGTCCCGCTGAGCAGCGTCAGCGGCTCGGCCAGGTCCAGGCGCACGCCGTAGCGGCCGCTCGCGGCCTGCAGCGCGATGGTGAGGCCGCCCACGGTGATCGACGGCTGGGCCGCGGCCAGCGCCTTGGCGAGGGTCAGCGCACGCGGCAGCAGCTGCGCCGGGTCGGCGAGCCCGGTCGCCGCGGTTGTCCCGTCGGCCGACAGCACCGAGCCTTCGAGCAGGGTGCGGATCGCAGGCCTGCTGGTGTCGTTGCCGAGGTGCCGGTTGAGCAGCGCGGCCACGTCGGGCAGCGCGATCAGCACGGCTGCGGTGGAGTCGAGAATGGCCTCCAGCGTCGCCAGCGCGACCGCTGCGGGGTCCGCCGAGTCGGTAGTGCCGCTGCGGGCGACCAGGGCGAACGTCGGTGCCGCCCCGAGCAGGCAGCGCGCGACGAGAGCCGTTCCGCTGCCGAGGTTCAGGCCGAGTTCGATCCGCCGGCCGCCGCCGGGGGAGGCACCGGCGTAGAGGCCGAGGAATGGTGCCACCGCAACGCCGCCCACCGTCAGGCCGAGCGGCCCGAGCACGGCGGTGATCTCCAGGGGCCCGGTAGCGTCCGTCCGCAGGTGGGCCGTGACGTCGCCGATCGCCGGGATGCCGGGCCTGGTGAGGGTGACGTCGAGGACCAGCGGGGCCTGCAGGCTGACGGTCACGCCGGCCACGGAGACGGTGATACCGGTGCCGTCGTGAGTGACCGTCACCCCGCCGGGCAGCCCGGAGAACAGCGGCGCGAGCGCGGTCGCGAGCTGGCCGAGTCCGGCTGCGGCGGCCGCCGGCCAGGCCCGGCCGAGCGAGCCGAGCGGGTCTGCTCCCCATCGTGACAGCGCGTCGGGGTCGAACTTCCCGCCCGAGCGCACGGCGAGCGCGTCGCCCAGCGTCGCGACGATGCCAGCGACGGTGGCGGGCAGGCCAGCGCCGGTCATCCCGGCCAGCTGGTCGAGCACGAGCGGCAGCGCTTTGGTCACGGCGGTGGCGGCCAGGCCGGCCAGGCCTGTTCCGGCCGGGAGCAACGGGATATCGGCCCCGGTCACCGGCCGCAGGTAGAGCCGGACCGGCGCGCCGGTCGCCAGTTCCAGGTGCGCCGCGCTGCGCCCGGGCGCAGCGCCGGGCGTGCCGAGCGCGATGTCGACGTCCACCCCCGGTGTGCCCGCGCCGAGCAGCAGCGCGACGTCGAGGCTTGCGGTCAGCCGGTCGCTGGCGGCCGGAGGCGGGCCGAACGCGGTCGAGTCGAGCTGCAGGCCGAGCCGGACCGCGGAGCCGGCCGCGGCCGTCGTGACGGTGACGCCGGTGGCCAGCTGCCACTGACCCGGTCCGCCACTGATGCCCAGCAGCGGCCGGAGGGCGTCGAGCAGGGCGATCATCCGCGCGGCGTCCACGCCTCCGCCGGAGGCGCCGAGCACGCCCGGATGCCGGAAGAACCCCGCGGGGTCGGCGAGCAGCGCAGCGGGCAGCCGTACCGTACGGCCGGACCCGGTGTCGGCGGTGAGCAGGCCGAAGGCGTCCAGGACGGCGTCTACGATCGGCTGGGCGGTCGCGTCCAGTTCCCGTACGGCGGCCAGCCCGGCGCGGGCGACCTCGGCCGGGATGAGCCGCGCGACCGCGCGGCCGATCGCCCCGGGGTCCGGGGCAGGCCAGAGCGCGAGGCGATCCGCCGCCGCGCCGCCGGTCCAGACCAGGTCGGCCCGCACGTCGGGCGCGCTGAGCTCCAGCCGCAGGCCGCCCGCCGGACCCGAGGCCGGCGCGGCGGCACCCAGCCCGGCGGTCAGGCTGGGACCGGACGGGCCGAGCGCGGCGGCCAGGCTCCAGGTCACGGCGCCCCGGCCGGCCGTCTCGGCCACCGCGAGGCCGGCTGTGCCGGCGCCCAGGTCCAGGGTCAGCGTGACCGGTCCCCAGGCGAGAGCCGCGGCCGTTCCGGTGCCGGGTGCTGGCGCGGCCGAGCTGAACCGTTCGGCAGCGCGGGCGAGTGCGCTGAGCGCCGCCGGGTCCGAGCGCAGGTCACGCAGGTGAGCGAGTGGGTCGCCGATGAGCCGTTCCACTGATTCGGCGACGAAGCCGCCGGAGTCGTCGATCAGCCGGGCGGCACGGAACAGGTCGGCAAGCCAGCCGGCGATGGTCCCGGAAGCCGGGTCGGCCAGTCGCTCGGCGAGCCGGCTGAGGGCGATGCGGGCCTCTGGCAGCAGTGTCGTCGTCATGCTGCTGCCGGCCGTTGCTGCCGCCACCTCGGCCGCTCCGGCGGCGTCCGCGGCGATTGCGCTGGCCGCGTCGGGCGCGATCGTCCAGCGGGTCCGCCGTACCTGGTCGACCCGCGCCTCGTGCAGGACGACGGCGGCCGCGTCATCGGTCGCCGCACCCGCGAACAGGGGCACGTCCAGCACGATCTCGGCCCGGCGCAGCTCGGTCTCGCGCACGGTGGCCTGGGACCGGTCGGCGCCCGGGCCGCCGACGAGCCAGCCCTGCGCCGCGCCGATGCCCAGGCGCGCGCGCAGCCGCGGCCGGGCCTGCAGCTGCGGCGAGGTCCCGCTGGTCAGCGCGAGCAGGTCGAGGTCGACCCGGCCGCTGGCAATGACCTGGGGCCCGGCCGGGGCCGTCGGCAGGGGGACGCGCATCCCGATCCGCAGCTCGCTGGGAGCTCCGCGGCCGCCGGTGCGGTGCCGGGCGCGTGCCGCCAGCCCGGCGGCGAGCACGGCGGTCACCGCGCGCGCGACGTCGTCGTCGCCGAGCACGCCGTACACCGCATCGACAGCCAGCCCGGCCCGGTCGATGCCGGCCGGGAGGCTGGTGCCGGTGCTCGGCGGCAGGCCGAGCTCGCCGACCGGATCGGCCAGCTCGGACAGGCCCAGCAGGCCGCTGACGATGCTGCGCCCGGCCGCCAGGTCAGCGTCGTCCGGATCGGTGTCCGGATCGGGCGGTGCATTCGGATCGGGCAGCGGCGGAAGTACGGCGGCGAGCAGCCGCAGCGTGTCGGCGGCCGGGTTGGTGTCGATGATGTTCGCGGTGACCGCGGTCAGCGGCGTGCCTGCCAGCACGGCATGCGTGACCCCGGGGACGTCGGCCGCGGTGCGCAGGACAGCGTGCCCGGCGCCGCCCCAGCCGATCACGACGACATCGCCCGCGCCTGCCGCGGCCTCCGCCGCAGTGACGATACGGCTCAGGCGGGCCGCCTGGCCCGCGACACCATCCGGGTCACCACTGGCGAGCCGGCACGCATCCCGTGTGCCGAGCCGCACCCACCATGTGCCCGCGGCGAACGCCGGCAGGGCGATCGTGTCCGGCGCGACCCCTGCGGCGCTTGCGTCGACCAGCTGGCTGCTGTCCGCGGCGGGCGGCTGGGCGCCCGCCGACGGGTCGCTGACGCCGACGTGGACCACGAGAGCCGGGGTGATCCCCGGGAGCAGCGTCTCAAGGTCGAGCTCGTCGGCGAGCCCGGCCGCGCTCGTCGGCACGGTCGTGACGGTGATGCCGGCGGGTGTGGTCGCCGGCGGGACGACCAGGCCGTCACTGCCGGTCAGCCGAGCGGCCAGCGCGGCCAGCCCCGCGGTCTGGTCGGGACGCCCGGCGAGTAGGTCTGCGAGACCGGGATCGGCCGCCGCCTCGCTGGCGAGCGCGGCGCCCAGGGCGATCGGGGACAGCCCTGGCTGACCGGGGCGCCAGGACTGCAGCGCGTCGGGTGCGCTGCTGACCGGCACCGGCCAGGGCCCGTACGGCGCCCACCACAGGGTCAGGGCGGGCGCCCCCAGCGGATCGGTCCCGGTGAGGGGGACGACGAACGGGTCGGCCGGCGTGCCTGAGCCTGCATATGCCCCGTAGTCACCGCGCAGCCCCCCGGCGAACCGGGCCAGCAGCGATACCATGGCGTGCGGCGTGGCGCCGCCGACCGGGGCGGCCAGGCCGCGCGCCCACCCCAGCAGCGCAGTCTCGGGGTCGGCCACCAGGTCAGCCAGGGCCAGATGCGGGCCGGTCGCGGCCGGTCCCCAGCCCATCAGCTCGACCACGCTCGCCAGCCACCAGGCCGGTGAGCGCGCGGCCAGCAGGGACAGTGCGGTCTCGAGCGAGGCCCAGGCCTCCAGGGGCATCGTCACTGTTCCGTTGGAGGCGACCTGCGGCACCGGCAGCGGTACCGTCGTCCCGTCGATGTCCAGCGCAAGGCCGGGCGCGGCGAAGCCGGCCTGCAGGCCGGAATCGGGTCCTCCGCCGGCGGCCCAGGCGACCTGGAGGCCGATGCTCGTCGCTTCGAGCAGCACCCCCCCGAGGTCCAGCGCGATCGGTCCGCCGTCGCTCGCGGTCAGCGTCAGCGCCGCCCGCGCGCCAGGCAGCAGGCTCGCGTGCCCCGCCGCAAGGTCCAGGTCGGCCAGGGTGACGGTGAAGCTCGTCCCGACCTTGGTGCAGCCCTGTCCCAGGGTCGCGACGGTGTAGCCGGCCGACAGGGCCGCGATGAGCCGTTCCGCCCCGCCGTCCGGACGCCAGGCGAGGAGGTTCAGCGGCCCCACGACAGGAACGATCCACGGATCGGCGGCGGTGCCGGTGCCGGCGATCGCGGTCCCGCTCGCCGTGGCGTCGGCGAGCAGGTCGCGGAGCAGGCCAAGCACGTCCGTCATCCCGGCCGGGGACGCGATGAGGCCTTTCCAGTATGTCGCCAGCGCGCCAAGCGGGTCGCGGAAGAATCCGGCCAGGTCCAGGGTGGCGAGCGCCGGCGCGGACGGCGGGGCCCGCACGCCGATCAGCAGCCCGACCGCGTCGCCGAGAGTTCCGGCCAGGCGGCTCAGCATGTCGGCGAGCACACCGTCCAGCGCCTGGGTGACGGTCGCGGCGATCGCGTCCGGGGTCGACAGGTCCAGGGTGGCGTACTGATGGCCGAGGATCTGCACGGTGTCGGCGGCAAGGACGAACGCCGGGTGGCGCCCCTGATCCAGGGCGAAGCCGATGCGTACCCCCGCGACGGTAACGTCGCCGGTCGCGATGAGCGGCGTGCCGACCGCACCCCGCTGGCCGACTCTGGCCGCGACTTCCAGCGTGGGCAAGGCCAGCACGCTGCCGGTCCCGAGGTCGAGCCGGGCCAGCTCGACGTCGGCGTGCAGGTCAGCATCGGCCGCCGCCACGGTGAGCTCCGCGACCAGGGACACGGCCGGGTGCCCGGTCGCGCCGGGTGCGCTGCGGAGCCCCAGGCTCACATCGGCGACACCGAGCGTGAGCGTGACCTCTCCGGTCACCGCGTCGACGGCTCCGGTTCCCAGCAGTTCGATCAGGCCGGCGAGGAAGGCCCCGCGGGCCGTGTCGCTGGCGACCACTCCCTCCAGCCAGGTGGCGATCGCGTGCGGGCTGAACTGGTCAAAGGGCAGCGGTGGCACGGCGCCGGTCAGCCCGAGCATCGCGGCCAGGCCGGCCACCGGGCCGACGTTCGCCGCTTCCCGCCGGGCCAGATCCAGCAGCAGGTCACGGGCGCTGGTGGCGAGCTGGTCGGGGTGGCTGAGGTCGAGCGTAAGGTCCTGCGGCGCGCCCGCTCCGGGGAGCTGAAGCCCGTGCAGCGCCAGGCTGATCCCTGCGCCCGGCCCAGCGGCGGTCGGTACGACGGCGGTGAGGCTCACGCCCTGCAGGCCGGCCTCGCCGGGCGCCGGCGTCGCGAACGTCAGCTGCACCGAGATCTCGACGAGCCCGTCAGGCGTCCCCGGCAGCAGCGGACCATCCGGACGGCTGTGGCCATCCTTGGTGATCGCGACGACGGGGACGTGGACGCGCAGGTCGGCGGCGGGCGTGCTGCCGACTGCCGTGGCAAGCGTCGCACCCACGCCGATGACGACCCAGCCCTCCGGCGCCGCATCGACCACTACGTAGACCGTCACCTTGGGCTTGTCGTGCTGGACCAGGGGCAGCCAGGTGCGCCCGCGGTCGTCGGTCGTGGCGTTGTCGCCGCCGATCACCTCATCGACGAACCGCAGCAGCCCGGCACGCTGAGCAGGATTGGAGATGCAGGATTTCAGCCGGCTCGCCGGCTCCGAGAACCAGCTTCCGTCCGGCTGGCCCTGAGCATCGAGCAGCCCGAGTCCCACCGCCAGGTCCGCGAGGCTGCCCAGGTCGGCCGCGCCGAGGCTCATGGCGGACTCAGACTGGTGGCGTCGAAGGCGAACCGGGCCTGCGGCGTAACCGACAGGGTCTTCCCGTCGCTGTGCAGGGACGATGCGATTAACGGCGTCCCGGCGGTGTCTGACCCGCTCGCGGCGCTGACGCCGGATGCGACGTCGAGCAGGCACTGCCACGCCAGCGCGATGAGCGCGTCACCCCAGACGTCGACGACGGCGTCGGGCCCGCGCGGCCGGTCCTCGGTCGCTGCGACCAGGCCCAGTGGCCGGTCAGGCAGCCCGATCGCGAAGCTGACGTCGACCTCGGTCGCGCCAGCCTGGTCACAGCGGACCGGGATCGTCACCGCGATGGCACCCGGCGCCAGCTTGACGTCGACCTGCTCGACCGCCACGTACAGCTCGCGATCGCCGTCCACCCAGGTGACGCCGCCGACCGGGGGAACTCCGGTCGCCGGTGCGGGGGGCAGCCCGCTGGCGGCCCGGATGGCCGCGCGGGCGAGAGCGGGCAGGTCGGCGCCGCTCACCGGCAGCGGCGCGCCGACCTTTCCTGGCGGCAGGGGCTGAGCCGCGACGAGCTCCGGGCACTGCTTGCTCAGCTGCGCCAGCAGCCTCTGGCATTCGGCATCATGTGCCGGGTCGCCGGCCCGGGACTGGCCAAAGGCCTCGGCCACCGCACGGGCTCCGAGGCGGCTGACACTCCGTCGTGCCACCGGCATGTGACCCCCCCGGTCCAAGCCAGTCCACGCCAAGCAGGGGTGGACGCGTTCCGCAGTCTAATCGCATGAGCGACGTTTTGCCCAGGGGATTCATCGGCCCAGCCTATTCTCCCGGCTTTCTACCTCGAAGACCACCCTAATCAGGCAGCCCGGTGCTTCCAGGACTCGCGCTTCCGGAACCACCGGAAGGGATGATTGTCCAGTCATTGACCGGCAGCCGTGGTCATCGCCGGATTGGCCGTGCTGGTGTGCGTCGTCGCGTTAATCCCCGGCGAGGAGCGTGAACGAGAGCGGTCCCAGCTTCGATGAACCTGCCTAGCAGCCTAGGACGGTCATTTACGCCAGGCCTTCGTCCTGGTTTCCAATGCACGATTGCCGCAAAATCCCGGGCGCACGCTAGTGCCCGGATCACCGTGGCAGAAACATTTGGCCGATGTTACCAAAGGAGGGCTGCACGAGGCCCAACTGCGGACGATCGTCCGGGTGTTGCGCAATGAGCCATCGTTCGCCCCCGTTTGGAACTGGCAAAGCGCGGTGTGCACCCGGCGGTACAGAGCTAGGAACTGGACAAGTCGATGCGATACATCCCCCGGCCATGCGTGACGGAGACGAGGGTCTCGCCCATCCAGAACAGGTCGTCGACCGAGCAGTTTGTCGGCCCTTCGTTCGTGGGCGACCAGGTCACGCCCGAATCCTCACTGGCGAACAGGCCGACCTCGGTGCCTGCATAGACAAACTCGGCGTGCCGGGGATGCGCGGTCAGCGCCCGCACCGGCGCGGTCGGCAAGGTGGCCGACAGATCGTTCCACGTCGTCCCGCCGTCCTGGGTTACCCAGAGGTTGCCGCGTGCATATCCGCCGAAGGCTACGTAGACGACGTCCTTGCGCGCCACGTCGATCGTGATGCGCGTGCAGTACCGCTGGGGCGGGAACGAGGCCGCTTGGACTGGCAGCCAGGTGGGGGATACGGCGGTGCCGTCACTGGTTCGGAAGACGGCCCCGTTGGCATGGGCCACCCATATCGTGCCGGGGTCACCCGCGGCGACGGCCAGCGCACTGATCTCAGCCCCGCCGGTGCCAGGCATCCCGATCGGATCCTTGATTGTTTGCCAGCTCGGCCCTGAGCTGGGGGTATTGGGCGTCTTAGCGTCGTTCGTCCGCCACAGCGACATTCCGCCCGCCAGGATCCGGTCTGGCGCATTGGGATCCAGCGCGAACGGCGCGACAAATAGCGCCTTCGCCGGCTGGCCGGCCGCTGGGGGCATGGCGTCCTGAATGCGGAAAGGAACTGGCTTCCAGTCCCATTTCTGTGTGGTTTGATTGAAGAACTGGCCACTGATGTACCGATCGCCCTGCTCGTCTTGGGTCGCGCCACCGTCGGTATTACGGTGAATGTTCAGGAAGACATACTCACCAAAGAACACGCTGGGATCCGTGGGGTCCGACGCGCACCAGCCGCCGTCTCCCCCGAAGATCGTCGCCCACTTCTGCGCACCCTGACCGGGATCGAAGCAGAGTGTGCCATTGTCCTGTGCACCGCCGATGACCTTCCCACTGCCAGTGTTGCCCGCGCCTGCGTAGAACTGCGTGACCCCGAAGGAGTTGTCCAGTCCCGTCCAGCCGTCCTGGTAGGGCGGCTGAGCTTCCCGGCCGACCGCCTGAAGATCCCGCGTGGCGCAGATCCCGCCGTCGCTTCCGAAGAACACCATCCGGTTGCTGGCGCCGTCGTACGACGGGTGGGCGACAATGGCGTGCTGGTCGGCGTGCGGGGACGGCGGGTGAGCCCACCAGGTGCTGATCTCGGCCAGCGTGTCACCACCGTCGGTGCTGCGCCACAGGTTGATTCCGCCGGCGATCAGGAGGTTCTCATCGGTGGGGTCGCCAGCCCAGATCGCGTTGCCGTACCAGCCCTGATCGCCCAGGTACGGCGCGGCGCTGCCGTCCAGCGCGCGGGTCCCTTTGGGTTGGTAGCTGGCGCCACCGTCGGCCGAGCGCCAGATGGCGCCGGAGGTCATCTGCACCGAGGCATACACGATGTCAGGGTTCTTGGCCGCATAGGCGAGCTCCACCCGGCCGGCCCAGGCTGTCCCATGACCGGCAGCGGTCCAGGTAAGCCCGCCGTCCGTCGTGAACCACACCCCGCCTCCTGGTCCCGCGCCGCCGCCTCCGCCCGCTACCGCAAGCCCGTTGTCCCGCGGATCGAACTTCACGTCGGCGATACGATCACCGAGAACCCGCGTCCAGTCGGCGCGGTGGGCGTCGGCGCTGCGGAACAGGCCGCCGTTGGTGGCGGCTAGCATCACCCCCGACGGCGCCACTGCGATGCGGTTGACGAACCTGAAGTCCGGGGTCTGAGTGGCCGGAAGGACCGCCCAGGTCACACCGTCGGACGTCGCGAAGATTCCACTTCCGGGGATGGCATCGACATTCCCGAAGCCTTCGCCGGTCCCCGCGTAGATCTTCAGCGGGTCAGCTGGATCCATGGCCAGGCACGCGCAGGCGAGGTTGCCGAGAAAGTCATCGACCGTCATCCAGGTGGCACCGCCGTCTTGGGTGTGCCATACGCCGCCCCCGACGCTGGCGGCCCATATCTGGTCGGGATCGCCCGGGTCGACAACGATGCCTCTGATCCGGCCCCCAATATTTCCCGGGCCAAGCCACTCCCAGGCCGCCACAGTGAGACCTGCCTCTGCCGCCGCGCCGCCCGGCGCCGCTCCCGCGGAACCCGTCGGCACTCCTGCCGTCTGGCCGGGCGCGCCGGCTACCGCGGCGACGTACAGCTCGGTGACTGCCGTCTCCGTGGCCTGCTGCGGGGGCGGCCCGGCGCCCCCATCTCCGGTGGCCTGCCGGAACCGGAACTCCGTCCGCAGGGCCGGGCGATCGGGGTAGGCCGAGCGGTGGAGCGCTTGGCGAAGCACAGCGTCAGGCACCGCCTCGAGGGTCTGGTTAGTCGTGCCCCGGCTGTCCCGCAGCAACCTGATCTGCTGCACGCTGAGGTTCTTCGCCCGGGCCAGGTCCTCATCCGAGACGGCCATGACGCCCGCCCCTTCCGCCTGGTATTGCTGCCACTGGCCCGGGAACCGGGGCCAGGAGCATCCAATCGCGGCGCGCCAGAAGGCCCATCACGATTGCGGCTGCCAGTAGTCCTGCGACCACAATCCATTCCACGCTGCCGTTGCCGTGGTCTGGGTCCCAACCAGTCAGAGCCTCGATCCAGTCATGCCAGAAGATGGTCAGGAGGCCGAGCCCCCCAGCGCACAGCGCCAGTGCCGTCTCCAGCCACGCGCGTGCTCTCCGAAGCTTCAACCTGAGTCCCCCCAGCCTTCCGTGGCCCGCTCGCTATCGTCGCTGAGCTCTGAGCAGCGATCCAGCCAGGCACGCCGCAAGGCCGGACATTGGATCCCCCACCATGCTGACGGCTGATCGGCGCCGGGCTGACCGCTGATTGTCTCTGAGTAGTCCCTTGGCTTCGGCTTAGTCAAGAGATAGCAAAGACATAGGTACCTAACCACCGGCCGCAGGGACCCGGAGTCGCGGAGGCCCTGGGCTCGGGGGGCTGCGGTCAGCCGCGAAGCTAGGCCGGGAACTGCTCCTCCCCCGTTGGCTCGACGTGGTCGACCTGGTTCATGGCCTGGCGGAGCCGAGCGAGCTCCCACGGATCGGTCTGTACCTGCGCCATGAAATCGAACGTCCACGGCCCTGCCTCCAGGGTCTTGATCATGGCATCCCGCAGGTAGTTCTCTGCCGGGCGGGCAGGGATCCTGGTCCTGGCCCTGGAGCACGGTTTCAGCGAGTACTGCACCGCCTGGCCCTCGCCGAGCAGGAACGGCGCCACGCACGCCCAGCGGCTGCGCGAGGACCAGGCGGACAGGGCACCGCGGGCCCGGGTCTCCCGGCGGGCCAGGGATGCCACCGCCGGGCTGACGGTGACCAGGCTGGCGAACAACACCGGCGTCATCACCTTCGCTGACAAGACCTGCGCCGCCGGGCGGCGCTGGGCGCATGCCCCGATCGACGTGACCATCGTCGCCGGGTCGGTGCAGCTGTCCAAAGACGGCCAGGTCATCCGGGTCCACCCCATTCGCCACGACCGCGCCAAAGTACTCGGCGCCTTCGCCAACCCCAAAGGCCGGCCGAGGCGGAAGAACTCCGCCACCGGCTATGTCGCCCAGCTACCGGAACCCCTCTGTCGCCCAGGTACCGGAACTTGACATGAGCGTGGATCCGCGGCACTCAGTGGCACGGACCGGTCCGTGATGGCAGGGCAATCAAGATCGTCGGGGCAAGTCGTTGAACACTCTGAGGGTGGCCCGGTGTCGCATCCGGATCCGGCCCGGAACAGGCTGGCCCCAGCATCGTGATCATCAACGCTGCCCGGGAGTTCGCTGCGTTTACCCGGCCTATGTCGGCGGCCCGGGGTGCCGGATCGGGGCCGGTTCAGGAGCGCGGCCTGACCGCAGGTCACCATGGATTCGGGTGGAGGGGTAGCCACTCCGCTTTGCCGCCCGGGCTGTGCGCAAACAGCCAGTAGTAATGTCTCGTGTCCATGCACGTGGAGATGCGCTGGCATTGCCAGGACGAGGTGCTCCTGCCGGTTGCGCTGTGGTGTCCCGGCCCGGGTTACCGGATGATTTCCAGCGGCGTAGCAGGCGGCGGGATCGGACTGCGGGAGTGGGTGCTCAACGCGCAGGTACCGGCCGGGTACAGCCGCATGGACCCGGCCGCGCACGTAGCTGAGCTGGCTGCCGGCCTGGGCCTGGAGGGCAACGGCATCGGTCTGCTCACCGCGGCCAGGGTGAGTGATCTGCTGCAGTGCGAAGACGAAGGGGCATACGCGGTTACCACGGTCGGCCTGCGCGTCCCGACCTGGGCGGTGCCGTCTGGCAACGCCGATCGTGAGCTGGTGCCGGCCTGGCGGCCTGGCACCATCAACATCATCGTCTCGGTTCCCGTGCCGCTCAGCGACGCGGCCTACGTCAACGCCGTCATGACCGCGACCGAGGCCAAGACCCAGGCTTTGCTCGACGCGGGATTCCGCGCTAGCGGCACGGCCTCGGACGCCATCTGCGTCGCCGCCCCGGCGACGGGCGAACCCGAGGACTTCGCCGGGCCGCGGTCGCTGTGGGGCGCGCGGATTGCTCGCGCGGTGCATTCCGCCGTGCATGCCGGCGCGGTCCGTTACCGGGCGCAGGCCGGCCCGGCATAGGCATGGCCCCGCCCGGATCCATTCCGCCGGGGTGAGGTCTCGGGCGTCCGGATCGCTTCACCACCACGGCCTCCAAGCAGTAGCCACATCAGCGGCCCAGGCGCGGACGCCGCTGCCCGGCTTGCCCTCAGCGCGCTCCATCGCCGCTCGGCCCGGAGATTGGCAGGTAGGGCTGACTACGGATGACAACCGACTCGTGCCGGTAACTGCCGGGCAAGGCTGTTCGATGTCACGCTGTCCTCATAACCCAGAGGTCGCAGGTTCAAATCCTGCCCCCGCTACCAAGTAGTCGCAGTTCAGGGGCCTGATCGCCGGAAGGCGGTCAGGCCTTTTTGATCGTTTGTCCGTGGCGCGTCCGCGGGATAG
>DATCGA010000698.1:0-8592 GCA_036509215.1 Trebonia sp.
CCCGCAACCCGTACAGCGAAGCCCTACCCGCCACTCGAGCCCCGCCCGCCGCGCAACCCCCACCCCGCCCTAGGAGAGCTTGATCGGCGGGATGCCCGGCGCCGCGAACCCGAAGACCTGGCCGTAGAACGCGATCTCCGCCTCCAGGCTGGCGATGACGGTCTCCGCCTTGCGGAAGCCGTGCGACTCGCCCTCGAACGCGATGTAGGCGTGCGGGATGCCGTGCGCGGCGAGGTCGGCCGCGATGGCCTCGGACTGGGCCGGCGGCACGATCGGGTCGTCGAGTCCCTGCAGCAGCAGCACCGGGCAGGTCAGCGGGGTGACGTGCCCGACCGGCGCCCGCTCGGCGTACAGCGCGTCCGCCTCCGGCAGCGGGCCGATTAGGCCGTCCAGGTAGCGGGACTCGAAGTCGTGGGTGTCGACCGCGAACGGCCGCAGGTCGGACACGCCGTAGTAGGACGTCGCGGCCGAGAACACCGCCTTGCTGAGCCCGGTCAGCGCCGGGCCGCTGGTCACCGACGCGAGTGCCGTCCAGCCGCCGGCCGAGCCGCCCCTGATGCCGAGCCTGCTGCCGTCCGCCTCGCCCGAAGCGGCCAGCGCCAGCGCCGCGTTCATCGCGTCGCCCACGTCCACGATGCCCCACTGGCCGCGCAGCAGCTCTCGGTAGGCCCGGCCGTACCCGGTCGAGCCGCCGTAGTTCACGTCGATGACCCCGATGCCCCGGCTGGTGAAGAACGCCTTCTCCAGGTCCATCACCGGCAGCGCGTTCGAGGTGGGGCCCCCGTGGATGAACACGACGAACGGCGGCCGCTCGCCGTCCGGCGCCGTCGCGTGCGGATTGCCAGGCGGGTAGACGAGGGCGTGGATCACCCGCCCGTTCTCCCCGCCCGACAGCTGCACCGGCCGGGCGTCCGGCAGGTAGGCGGGGTCGGGCCCGGCTTCCGCCGGCTCCGACATGATCTCGAACGAGCAGCCCGCCGATCCCGCCGCGGCGGGGAACATGCGCAGCACCGCCCACGGGGCAGCCGGGCCGCCGGCCACGTTGGCGATCGTGGTGCCGGAGACGGCGAGCTGGGTGCGGCCGGTCCGGTAGCCGGGCAGGTGAATGTCGGCCAGCGTCCCCGTCGCCGGGTCGAGCACCGCCAGCTGCAGCTCGCCGAGGCCGTGCAGGACCGCCAGCCTTCCGTCCGAGAGCAGCTCGAACGGGCGGGCGCCGAGCTGCCAGAGCGGCCCCGCGAACTCCTCCTCGGCCGGGTGCAGGGGCCGCGGGGTGGTCCCGGCCACGGCGGCCGCCTCGTACAGGTTCCACCACCCCGATGCGTCGGAGACCGCGTACAGGGACTCGTCGTTGCGCCACCGCGGCGCCAGCACCGACTCCTCGGGCCCGCCCATGATCAGCGCCGAATCGGCGACCCGGCAGCCGGTCACCGCGCCGACGCGCAGCTCAGTGCCGTCCCACGGCATCCGCGGGTGATCCCAGCTGATCCAGGCCAGCCGGGTGCCGTCCGGTGACGGGGTGGGGAAGGCGAAGAAGTCCGCCCCGGTGACGAGAACCCGGATGGCGCCGGCGTCGGCTGCGGCCGAGCCGTCGAGCGCGACGGCGACGATCGCGCGGTTCACCTTCATGCCGCCGCCGGTGTGGAAGCCGGCCTCGGGCCTGCCGTCGTCCGGGCGGACGATCTCCCGCACGCACCAGATCTCCTCACCGTCGGGGGACAGGACGAGGTCGGCGAACCGGAACCCGGCCCCGTCCGGCGTCAGCGGGGTCGGCTCGCCTGCGTCCCCGCCGATCCCGGTCAGCCGGTAAAGACGCTGGTCGGTGAAGTTCGCGAAGACGAGATCGAACTGGCCGGGCTCAGGCCCGGACGGCACCGGCAGGTACGACCGTCCGCCGTACTCGTGCACCCGGGTGCGGGCGTACCACGGGGCCGCCAGCAGCTCGCGCGGTTCGTCGTCGGGGCCGGCCGAGGCCATGATCGTCACCCGCCCGCCCTCGGCCGGGCGGCCCTCCTGCCACCACGCCTCGGCCCCCGCGATGGACGGGAACGCGACCGGCCCCGCCCCCCGCGCCACGTCGGCGGCGCTGATCGGTGACTTCCAGGTTCCATAGGCAGCGACGTCAGTCATGGTTCTACCTGATATCACGAGCTGGCCTGCAGGCGCGTAACCGCCCCTATCCTGGTCAGGTGGGAGAAGCACGCACCTACGAGATCCGCACCTACGGGTGCCAGATGAACGCGCACGACTCCGAGCGGGTCGCGGGCCTGCTTGAGGACGCCGGCTACGCCCGCGCGCCGCAGGGCGAGACCCCGGATCTGGTCGTGTTCAACACATGCGCGGTCAGGGAGAACGCGGCCGACCGGCTCTACGGCAACCTCGGCCAGCTGGTCCCGTCGAAGAAGGCGCACGCGGGGATGCAGATCGCCGTCGGCGGCTGCCTGGCGCAGATGGAGCGGGAGCAGATCATCAAGCGCGCCCCCTGGGTCGACGTGGTGTACGGCACCCACAACATCGGGTCGCTGCCGAAGCTGCTCGAGCGCGCGCGCGAGCGGCGCGAGGCGCAGGTGGAGTTCGAGGAGACCCTCGCCACCTTCCCGTCGCTGCTGCCGGCCCGCCGCGAGTCGGCGTACTCCGCCTGGGTGTCGATCTCCGTCGGCTGCAACAACACCTGCACCTTCTGCATCGTCCCTTCTCTGCGCGGAACCGAGCGCGACCGACGTCCCGGCGACATCCTCGAGGAAATCGGCCAGCTGGTCGACCAGGGCGTCATCGAGGTCACGCTGCTCGGCCAGAACGTGAACTCCTACGGGTCGGAGTTCGGCGACCGGCTGGCGTTCGGCAAGCTGCTGCGTGCCTGCGGTCAGATCGAGGGCCTGGAGCGGGTCCGCTTCACCTCGCCGCACCCGCGCGACTTCACCGATGACGTGATCGCGGCGATGGCGGAGACCCCCAACGTCATGCCCAGCCTCCACATGCCGCTGCAGTCCGGCTCGGACACGATCCTGCGGGCGATGCGCCGCGCCTACCGGCGCGACCGCTACCTGACGATCCTGGACAACGTGCGCGCGCGGCTGCCGCACGCGGCGATCACCACCGACATCATCGTCGGCTTCCCCGGCGAGACCGAGGCCGACTTCGCCGACACCCTGGACGTGGTGCGGCAGGCCCGGTTCGCGTCCGCCTTCACCTTCCAGTACTCGATCCGGGCGGGCACGCCCGCCGCCGCCATGGACGGCCAGGTGCCGCGCGACGTGGTGCAGGACCGGTACGGGCGGCTGGCCGCGCTGATCGAGCAGGTCTCGACCGAGGAGAACGAGAAGCAGGACGGCACCGTGGTCGAGGTCCTGGTCGCCGAGGGAGAAGGTCGCAAGGACGCCGCCACCCGCCGCATGTCCGGCCGGGCGCGGGACAACCGCCTCGTGCACTTCGCCCCTTACGCGCCCGCCGCCGACGGGTCCGGCCCGTCCCCGGCGCTCCCGAGGCCGGGCGATATCGTCACCACCCGCGTCACTCACGGCGCGCCGCACCATCTCATCGCCGACGGCGCCCCGCTCGACATCCGCCGCACCCGGGCGGGCGACGCCTGGGAGTCCCGCCGGGACGCCGCCGCGAGCGAGAACGCGGCGACCGCGGTCGCCGCGGCTGCACCGGCGCCCGCCCCGGTTCTGCTGGGCATGCCCGCCCGCCGCGGCTAGCCGTCGCCCGCCGATTGGAGCCGGCCATGCTAGTCGCGATCGTCGGCCCCACCGCCGTCGGCAAGTCCGACCTGGCGGTTGACATCGCGCTCGCCCTCGGCGGCGAGGTCATCAACGCCGACTCAATGCAGCTCTACCTGGGCATGGACATCGGCACCGCCAAGCTGACGATGGCCGAGCGCCGCGGCGTCCCGCACCACCTGCTCGACATCTGGGACGTCACCAGGACCGCCAGCGTCGCCGAGTACCAGGTGCTGGCCGGCCACGTCATCGACGACATCGAGGCCCGCGGCCGGATCCCGGTGCTGGTCGGCGGTTCCGGCCTCTACATCAGGGCCGCGCTCGGCGACCTCGAGTTCCCCGGCACCGACGACGAGATCAGGGCGCGCCTTGAGTCCGAGCTCGCGGCCGACGGCTCGATCGGCCTCCACCAGCGCCTTCAGGCCGCCGACCCGGCCGCCGCGGCCGCGATCCTGCCCTCGAACGGCCGCCGGATCGTGCGCGCCCTCGAGGTGATCGAGCTGTCCGGCCGCCCGTTCAGCGCCACCCTGCCCGGCTACGACTCCGGCCGCCCGGCCGTCCAGGTCGGCCTCACCATCGACCGACCCGAGCTCGACCGGCGGATCGAGGAGCGGGTCGGCCGCATGTGGGCGGCCGGGTTCGAGGCCGAGGTGCGCGCCCTCGCCGCCGTCGGCCTGCGCGAGGGCAGGACCGCCTCCCGCGCCCTCGGCTATCAGCAGGTGCTTCGCGCGCTTGACGGCGAATGGACTCCCGAGCAGTCCCGCGAGGAGACCGCCCGGGCGACCCGCCGCTTCGCCCGCCGACAGGAATCCTGGTTCAGAAGAGACCCGCGGATCACCTGGCTCGCGTCCGGCGAGGATCTGGCGACCCGCGCCCTGGCGCTTCTTAAGTAGCGTCTTCTGGAGCGCGGGCGTCCGACACGTCATTACCTCATGTATTTGAAAAGTCCCTTTAAGTAGTTTTCTTACGTGAAGCGGGGGCTTCGATCACTCTTAGTTGACTAGTCCTTCCGGGTGGTTCGTGGCTCTGCGTGACCTCCGTTGTCGGGGTCGCCGGGATCGGCCGGGACCGACGCATGAGCCGGCGATCCGGCCGCTGAGCTGGATGTTTGGGCTGTTTGTCCCATCCGTGGCCCGTCTGGGCTATGTGTAGTTAAACGTAACGTTCTGGTGTTTGCGGGCTGTGACGCTGTTCGGGAGCGATTACCGCTTGTAAGGCCTGGCGAGAGGTCCTCCCCCCTCGTGACTGCGTAGCCGGGCACCGAACGTCGTAAGGGAATTCTTGACCGCAGGCACCAGGCGTAACGGCACCAGCAAGTTCAGCCTCTTCAAACGCAGCATCCAGGACGGCGAGTCGGCGACCCGGCACCCCCGGGCTGGCAGCGCCGCCGACCGCTACGCCGGGCGGCACGCAGACCCCCGCACCAGGATGACCCGCAACCGGGCGGGCAGGGCCGTCCCCGCCGCCGGGGTGGCCGCGGCCCTCGTCGTCGGGGCGGCCGCCTACGGCCTGGTCGCCAGCGGCGGCCATTCGCAGTCCGCCCAGCTCTCGGCCGACATGAGCCTCCCGGTCAACCTCAGCAGCGCGACGCACGGCGGCGTCGGCGTCGACTCGGCCGCGTCAACCATGATCCGGGCGGCCAGGAACGCTGGCGGCATCGTCGCCCCGGCGTCGGCCAAGCCCCAGGCCAGCCGGTCGCCACAGGCCGCCGCCAAGGCAGCGCCGTCCGCCAGCCGGGCGAGCGCGGCCGCCACCCCCAAGGCGGCGTCGACCGCCCACTCGACCATCGAGGCTGCCGCCGCCCCGTCGCCGACCGCGAAGACGCTGAGCTGCAACCTGTCGGACGGCCTGCTCCCGGACAACGTGACCGCGATCGTTACCTTCCTGCTCGCCAACGGCTACAGCGACAACGCGGCGGCCGGCATCGCGGGCAACATGTACCAGGAGTCCAAGGGCAACCCGGAGTCCGAGGGCATGGGCGGCGGCGGCCTGATCGGCTTCACCCCGCTGCCGTCCGGCTACGTGACCGGCAACCCGGCGTCCGACCTGCACACGCAGCTCGAGGCCGTGCTGGCCTACAACCAGCAGTGGGCGTCCTACCTGCCCGCCCTGAACGACGCCGCCAGCCCGGCCGACGCGGCGTCCATCTATGTCACCGATTTCGAGCGGGCGGGCATCCCCGCCGCGAGCACCCGCGAGGCGTCGGCCGAGGACGTCGCCAGCGCTTGCGCCATCTAGGCCCCGCATCCGGCGAGCCCTGCCCTCCGGCAGGCCACGCCGATCAGCCGGCCAGCCCCCCAGGGGCCTGGCCGGCTGATCCGCATCTGCCGGTTGCGCGCTCGCGCGGCCATTGATGCGCGATCACCTGGCGGAGTTTCGTCATCTCATGCAGTAGTTTTCGCACGTCTCGCATGCGACTGATTACTGCTCGTCGACTAGTCCTTCCGGGTGGTTCATCGCTCTGCGTGACCTCCGTTGTCAGGGCGGCCGGGTTCGCGCTGGAAGGGCGTGCAGGACCGGCCTCTAGGGCTCTGAACAGGCATTAGGGCGGCCGGCCGAATCGGTAGTCCGTCCGGGCTATGTGTGGTGAAAAGTAACGTTTGGGCGTTTCCGGGCTGTGACGCTGTTCGGGAGCGATTACCGCTTGTTAGGCCTGGCGAGAGGTCCTTCCCCCTCGTGACCGCGTAGCCGGGCATCGAACGGCGTAAGGGAATTCTTGTCCGCAGGCACCAGGCGTAACGGCATCAGCAAGGTCGGCCTCTTCAAGCACAGCCGCCGGGACGGCGGGCAGCCAGGCCAGCGCCACGGGATCGGCGGGTCCGCCGACGAGTACACCGGGCGGCACGCAGCAGGCCCCCGGAGCAAGACGGCCCGTAAGCGGGCCGGCCGGGCCGTCCCTGCCGCGGGGGTGGCCGCAGCCCTCGCGGTCGGGGCGGCCGCCTACGGCCTGGTCGCCACCAGCGGTCATCTGCAGGCAACCCAGCTCTCGGCCGACGTGGCGCTCCCGCTCCGCCTGAGCAGCGCGACCCACGCTGGCGTCAGCGTCGGCGGCGTCAGCTCGGCCGCGGCCGCCATGATCGCGGCCGCCCGGACGGCCGGCGGCGCCGTCGCCAGCTCGTCGGCCAAGCCGACGGCCGGCAGCTCGTCGAAGCCCAAGGCCGCGCCGTCCGCCAGCCCCGCGAGCACGGCCGCCTCCACCGCCCAGTCCCCGTCGACCGAAGCCGGAGCGACCGATACCCCCTCGGCCACCGCGACGCCGACCTCCCAGGCCACCACGCAGTCCTCGTCGGGCGGCAGCGCGGCCGTTCAGAGGGACATCGCCAACGGCAACTACGTGCTGGCGATCGGCCAGTACCTGGTCGACAACGGGTACTCCGCCGCTGCGGCCGCGGGCGTCGCCTCCTGCGTGGACGGCGAGTCCGGGGCCAACCCCGAGTCCGAGGGCTCCGGCGGCGGCGGCCTGATCGGCTGGACGCCGCTCGGCTCGGCCGAGCCGGACGCCAACATCATCACCGGCGACGTCTCGGTCGACATGACGACGCAGCTGGCCGACATCCTGTACTACAACTCCAGCGAGATCGGGCAGTCCGCGGTAGGCGAGTTGAACAGCCAGACCGATCCGGTCGCGGCGGCCGACTTCTACTCGCAGAACTTCGAGAAGCCGGCCGTGACCGACTCCGACGTGGTGCCGTCGGTCGCCGAGGACGTCTACTCGGAACTGGGCGGCTGACAGCCGCCGGCGCCAGCCAGCCGGTCAGACCCACGGGTCCGGCCGGCTGATTGCTCTGTGGTGATTGTTGACTCGCGAGATCAAGGCTTATTCGTGATCAGCGAAGTAATTGAGGTTTCCGTGCTGGATAAGCGCGCCTCCGCCTTGTTGCACGTGGGGTCGACGTGAATCCAAATGCCACAGGATTCCCCTGAGCCGCATGAATTACCTTAACCGGCCGTCGGATGTCTCCAATTGTTACTTTGAGTGACCAGCCTAGGACTATTCGTAATTTTTCTGCCTTCAGACTCTGGGTATTTCGCGCTTGCGCCGTTACTATCAAAGCGAGGAGCCAGCCAATAGAAGTTCTGGACGCAAAGGACGCGCCTAGGGCTGCTACTGATAGTAACTTCGTGAGGACTCGGAGTAGTCAATGACCGACGTTATTCGCCCAGCGAACGGCCAGGCGGCTAATGCTCAGTCCTCAGGAAATGCTTGGCAAGACCCTCATAGAACGTCCGGATATGACGCCGCGATAGGGGAAAGAACCCTAGTAGCGCCTGAATCCGGAGAAGCCCGCGCCTGGCCCAAGCGGCCCGGGCCTGGCGCGGTACACCCGGCGGGCTGGTTCCTGCCGACCGACGGGGAAGCGGCCCCCCCGTTTCGGTCCGGCATGGAGCCAGCCCGCTCGGATGAGACCGCCCGCCCCCTCTGGCCGTGGACGTTTCCGGCCGGATCCCGCCTCGTTCCGGTAGTCGGCCCGACCGAGTCGCTGCGCGGGCGGGCAGCCGACACGGCGATGGCCGTGCCGCCGGGCGCGGTGTCGACGGGCGCGACGTCGCCGGGTGCCGTGGCGGCCGGCTTGCTCGACCCGGCTCAGCCCTCCAGCTGGCAGCTCGCCCAGGAGGTATGGCAGGAGTCCGGGGTGACCTGGGAGCGCACCGCCCCCGAGCTGGCGGACGCCGAGCCCGCCGCCGACTGGTTCCCCGACGACGACCCGGCCGCCTTCGAGCAGATGACTGACGAGAGTCCGAACGCCAGCCCCCCCGGCCCCGCGCACGCCTCTTTCCGCCCGTTCGACCCCGAGCCCGCCAGCGTCAGCGCATGGCGCACCGACCCGGACCCCGAAGACCCCGGCTCGCCCCCCTACGAGCCCGCCGCCAACGG
>DATCGA010000699.1:0-8108 GCA_036509215.1 Trebonia sp.
CGCTCAGCACCGGCTCGGCGAACAGCGGCAGGCCGACCGGGCGGCCTGCCGTGTCCGCCAGCACCGCTGAGACCAGCTCGGGGCCGATGTGGATCATCCGGTAAGTGAAGCCGAACCCGTCGGTGGCCTGGCCGTCGTGCGGGTCGTCGGGATTGAACGCCATCACCATCCCGGCCGCGCTCGTGTAGGCGGCGCCCCGGCAGGTGAACGACTGCGCGCCCACGTCGGTGACGCCGAGCGAGTAGGTCTCGTGACTGTGCCGGTGGTAGACATGCCGCTCGAAGTGCGCGTGCATCGCCTCCAGGGGCGAGTCGGCCGCACGCCAGTAGCGCGCCCAGTCCCCCGTCACCACCTCCGCTGTCACTGTTCCATTCTCGCCGGCCGGCCCGCACCAGCGTTCAAGACCGCCGGCCGGGCAAGCGCCAGGATGGGCGGGTGAAATTCGACACCAAGATCGCCATCGCCGTCACCGAAAGCCTGGCCGCCTGGCAGAAGCTGAACGTGACCGCGTTCCTGGCCAGCGCCGTGGCCGGCGGCGCCCCCGAGACCATCGGCGAGCCCTACGAGGACGCCGACGGCAACGCCTACCTGCCGATGTTCCGCCAGCCGGTGCTCGTCTACGCCGCCGACGCGGCCGCCCTCAGCCGGGTCAGCACCCTGGCCGTCGGCCGTGGCCTCGCGGTCGCCGTCTACATCGAGGAGATGTTCAAGACCGGCCACGACGAGGCCAACCGGGCCGCCGTCAGCGCCGTCGCGGCCGACGACCTGCCGCTCGTCGGGCTGGCGGTCTACGGGCCGAGGAACGCCGTCGACAAGGTGATGAAAGGACTTCCGCTGCACCCGTGACACGCGGGTAAATAACGTGACACCGGCCGCGTCGGCCCTCAATGATGGGCCGTATGACTGCGACCATGATCGAAGTAGACGGCGGCACGGTGTGGGCGGACGACACCGGCGGCGACGGGCCGCCGCTGGTGCTGCTGCACCCGGGCGTCGGCGACTCGCGGATCTGGGACCCGGTGCTGCCCGCGCTGGCGGCGACGTACCGGGTGATCAGGTACGACGCCCGCGGCTTCGGCCAGTCCCCCGCCCCGACGGCGACATTCTCGCTGTTGCGCGACCTGGTGGCGGTGCTCGACCACTACGGCATCAAGCGGGCGGCGATCGTCGGCTGCAGCCAGGGCGGCGGCAGCGCGCTTGGGCTCGCCCTCGAACAGCCGCAGCGGGTGCCCGCGCTCGTCCTGCTCTGCCCCGGCATCCCCGGGATCCCGCTCGACGATGACTCGGATGAGGGCGCCGTCCTCGGGGCCGAATGGGAGCGCGCCGAGGCCGCCGGCGACGTCGACGGCCTGGCGAGCGTCACCCAGCGCGTCTGGGGCCGGGCGGGCGCCACCCCGGAGGCGATGGAGCAGTTCCGATCGTCGGCCCGCGCCGTCTTGTCCACCGGCGACCTCGAGCAGGAGGACCCGCCCGTCTTCGACCGGCTGGGCGAGATCTCGGTGCCGGCGTCGCTGCTGGTCGGCGACGCCGACTTCCCGCCGCTGATCGAGGCGGACAAGGCTGCCGCCGCCCGCATCCCCGGCTGCGAGCTCATCCTTGTCCCGGGCATGGACCACCTGCCACCGCTGCGCGACCCGGACCTGGTGCTTGCGACGATCACGAGCACGCTCGCCCGCGCCTCCTGGTAACGCCAGCGTCATCCGCTCAGGCTGCCCGCGACCGGCGTGGAGTCGGCGGTGGGGGCGGAGGGCACGGTCCGTTCGGACAACTGGTTTTGCTGGTTTTGATCTTCCCGGGCTGCTGTTGACACCCTGATGATCCCCTGGGCGGTGAGCACGCCGATCACTAGCAGCGCCGCGCCCGCCAGTTCGGCGCCGGTGGGGACCTCGCCCAGCAGCGGCCAGGAGGCGGCCATGGCGACGACCGGGGCGAGCAGCACCCACGGCACGACGTTCCCTGACGGGTACTTCGACAGCAGCCGGTTGAAGACCGCGTAGCCGATCAGCGAGCACAATCCGGCCGTGTAGACGGTGGACAGCACGCCGTTCCAGCCCAGGTGGATCAGGCCGTGGCCCATCGCCGCGGGCCCGTCGAGCAGCAGGCTCAGCCCGACCAGCGGCACCGGGACGACCGTCGCCGACCAGACCGTGAGCGCGAGGCCGCCCGGCGCGTGGGAGGCGCGGGAGACGACGTTGCCGACGCCCCACGAAAGGCCGGCCAGGAGGCAGAGGCCGAGGGCCGCGAGCGGCGCCTGGCCGCCGAGGCCGAGCGCGACCACGAACAGCCCGGTTACGCCGAGCGCGGTTCCGATCACCTGCGCGCGGGTGGGGCGCTCGCGCAGGGCCAGGCTGGCGATCACGATCGTGAACACCGCCTGCGACTGGAGTACCAGCGCGGCCAGCCCTGGCCCCATGCCCAGGTGCAAGGCCAGGTAGAGGAAGCCGAACTGCCCCAGGCTCATGAACGCGCCGACGGCGGCGACGGTCCGGAACGGCACCGGCGGGCGCTTGACGAAGAAGCAGGCGAGGGAGACGACCGAGAACCGGATCGCCGCGAACAGCAGCGGCGGCACCGTCCCCATGCCCCAGTCGATGACGACGAAGTTGAAGCCCCACAGGGCGGCGACGAGGACCACGAGGAAGGTGTCACGACGGTTCACGCCCCCAACGCTAGGGCGGCCGACGATGAAGCACCAGCGAACGTTCCTACCGCTGATTGTGTAGCATTGCTTCATGATTGACCTGGTGGCACTCGACTCGCTGCGCGCGGTCGACTCCCGCGGCTCGGTCGTGGCGGCCGCCGACGCGCTCGGCTTCACCCCGAGCGCCGTGTCGCAGCAGATCAAGCGGCTGGAACGGCAGACCGGGGTGCCGCTGCTCGAGCGGGTCGGCCGGGGCGTGATGCTGACCAGGCACGGCCGGCACCTGGTCGAGCAGGGCACCCGGCTCCTGTCCGACCTCGAGGAACTCCAGTCGGGCCTGCACCGGCAGGCGGGAACGGTCGCCGGGCACGTGCGCCTGGCGGCCTTCTCGACCGCGATGCGGGGGCTGATCGCGCCCGCGCTGCCGCCGGTGCTGGCCGCCCACCCGGGGCTGCGGGTGAGCCTGACCGAACGCGAGCCGTGGGACGCCGTCGACCTGGTGGCGAGCGGGCAGGCGGACCTGGGGGTGGCGCACAGCTGGGGCGACGTCCCGCTGGCGATCCCCGCGCACGTCGCCAGGACCACGATCGCCAGCGATCTGGCCGACGTGATCGTCCGGCGCGACCACCCGCTGGCAGACCGGGCCGTGGTCACGCCCCGCGACCTGGCGGCCGAGGACTGGATCGGCACCCCCGAGGGGACGATCTGCCGGCAGTGGCTGCTGCGGATGTACGACGGGACCGGCGCCCTGCCGCGCATCGCGCACGTCTCGATGGAGTTCGACAGCCACCTGGCGCTGGTCCGGGCCGGGCTCGGCATCGCGCTGATCCCCCGGCTCGGGCGGGCGCCGCTCGGCCCCGACCTGGTCGCGGTGCCGGTCGACGACCCGGTGCCGTGCCGCGAGATCGTCGCCCTGCACCGGGCCTCGATGTGCGACTCCCCGGCCATCGCCGCGCTGCTGGCGGCGCTGACCGGGGAAAGACCGCCCGAGTTGTAATCGGCCCGGCCGCTGACCAGACTTGGCGTCATGAGCGCTGACGTCACCCCGTTCCTCGTTGACGTGCCCGAGGCCGCGCTGGCCGACCTGCGCGAGCGGCTGCGCCGCGCCCGGTGGCCAGAACGGGAGACCGTGACCGACTGGTCGCAGGGGACACCGCTCGGCTACGTGCGCGAGCTGTGCCAGTACTGGCTGATGGAGTACGACTGGGCGGCCGCGCAGGCCCGGCTCAACCGCTTCCCGCAGTTCCTGACCCGCATCGACGACCTCGACATCCATTTCACGCACGTCCGGTCGCCGCACGCAGGCGCCACCCCGCTGGTCATGACCCACGGCTGGCCCGGCTCGGTGGTCGAGTTCCGCAAGGTCATCGAGCCGCTGACCGACCCGGTGGCGTTCGGCGGCGGCGCCGCCGACGCGTTCCACGTGGTCTGCCCGACGCTGCCCGGCTACGGCTTCAGCGGCAAGCCGGCCCAGCCGGGGTGGGGCGTCGAGCGGATCGCCGACGCCTGGGACCAGCTCATGGGCCGGCTCGGCTACCCGCGCTACGGCGCCCAGGGCGGCGACTGGGGATCGCTGGTGACGGCCGCGCTCGGCCGCCGGCACCCCGGCCGCGTGCTCGGGGCGCACCTGAACTTCGTGGTCGCGTTCCCCGACCCCGGCACGATCAGCGACCTGACCGAGCGCGAGCAGGCGGCGCTGGCGGCGAGCGGCCGGCACCGCGCCCAGGGCGCCGGGTACGCCGCGATCCAGTCGACCCGCCCGCAGAGCATCGGCTACGGCCTGGTCGACTCCCCGGCCGCGCTCTGCGCCTGGATCGTGGAGAAGTTCCAGGCCTGGAGCGACTGCGACGGCGACCCCGGCACCGTCTTCACCCGCGAGGAGCTGCTCGACAACATCATGCTGTACTGGCTGGCCGGCAGCGGGGCGTCGGCCGCCCGGCTGTACTGGGAGAGCTACGCAAGGGGCAGCTCCAACCCGGTTCCCGTCCCGGCCGGCTGCTCGATCTTCCCCAAGGAGATCTACCGCCCGTCCCGCCGCTGGGCGGAACCGCTGTTCTCCGACCTGCGCTACTGGAACGAGCTCGATAAGGGCGGTCATTTCGCGGCCCTGGAGCAGCCCGCGGTGTTCGTCGACGAGGTGCGAGCGGCCTTCCGGTCGTTCCGGGAGTGACCGGCGCCGGGGGCGCGGCCGGTGCCGGAGACGGCAACCCCGGTCAGGATCAGCGCGCCGCCGCCGAGCATGACCAGGCTCACCCGCTCGCCGAGGAACGCGGCCGCGCCGGCGACGCTGACGACCGGCTCCAGGTAGAGCAGCAGGCTCACCTGGGCGGCGCCCCCGGACAGGGCGGCGACGTTCCACAGCAGCAGCCCGGCCGCGGTGCTGCCGAGGGCGAGGAACGCGAGCTCGGCCCAGACCGTCGCCCCGAGATGCGTCAGGCCCGCTCCCGGCAGCGTCCCGACCGCAGCGAGGTAGGGCACGGCGCCGGCGACGGTGGAGGCGGCGGTCGCCGGGATCGCGCCGAACTCCTGGCTCAGCGGGCGCATGACGATCGTGTAGGCGCCGAAGGCGAGCGTGCCCGCCAGCACCAGCCCCGCCCCGGCCAGCACCCGGTCACCGCCGGCGCCGCCGATCGCACCGGGGCCGGCCAGCACCCCCACCCCGACGAGGGCGGCGGCGCTGCCCAGCCATGGCCGGACACCGCTGCGCTCCCCGGTGAACAGCCGGCCGAGCACCAGGACCCACACCGGCTCGGTCGCCAGCAGCAGGCCCACCGTGGCGGCGGGCAGCCAGCGCAGCCCGAGCGTGACCGGCAGGTTGTACCCGACGAGGCCGAGCAGGCCGGCGGCCAGCAGCCGTCCGGCCGAGCGCGGCCGGAGTTGCCGGAAGACCGGCCACGCCCACGGCAGCAGCACCAGCGAGGCCACGGCCAGCCGGATCAGCAGCAGCGGCAGCGGGTTCAGGTGGCCGACGGCCGCCCGGGTGGCGACCGGCGCGAGCCCCCACAGGCACACCGCCGCCAGCCCCGCGCCGAGCGCGTCACGTCGCACTGGCTCTCCCCTCCGGCCCTTCTCTTCCGGCTCGTCCGGCCGCCTGCCGACAGTCTGCTGTAATGGTCTTATGCAGTTCAACACTTACACGGTGGCGGGCGCGCACATCGCCGCGTGGCTGGTCAATCACCCGGCCGGCGAGGCGGCCGCCCTCGCCGCGGAGTTGCACCGCCACCAGGTGCACGGCGCCCTGGCCACGGCGGCGGAGGCGGCCGCGCTGCGCCCCTGGGCGGCCCGGCTGCGGGCGGTGTTCGAAGCCACCGCCGTGGCCGACAAGGCGCGGCTGACCGACGCGCTGCTGGTCGCCGCCGACTGCCGGCCCCGGCTGGTCAGCCACGGCGGCGGCAAGCCCTTCCACTTCCACTACGCGCCGGTCGAGACCGGCCTATCGGCGCGGGTCCGGGCGCTGACGGCGGCCGGGCTCGGGCACGTGGTCGACGGCGGGGGCGGCGCCCGGCTGCGGGCCTGCGACCGGCCCGGCTGCGACGTCGCGTTCATCGACACCTCGCGCAACGGCCGCCGCCGCTTCTGCTCCGTCCGCTGCGCCAACCAGGTCAACGTGGCCAGCCACCGGCAGCGCCAGCGGGCGGCCGGGCCGCTGCCTGAAGTACGGGCACGATGACAGATGCGGCGGCCCGGTCATGGCGTCCATCGTCCGCGAAGCGGTCATCGAGGCGCCGGCTACCGGCCGGCGATCTCCTCCGGCGGCAGGGCGGACAGGATCCGCGCTACCCGGAGAAAGGCCAGCCGGTCGGCGGGCGCGAGCCGGGCGAGTACCCGCTCCTCGTTGGCCTGGATGGCCGAGCGCGCGTCCGCGCGGACCTGGCGGCCGGCCGCGCTGATCGCCAGCAGCCGGATCCGGCGGTCGGCCGGGTCCGGCTCGCGGCTGATCAGCCCGGCCCGCTGCAGCTCGTCCAGGGTGGCGATGATCCGGGTCTTGTCGGCCCCGATCGACTGCGCCAGCGCCGCCTGGGTGCGGGCCGGGCCGTCCTCCAGCGCGTTGAGAACGACATAGCCCCACATGGAGATCCCGTGCCCGGCCAGCACCGGCAGCTCGGCCGCGACGAGCGCGCGCGTCAGCGGGTGCAGCATCGCCGCCAGATCCGGCCGCTCCCCCTGCTCGCGCCGCTGGACGCGTTGCTCCGTCATGGGACGAACATACACGTTGACAGATGATAAGCATTAGCCGATGATAAGCACATGCATACAAACTCTTCGACGGGCATCATCGCGCTCGACGCGCAGGCGGTACGCGCCAGCGTGAAGCTGGTGGAGCAGGCGACCGCGCGGGATCTGGCCCGGCCGACGCCGTGCGCCGACTGGACGCTGCACGGCCTCCTGCGGCACATGATCGCCCAGCACTACGGGTTCGCGGCCGCCTCGGCCGGCGACGGCGACCTGGCGCAGTGGATGCTGCGGCCGCTCGGCGACGACCCGGTCGCCGCCTACCGGGCCGCGGCCGGGTGCGTGCTCGACGCCTTCGCCGCCGACGGCGCGATCGACCGGGGGTTTCCGCTGCCCGAGATCGCCCGCGACCTCATGTTCCCGGCCCGGCAGGCGATCAGCTTCCACCTGGTCGACTACGTGGTGCACTCCTGGGACGTCGCCCGGACCCTCGGCCTGACCGTGGACCTGGACCCCGCCCTGCTCGAGACGGCCCTGCTGGTGGCGCAGGCGGTGCCGGGAGGCGCCGCCCGGTTCGAGCCCGGCGCCGCGTTCGGCCCGATGACCGACTGGCACGGCGGCAGCGGCGACACCAGCGGGTCCGACCTTGACCAGATCGTCGCGCTGCTCGGGCGCTCCCCCGACTGGCAGGCCGGATAGGCCGGATCACCGTAGGCTTTTGGCGAAATTGAGGGCACGATGTAGCCATGTCGATCGCCATCACTGAAGAGCACCGCGCGCTCGCGCAGACCGTCTCCGACCTCCTGGCCAAGCACCAGACCCGTGCCGCCGCCCGCGCCCTGCTCGACGCGGAGGCGGAACCGCTGCCGGACTTCTGGGCCGAACTGGCGGGACTCGGCCTGCTCGGGCTGCACATCCCGGCCGACCACGGCGGCTCCGGGTTCGGGCTGTCGGAGACGCTGGTCGTGGCCGAGCAGATGGGGCGGCAGCTGGCCCCCGGCCCGTACGTGCCGACGGTGATCGCGAGCGCCGTGCTGGCCCGCGCCCTGCAGGTCGGCGCGGTGCCGGCCGGCACCGCCTCAGCCGGGCTGGCGGAGCGGCTGCTGTCCGGCCTGGCCGACGGGAGCGTGGTCGGCGCGGTCGCCCTCGGCGGCGACGTCGCGTTCGCCGGCGACACCGTCACCGGGGACGCGGGCGTCGTGATCAGCGGCCACCTGGCCGACGTGCTGCTGGTCCCGGTGGGCGCCGACATCGCCCTGATCGAGCGGGCGGCGGGCGGCGTCACCGTCACCGT
>DATCGA010000700.1:0-12025 GCA_036509215.1 Trebonia sp.
CGCGCTGTCCGGTGCCGCGCTGTCGTCCATTTCCGGCAGCGGGCCGAACTCGAGCGCGTGGCCGCCGTCGGCGCCGCCGGCCATCAGCCGCCCGAGCTCGGCGGCGGGCACGTCGGGGTCGCGGAAGCCGGTGATCCGGCCCTCGTACATGACCGCGATCCGGTCCGCCAGCGCGTAGATCTCATCGAGCTCGGAGGAGACGATGACCACCGCGACGCCGTGGTCGCGCTGCTCCACGATCCGGCGGTGCACGAACTCGATCGACCCGACGTCGAGGCCGCGGGTCGGCTGGCTCGCGATCAGCACCTTGTGCTCGCGCCCGACCTCCCTGGCCAGGATGACCTTCTGCTGGTTGCCGCCCGAGAGCGTGCCCGCCGGGGTGGCGGGGGATCCGGTGCGGACGTCGAACTCGTCGATCAGCGCGGTCGCGTTGGCGCGGATCGCGGGAAGCTGGAGGTTGACGCCGGAGGCGAAGGGCGGGCGGTTGTAGGTGTCGAGGATGAGGTTCTCTGCGACCGAGAACGTGCCCACGAGCCCGTCCTCCCTGCGGTCTTCCGGCACGTAGGCGACGCCCGCGCGCAGCCGTGCCCGCGGCGACGCGCGGGTGAGGTCGCGGCCGTTCAGGGTGACCGCGCCGGCCGCGGCGGGCCGTAGGCCCATCAGCGCCTCGCACAGTTCGGTCTGCCCGTTGCCCTGGACGCCCGCGATCCCCAGGATCTCGCCCGCCCGGACCTGGAAGGAGAGCCCGTTCACGGGCAGCCCGTGCTCGCTGGCGACGGTGAGGCCGGCGACGTCGAGCACGACGTCGCCCGGCTCGGCCGGCTCCTTGCTGACCCGCAGCTGCACGTCACGCCCGACCATCAGCGAGGCCAGGTCGTCCTCGGTGGCGGGCGGCTGACGCTGGCCGACGACCTTGCCCCGGCGCAGGACGGTGATCGTGTCGGCGATCGCCTGGACTTCCTTGAGCTTGTGCGAGATGAAGATGATCGACGTGCCGCCGTCCCTGAGCTGGCGGATGATGCGGAACAGCTCCTCGGTCTCGGCCGGGGTGAGCACCGCCGTCGGCTCGTCCAGGATCAGCACGTTGGCCTGCCGGACGAGCGCCTTGACGATCTCGACCCGCTGCTGGATGCCGACCGGCAGGTCCTCGATCAGCGCGTCCGGGTCGACGTCGAGGCCGTAGCGGTGGGAGAGCTCGCGCACCTCGGCCCGGGTCTTCCGCCGGTCGAGCAGGCCGGCCGGGCCGGCCTGCTCGATGCCGAGCGTGACGTTCTCCGCGACCGTGAACACCGGCACCAGCATGAAGTGCTGGTGCACCATGCCGATGCCGGCCGCGATCGCGTCCTTCGGCGAGCGGAAGCTCGCCGCCTTGCCATCTATATGTATCGCGCCCTGGTCGGGCCTGGTCAGCCCGAACAGGACGTTCATCAGGGTGGTCTTCCCTGCTCCGTTCTCGCCGAGCAGGGCGTGAACCTGCCCAGGGGCAACGGAAAGGCTGATCCCGTCGTTGGCGACGAGGGGGCCGAACCGCTTGGTAATGCCCCTGAGCTCAAGTTCCACGTGTTGTCGACCGCTCCTAGACCGGGCTCTTGGTCGGCGTCTGGATGGAGCCGCTCTCGATGCCGGCCTCGATCGTCTTCAGCTCGGACTGCAGCGCGGCCGGGACCGTGCCGGAGAAGTCGTGGAACGGCGAGAGCACGGCGCCGCCGTTGGCCAGCGTGCCGACGTAGGTGCCGCCCTTGAACGTGCCCCCCGCCGCCGACGTGACCGCGGTCTTCACCGCGGACTGGATGCCCTTGGTGACGCTGCTGATCATGTACTTGCAGTACTGGGCGGCGCTGACGCAGCCGTCGGTGTCGACCCACAGCATGTTGACGTGACCGCCCTGGCCGTCCGCGTTCTGGACCGCCTTGGCCGCGCCGAGGCCGACGTTGCCCGCCACCGGGAAGATGACGTCGGCGCCCTCGCTGATGAACGTCTGGGTGACGGTCTGGCCCTTGGTCTCGTTGGTGAAGTCGCCGGTGAACTCGCCCTTCTGGGTCTGCTCGTCCCAGCCGAGGACCTGGACGTTGGTGTGGTGCTGCTTGTTGTAGTACTGGACGCCGTCCCAGTAGCCGTCCATGTAGATCGTCACGGTGCCGAAGTCCTCACCGCCGAACGTGGCGACCTTGCCGGACTTGGTCATCCCGGCCGCCAGGTAGCCGCCGAGGAAGCCGTCCTGCACGGTGTTGAACGTCAACTGGTCGATGTTCGGTTCCTTGGCGCCGGTCAGGCACTGCGAGGCGTACGAGCAGTCGACGATCGCGAAGTTCTGGGTCGGGTTCGACTTGGCCGCGCTCTCCGTCGCCGCCGCCATCAGGAAGCCGACGGTGACGATGATCCCGCACTTCTCGCCGAGGAACGTGTTGATGTTCGGCACGTAGTCGCTCTGCGTGGTGGACTGCAGGTACTTGACGGTGATGCTCGGGTTGGCGGCGGCCGCCTCCTGCATGCCCTGCCAGGCCGACTGGTTGAACGACTTGTCGTTGATGCCGCCGGTGTCGGTGACCATGCATCCGAGGAGCTTGGCGCTTGTCGACGCGCCGGCGGTGCTCGACGCGCTCGCGCTCGCCGAGGTCGACGCGCTCGCCGCCGGCGTGCCGCTTGAGCTGACGCTTGACGTGCTGCTGCCGCACGCAGCCAGCAGCAGGGTCGCTGCCCCCGCCGCAGCCGCGGTAATCAACGCGGTGTGTCTCACCATTTCCTCCACTGAGCCAGTTGCCATCGCCCAGGCATGACGGGCGCCCCTGAGCCACACTGACCGAGGTTTATGTCGTTAGCATTCCGACGACCCGAGGCTTATAGGACTGAAGCCGCCTCGTTGCCGAATCGGGACCAGAAAGCATCGACGGCTGGACATCGATGTGAAAACCAGGGCACTGTTTGCTAGATGAACATCGATTGGCCCCAGCTTCGGGCCGCCGCCGTCGACGTGGCCGGGCGCGCCTACGCGCCGTACTCGCGACTGCGGGTCGGCGCGGCCGGGCTGACCGCCGACGGGCAGGTCGTGGTGGGCTGCAACGTGGAGAACGCCTCGTTCGGCGTCACCCTGTGCGCCGAATGCGGGCTGGTGTCCGCGTTGCACGCGACCCCGCCGCGCCCGCCGCGCCCGCCGCGCTCGACGGACGGCGACTCCCCCGGTTCTGGTTCCGGTTCCGGCTCCGGGCCCGGCCTGGTCGCGGTGGCCGTCGTCGCCGGGGACGGCGACCCGCTGCTGCCCTGCGGCCGGTGCCGTCAGCTGCTGCTCGAGGCGGGCGGACCGACGCTGCTGGTCGACACCGACGCAGGGCCGGTCCCGCTGGCCGAGCTGCTGCCGGCCGCGTTCGGCGGGGCGGACCTGTCGGCGCGGCGGGCGGCCGACGAGAGGGCGCCGTCGTAGTTTCTGACGAGCCGTCGTAGTTTCTGACGAGTCCGGGAGTCCGGCTTGGAGAGGCTGGGGAGTCTGGTCTGGAGAGGCCGGGGAGTCTTGGGAGTCTGGGGAGCGCAATGCCTGACGTCGTATCGCTGATCCATGTCAAGCGCGATGACAGCCGCCCGCTGACCGAGGCCGAGATCGGCTGGCTGTTCGCCGCCTACGCCTCGGGCGAGGTGGCCGACGAGCAGATGGCGGCGCTGCTGATGGCGATCTACTTCAACGGGCTCGACGGCGCCGAGCTGCGGGCCTGGACCGGGGAGATGATCGCCTCGGGCGAGCGGCTTCACCTGACGGGCGCCGACGTCGGTTCCGGTTCCGGCTCCGGCTCCGGTTCCGGTTCCGGTTGGCGGTCGCGGCCGTCGGTGGACAAGCACTCCACCGGCGGCGTCGGCGACAAGGTCTCGCTGGTGCTGGCGCCGCTGGTGGCGAGCTGCGGCGCGGTGGTGCCGATGCTGTCCGGGCGCGGCCTCGGGCACACCGGCGGCACCCTGGACAAGCTCGAGTCGATCCCGGGCTGGCGCGCCACCCTCGGCAACGACGAGCTGACCGCCGCGCTGGCCGACGTCGGGGCGGTGATCGCCGCCGCCGGCGACGGCCTCGCCCCGGCCGACCGGAGGCTGTACGCGCTGCGCGACGTGACCGGGACGGTCGAGTCGATCCCGCTGATCGCCAGCTCGATCATGTCCAAGAAGATCGCGGAGGGAACCGGCGCCCTGGTGCTCGACGTCAAGACCGGGTCGGGCGCGTTCATGCAGGAGCGGGAGCGGGCGCTTGACCTCGCCCGCACGATGGTGGCGCTCGGGGAGGAGCACGGGGTCCGCACCCGGGCGCTGGTCACCCGGATGGACACCCCGCTCGGCTTCGCCGTCGGCAACGCCCTCGAGGTCGCCGAGGCGATCGAGGCGCTGCGCGGCGAGGGGCCGGAGGACCTCATGGAGGTCACGTTCGCGCTGGCGGCGCAGATGCTGGAGCTGGCCGGCCTGGAGGCCGACCCGCGGCAGGCGATCGCCAGCGGGCGGGCGCTGGAGACGTTCCGGAAGATGATCAAGGCGCAGGGCGGCGACCCGGACGCGCCGCTGCCGCGGGCCTTGCACCAGCGCGCGGCGCTCCCGGCCGCGACCGACGGCTGGGTCACCCGGCTGGACGCGCGGGCGGTCGGCGTCGCGGCGTGGCGGCTGGGGGCCGGCCGGGCGCGCAAGGAGGATTCCGTCAGCCACACCGCGGGCGTACGCTGTCTCGCCAAGCCGGGAGACCACGTCGCGGCCGGGCAGCCCGTGCTCGAGCTGCACGCCGACGACCCCGGCCGGTTCGCCGCCGCGCTCGAGGCAGTCGAGGGCGCGGTGACGATCGGCAGCGAGCCGCCCGCCCGGGCGGCACTGATCGTCGACCAGGTTGGAGTGTGAGCCAGCGTGAGCCCGACCCTTGACCAGATCCGCGCCGTGCCCAAGGTGCTGCTGCACGATCACCTGGACGGCGGCCTGCGCCCGTCGACCGTCATCGAACTGGCCGAGGAGACCGGCTACCCCGATCTTCCGACCCACGACCCGGACGAGCTGACCAAGATCCTCACCGCGGGCGCCCACCGAGGTCACCTCAACCTGTACCTGGACGCCTTCCGGCACACGGTCGGCGTGCTGCAGACGGCCGACGCCCTGCGCCGGGTCGCGCGGGAGTGCGCCGAGGACCTGGCCGCCGACGGGATCGTCTACGCCGAGGTCCGGTTCGCCCCCGAGCTGCACACCGAGCGCGGCCTGACCCTCGACGAGGTGGTGCGGGCGGTGCTGGCCGGCTTCGCCGAGGGCAGCGCGAACCGCCCGATCCGGGTGTACGCGCTGCTCACGGCCATGCGGACGGCGGCCCGGTCGCTGGAGATCGCGGAGCTGGCGGTCCGGCACCGGGACAACGGCGTGGTCGGGTTCGACATCGCCGGGGCCGAGGCGGGCTGGCCGCCGAGCCGCCACCTGGACGCCTTCCAGTACATCCACCGGGAGAACTTCCACATCACCATCCACGCGGGCGAGGGATTCGGGCTGCCGTCGATCTGGGAGGCGGTGCAGTACTGCGGCACCGAGCGGCTCGGGCACGGGGTGCGGATCACCGAGGACATCGAGATCTCCCCCGACGGCGACGTGACCCTCGGCCGCCTGGCCGGCTACATCCGCGACCGCCGCATCCCGCTAGAGATGTGCCCGTCGTCCAACGTGCAGACCGGCGCGGCCCCGTCCATCGCGCGGCACCCGCTGCGGCTGCTGCGCCAGCTGCAGTTCCGGGTGACCGTCAACACCGACAACCGGCTGATGAGCCAGGTCTCGCTCAGCTCGGAGTTCGAGCTCGGCGTGCGCGAGTTCGGCTACGGCTGGTCGGACATCGAGTGGCTGACGCTGAACGCGATGAAGAGCGCGTTCGCCCCGTTCGGCGAGCGGCTGCAGCTGATCAACACGGTCATCAAGCCCGGCTTCGCCACCGCCCGCGCCACCAGCAGCTTCCAGGTCCCGCCGGACCTGCGCTGACGACTCGCCGCCAGGGGTGTGAGAAGCGGGGTGAATGAGGCAGAGGGTAACGCCGGTTAGCCGAACTCGAGCCGAAGCACGAGGCCAAGGCAGCAGATAACGACCGCGAGCAGCCTCGCCACGCCGCCGCCGACCAGGGCGGCAATGCCGGCGGCGAGGCACACGGTCACGGCCACCGCGGTGAAGCCCGCGGTAGGGGCCATTCACCGCATTCGTCGGGGTCGGGATGTCCGGCACGGCGCCCTATGCATACGCCCGAGCATCCCAGATTTCCCCGGCCGCATTGGCCGCGGCGGGAGGCCCGACCGCGCTGGGCACGTTGCGCGCCCGGGGGCTGGAGCGGAAGGTCTTCCGCTCCAGCCCCCTCGCGTCTCGGCGCGGCGGGCCGGGCTAGAACGCGACGATCCCGTCATAGTCCGGGGACACGCTGCTCGGCAGCTTCAGCAGGCGGATGCGCCCGTCGGTGATCACGCCGAGCTGGTCGACCTGCTTTCCGCCTTGGTTGCCTATGTTGATCTCCGTCGCTCCGACGATGGAGCTGCCCGAGGAGCCGGTCCACAGCGGGTCGGCCAGGCCGTCGAAGCATGCCCCCCGGGACTGGTACCGGTACAGGACGCGCTCGGGCTTGCCGGTGGCGACGGAGTAGGAGGTGAACTCCAGCCCGCCGTTCGCGCAGCCCGCGTTGTCGGTGGGGCCGTTGAAGACGGCGAACTGAGTGCCGCAGACGACGGTCCCGCCGTCGGGCGCGAGCTGCATCATCCAGCAGGTGGACGGGTTCGAGGCCGGGATCCTGACCGTGAGCACGGCCCGGCTGTCGGCCATCAGGTCGGTGCCGGAGGCCGTCAGGTCGAGCGTGCGGAGCTGGTTCTCGTGGGGACCGCCCGGCGAGCTGGCGGTGAACGCCAGCCGCCGGCCGCCGGGAAGCCAGGAGAGCGTGAGTCGGACCGTCGAGGCCGTGATGTTCTGGCTCGTGGACCAGGACCGCAGCTCCGCGCCGGACGAAACCGAGTAAACCCCGATCGTGGTGCGGTTGTCGCCGTTCTGGTCTCCGGCGCCGGCGACTGACTCGACTGCCAGTTCCCGGTCGTCGGGGGAAAGCGCGTAGGCGGAGGCAAGGCGGCTGCTGCTCGGCAGGTTGATCGGCAGCTTGGTTAGCTGGTAGGGACGAGCGGTTGCAGGAGCGATACGAAGCAGGTACCAGGCCTCGGTCGGCGACGGGGCCGGCGTGGTCTGGTTTTCGAGCATGACCACGAATGTCCGGTCGTCGGAGGCAGCCTGCACGTTCACGAAGCGCAGCCCGGGCGGCGCTTTAACGGTGGCGATCGTCTTGCCGGTCTGGTCGTCGCCCACGAGCAGGGCGCCGAAGGGGGAGGCCGGCCCATCGACGGCCACGTAGTACCGGGGCACCGTTGTCGGCGCGGTGGTGGTGGCGGGGTGCGTGGCCGGGGCGCCGGAATCGGCGCCGCGGAAGGCGACCAGGCCCACCGCGACCAGCGCGACGGCGGCCGCGGCGGCGAGCGGGACTCCCCAGGAGAGCCAGCGGCGCGTCTTCGGCGCGGGCCGACGGCGAAGTCGGGCCGGCTCGGGCGCGGCCAGCGGGCGGATGTCGCGGACCAGGGTGGCGCCGGCCCGGGTGGCGGTGCGGACGAGTTCTTCGATGCTGATCGGCTCTTCGGTGCTCACTTGGTCTCCTTGAGCATGCGGGCGAGGGCGGCCAGGCCGCGGGAGGTGGCTGACTTCACGGTGCCGCGGCTGACGCCCATTGCCCGGGCCGCCTGGTCCTCGGTCATGTCCAGGTAGTAGCGGAGGACGACGGCCTCGCGCTGTCGCGCGGGCAGCCGCCGGATCGCGACCAGGACCTGGCTGTTGACCTCGCCCAGGATGGCGAGGTCCTCGGCCGAGGCGGTGTCCCTGGGCGCGTCGAGGGTGATGCCCTGGCGACGGAACCGGACCCGGTGCACCGACCGGCAGCCGTTGAGGACGCTGGTGCGGAGGTAGCCGAGGGCGTTGTCCTGGTCCTCCAGGCTGGCCGGAAGCTTTTCCGTGGGTAGTTGCACGCCCTTAAAGATGCTGGGGTCGTTGAAAGGTTGCCCCAGTTCACCACAGACAATGACAGCACCGAACTCGGGGACGCGCAGGCGGGCCTGCCCGGATGAGGGGAGGCCGGACGGACTGGGCAGGGGCACCGGTCCGTTCGAGATGACGGGGTTGAATTTATTTTTGGATTGAAGTCTTCACGAGCGGGGCGGCGGTGGCGGACCATTTCGCGACGGCGGCGTCGAGGTCGGCCAGCTCGGGCTCGGTGACGTAGAGGCCGCGGGCGGGGACGGTCGCGCCCAGCTCGACCAGGACCGGGCGCAGGTGCACCTCGACCGCGAGCAGGTGGCCCGCCCAGCCGCCGGTCATGACCGGGACCGCGGTGAGGCCGGCCAGGCCGTTGCTGCCGTAGCGGTCGAGGAACGCCTTGAGCAGGCCGGTGTAGGCGGCCTTGTAGGTCGGCGAGGCGAAGATCGCGATGTCGGCCGCGGCGACCTCGGCCGTCAGCCGGGTCAGCTCCGGATCGGTCCAGTCGAACAGCCGCGGCGCGTGCTCGGCCAGGTCGATGACCAGGCGGTCGGCGCTCTCGCCGATCTCCTTGGCCAGCGCGTCGGCGACGGCCTGGGCGACGCCGTGGGTGCGCGAGTTCGGCTTGGGGTTGCCGGTGACGACGGCGATTGTGGTCATGATGCGGCCATCCGATCGGTCGGTTCTTGCGTGGCGGCGGGGTGCGTCGGGGTGAACGCGGCGATCGTCTGCGGCGCGCTTCCAGGCGGAGCCGGATGACGCCAGAGGCCCCTTTGCTCGAGGATTGGCAGCACTCCCTCGCCGAACCAGTATGCCTCCTCCAGGTGCGGGTAGCCGGAGAGGATGAACTCGGTGATGCCGGTCCTGGCGTACTCCTCGATCAGGTCCGCGACCTCCTCGTGGCTGCCGACCAGGGAGGTGCCGGCGCCGCCGCGGACGAGGCCGACGCCGGCCCACAGACCGGGGTGGATCTCGAGGTCGCGCAGGCCCCGGCGCCCCCCGCTTTGGTGCAGCGCGCGCATCAGGTAGCCGGCCTGCCGCCAGGCCTCCTCGGAGGTGTCCCTGGAGATCGTGTGCAGGCGGATGCCGAGACGGAGTTTCCTGTTCTGCTTGTCTGCTTCGGCCTCGATCCAGCGGAGCTTGTCGTTGACCGCGGCTGGCGGCTCGCCCCAGGTCAGGTACACGTCGGAGTATTTGGCGGCGACCGGGCCTGCGGCCTTGCTCGAGCCGCCGAAGTAGACGTCGGGGACCGGGCCGGGGAGCCCGGCCAGCCTCGCGCCCTCGACGCTGAGGTGCTTTCCGTTTGCGGTGACGGTCTCGCCCCGCCAGAGGCGGGTGACGATGTCGAGGAACTCACCGGTGCGTTCGTACCGCTGGTCCTTGCCGAGGAAGTCGCCGTACGCGCGCTGCTCGGCCGACTCGCCGCCGGTGACGACGTTGAGCAGCAGGCGGCCCTGCGACTGGCGCTGGAAGGTCGAGGCCATCTGGGCGGACAGCGTGGGGCTGATCTGGCCGGGGCGGAACGCGACCAGGAACTTCAGCCGCTCGGTCACCTCGGCCAGCATGGCGCAGGTGAGCCACGCGTCTTCGCACCAGGTGCCGGTCGGGGTGAGCGCGGCCTCGAAGCCGAGCTGCTCGGCGCTGCGGGCGATCTGTCCCAGGTACTTGACCGACGGCGGCCTGATCGCGCCGGCCGCGCCGGTCGCCACGCCGTGGCCGCCGCCGACGATGTCGCGGCCGTCGCCGTTGGTCGGCAGGAACCAGTGGAACCGCAGGGACATCGCTATGCGCCTCTCGCGTTGGCGGATCGGTAATGCCTACTTTTTCGATGGATTTAATATACATGAATCGGGACTGGCTTGCCGCGGCTGGCTTTGCCGGGGCGCGCCTGCCCGGCGACCGGCTGGAACCACAGTCTGGGCGGCCGCCCGGTTGGGGTCTGGCGATGTTCGCAAACCGGGGGGCGCGGCGTATCGTCGCGATCATGAGGGTGCGGGAGATGCGGAAGCTCGTCCGGCTGCGGGCGGTACCGCTGGACGCTCAGGAGCGTCGGCTCCAGTCGTGCTACGACATCGCCGACTTGCGGCGGGCGGCCAAGCGGCGGATCCCGCGGCCGGTGTTCGACTACGTGGACGGGGCGGCCGACGAGGAGATCGCGGTCGCGGCCAACGTGGCCGCCTTCCGTTCCTGGCGGTTCCTGCCCCGGGTGCTGGCGGGGGTGGCGTCGGCCGACACGTCGGCGCCGGTTTTCTCTTCGACGCTGCCGGTGCCGTTGGTGCTCGGGCCGACCGGGTACACGCGGATGCTGCACCCGGACGGGGAGATCGCAGGGGCGCGGTCGGCTGCGCGGCACGGGCTGCCGTACACGCTGTCGACGATGGCGACGACGGGGATCGAGGAGCTGCGGGCCAGCGTCACTGGCGTCGGGTCTGCGATCGCTAGCGCTTCTGGCGCTTCTGGCGCTTCTGGTGCCTCTGGTGCCTCTGCTGGCGGCGGGGCTGAGCTGTGGTTCCAGCTGTACCTGACCAGGGACCGGGTGCAGTCGTACGACCTGGTGGACCGGGCCGCCGCCGCCGGGTACACGGCCCTCGTGGTCACGGTGGACACGGTCGTGGCCGGCAACCGGTTGCGGGACTTGCGCAACGGCCTTTCCATCCCGCCTGAGCTCACGCTGGCGACGATTGCGTCGGTCGCTTCGCGGCCGTCGTACTGGTACCGGCTGCTGTCCGGGCCGGCGCTCGACTACTCCAACTTCGCCGGGCGGCCCAAGACGACGATCAGGGAGACGGCCGACTTCTTCGACGCCGACCTCAACTGGTCCGACATCGAGGCGCTGCGCGCCCGCTGGCCGGGGAAGCTGCTGCTCAAGGGGCCGGTGGGACCGGCCGATGCGCGGCGGGCGATGGAGCTCGGGCTGGACGGGGTGCAGCTGTCCAACCACGGCGGGCGGCAGCTCGACCGGACCGTCGCCCCGGTGGACCTGATCGCGCCGGTCCGGGAGGCGGTCGGACCGTCGTTCACGGTGCTGGTCGACTCGGGCGTGCGGCACGGGGCGGACGTAGCGATCGCGCTCGCGCTGGGGGCCGACGCGGCCGTGCTCGGGCGCGCCTACCTGTACGGGCTGATGGTCGGCGGCGAGGCCGGGGTGGACCGGGCCCTCGAGCTGCTGAGCGGGCAGTTCCGGTCGACGATGCAGTTCCTCGGGATGACGTCGGTGGCCGAGCTGCGCAAGCACGGCACCGATCTGATTGCCCGCGCGGCGCCAGTGTTACCGGTGGGGCGTAAGAGGCGCTTGAGGCGGCGTCAAGATCATCTATTCGAAAAACTTGGCGTTTCCGGGGCTATAGCACCGGAAACGCCATGTATCTTTCCGATCTGGGTGGTCGCGAGCGCTTGGCGGCAGGAGCGGTGGGGCTGGGGTTAGGGGCGGGGCGGGAGGGGCGGGCGACGCTTGCTCGGGCCGGTGGCCGGGTCGGGGAGCGGGGCCGGCGGGTTCTCCGCCAGCATCGCCAGCGCGCGGTCGACTCCCGCCTCGAGCTGCGGGTCGCGGCCGATGGCCCAGTCGTCGGGGGTGATCAGCACCTCGGTGTCGGGGTCGACGCCGTAGTTCTCGACCGACCAGCCGAAGTCGTTGAACCAGGTCGCGTACCTCGGGACGGTGATGTGGGTGCCGTCGACCAGCTCGTGGCCGTGGCCGTCGATGCCGACCACGCCGCCCCAGGTGCGGGCGCCGATGACGGGACCGAGGCCGAGGCTGCGGATCGCGGCGGTCACGATGTCGCCGTCCGAGCCCGCGAACTCGTCGGTCAGCGCGACCAGCGGGCCGCGGGGCGCGTCGTGCGGGTAGCTGTAGGGGCGGAGCCGGCGCGGTACCTTCCAGCCGGTGATCCGGCGGGCGAGCTTCTCGACGATGAGCTGCGAGGTGTGGCCGCCCCGGTTGCCGCGGACGTCGATGATCAGCGCCTCGCGGCCCATCTCGGTCCGCAGGTCGCGGTGG
>DATCGA010000701.1:0-2533 GCA_036509215.1 Trebonia sp.
CAGCGCGCCACCGCGCTCGTCTGCGCGGCCGAGATGGCCCGCCGCCGCGACGAAGACACCTGGGGCCAAGAGCCGTTCAGGATCGGGCTCTGGGTCGGCACCGACGTGTCGCCCAAGCGCTTCGAAGAGGCCGAGGGACAGCTCAAGAAGGCCAGCACCGGGAGCGGGTACCGGCTGACTGTGCTCCAGGTCCAGCGCTGCCCCTGGTGCGGGTCGAAGATCGCCGTCCGCGACTTGCACGCCGACCCGAGGAACCGTCGGATCTACGTGTACTGCGGCGACGAACTCGCCGACTGCCCGTTCTCCCGGGGCGGCGACGCCGAGGACGGGCTGCCCATCCTCACCGTCGACGAAGAGATCTACCGGCTTGCCCCCGCGTTCGTCATCGCCACCGTCGACAAGTTCGCCCGGCTCGCCCGCGAGGGCGAGGCGGCGTCCCTCTTCGGGTACGTGTCGCGCCGGTGCGAACGGCACGGTTACGTCCACCCCGACTACCAACACTGTGACATCAAGGACGGCGGCAAGCACCCGGCCAAGGACGGATTGCCCGCAGCCGCCGTCCGCCCGGTCACCCGGCTGCGGCCGCCCGACCTCATCATCCAGGACGAGCTGCACCTGATCACCGGCGCGCTCGGCACCACAGTCGGCCTGTTCGAGGTCGCGATCGACGCGCTCACCTCCTGGCGCACCCCCGCCGGACTGCCCGCCAGGCCGCTGCTTGTCGCCTCCACCGCCACCGCCCGGAACTCGCACGAGCAGGTCCGTGCGCTCTACGGGCGGTCCGTGACGATCTTCCCGCCGCTGGTCCTCGACGCCGGCCGGACGTTCTTCTCCCGCGAGGAACCGGTCACCGAGAAGCATCCCGGGCGGCGATACATCGGCATCTCCACCAGCGGCATCCGGCTCACCACGGCGGAGATCCGGATCAGCGAGGTGCTGCTGGCCGCCGGGCAGCTGCTGCTCGACCGGTCCGGTGATGCGGGGACCGACAACGAAGCGGCTGGCAGCGACGCCGACCCTTACCTGACGCTGGTCGGGTACTTCAGCGCCACCCGCGAACTGGCCGGCCTGGCCCGCTACCTTGGCGACGACATTCAGACCGCCCTCGCCAAGGGCCGCCCCTGGTCTCGGCTGCCCAGGCGGTTCGGCACTGACTACGGCGCGCTGCACGTCGCCGAGCTCACCTCGCGGGTCGCCAGCGCGGACATTACCGGGACCCTCGACCAGATGGCCGTCCCGTTTGACCCCGCATTCGACTCCGCGGCGGGCAAGCGGGCGCTGGCCGCGCTGCGGCAGGCGGACAAGCTCACGCCCGCCCGCGAGGCGGCGCCCTTCGACGTGGTCCTCGCCACCTCGATGCTCCAGGTCGGCGTGGACGTCACCCGGCTCGGCCTGATGCTCGTGGTCGGCCAGCCGAAGAACACCGCCGAGTACATCCAGGCCTCCTCCCGGGTCGGCCGGGACCGCGACAAGCCGGGTCTGGTCGTCGCCCTCGGCAACTGGGCCAGGCCCCGCGACCTCGCCCACTTCGAGCAGTTCCGGCACTACCACGAGACGTTCTACTCCCAGGTGGAGGCGCTCTCGGTCACCCCGTTCTCCGTCACCTCATTGGAACGCGGCCTCGACGGGGTGCTGGTCTCCGCCGCCCGGGTGCTGCAGGCGGGCCAGGCCGGCGTGGTGTCGGGGCTCTCGCCCGAGCACGGCGCGAGCCGGATCGAGGACCAGCGCGACTTCGCCGTCCGGCTCATCGACGCGCTCGTCGCCCGGGCCGGGCGCGCGGCCGAAGAGGCCGACGCCGAGCTCGCACGGCAGCGGCTGATCAACCGGCTGGACCGCTGGGTCGACCAGCGCAAGCACGTGACCAACCTGCGCAAGACGCTCGTCTACGAGCGGGTCAACGACGAGGCGAAATATGACCCGCTGATGATGAGCCCGGAGAACGCGCGGGCCACGATGGGGGACCTAGACGCGCCGCCGTTCGTCGTCGCCAACTCCATGCGCGAGGTACAGCCGGAGATCAACCTGCTGGTCAGCCCCATCGAAGGGCGGCTGGTCTACCAGGCGCCGCCCGGCACGCCGCAGTGGGAGTTCAGGCCGGAGGGCGCATCGTGAGCGAGCAGCTCGACTACATCTACGACGAGACCCAGGCGCTCAACCCGCTTGGCGACGCCGAGCAGGCGCAGGCCAAGCAGGCCAAGCACAATCGCGCCAAGGTTGGCTCTGGCCGGCCCTCCAGCCTGCTCTACACCTACGGCCCCGGTGCCATCATGGACCTTCCCCAGTTCACGATCATGCCGACCGGTCTCGACGATTGGGACCAGATCTGGCGTCGCCGCGACGGTGACCCGCCGCAGATTCACGCGCCGCGGCTGCGCGAGGTGGTCCGTCGGTTCCTGCACTCGCCACGGACCCAGCTCCGCCCGCACCCGTGGCAGCCGAAGCGGCTCAGCTTCTCCACCGAGGGCAACGATCTCGGCGTGCCCGCCCGCGTGTTTCCGCAGTGGCTGCGCTGCACCGGGTGCGACTTCCTCGG
>DATCGA010000702.1:0-43187 GCA_036509215.1 Trebonia sp.
CAACGGCGGCGGCGGCAGCCGATCGTCGATTTCCACCGGCGGCGGCAAGCCGGTCATGGACACGGTCAAGACCAGGACGAAGTTCTCCGCCGAGCACACCAGCGATTCGAAGACCCAGTCGGTGACCAACACCGAGGAGACCAGCCACACCCGCTCGGAGTCCCGGTCACGGACCGACGGCACCAGCGTCGGCGACGAGATCAGCTTCGAGCTCGTCTACGACCACCGGGTCCAGCCGGAGACGCTGATGGCCCTGCCCGAGGACCAGATGCTCGCCCCGCACGTCGTCGCGGGCGCGCCGGAGGCGTCGAGCCTGCCGGCCGCCGCCGCCCCGAACGGAGCGGGCGCGCCGCAGGCCCAAGCCGTGACATCACGCCAGACGGCCGAGAGCCGGATGGTCGCGCTCGTCATCGACCCGGCGGTGGTCGGCACCGACGCGGTCGCCGCGGTCTCACCGCACGAGATCCCGGCCTACGAGCCCCCCGCCCCCGCGGTCTCCTCGCACGTCCCCGACTACGAGCGCGCCGCCCTCGGCCCCGGCGATCCCGGCGACGGGAGGTAGCGCCGGCGCCCCGGATGCCCGCTCACTGGCGCACCTGCTCGTCACGCCGAGTGTCCCAGCGCGACAGGAACAGCAGCGCAACCCAGATTCCGCCGGTGAGAAGCCCTCCGATCCCGAGCAAGACAACGATGAGCACGAACGAAGCCAGCCAACTTGATGTCATATGCGGGCCTCTCAACTGTGAGCCGATAGTTACATACAGTTGATGTGCCCCGCCCGGCGCTGCGTAATTCCTGACTTTCGACGGCCGCCCGGTTGTGGTCCCGGCATCTAGAGGTACCCGTCATACCGGCGCATACTGGATCGCGACTCTGACCCGGCCGCGCAGCGAAAGGCACCTGGACCGTGACCGAGCAACTTCCCCCGGACGTCATCGCGCAGCTGACCGCGATGGGCCCGATGATCACCCCGGAGCTGGTCCAGGGCAGCTGGGCGCTGCTGACGCCGTTCCACCAGAAGACCGGCTACACCGCCCCCGCGATCGACCGCGACCAGCGCTACGGCGGCCACCAGCGGCACCGCCTCGACGTGCACACGTCCGGCGCCGAAGCAGAAGGGGGCAAGGCCCCGGTCGTGCTGTTCGTGCACGGCGGCGGTTTCACCGGCGGCGACAAGCACGTGCCCGGCACCCCGATGTACGACCACATCGGCGCGTGGGCGGTCCGCAACGGCTTCGTCGGCGTCACCATGACCTACCGGCTCGCCCCCGGGCACCGCTGGCCGGCCGGAGCCCAGGACGTCGCCGGCGCAGTGCAATGGCTCCGCGACAACATCGCCCGGTACGGCGGCGACCCGGACCGCATCGTGGTGGCCGGCCACTCGGCCGGCTGCGTGCACGTCGCCTCCTACCTCGTCGGCCAGGGCGGCGGCTCCCTCGACGGCGTCCGCGGGGCCGGGCTGCTGTCCGGCTTCTACACGATCCCCGACGCCGACGCCCGCGGCGAGCTCGAGCGCCCGTACTTCGGCGACGCCCCGTCGGCGGCCGTCTCCACCCTCGACGGCCTCCTCGACCTGCAGGTCCCGCTGCTGTTCGCCGTCGCCGAGCAGGACCCGCCGTTCAGCCACGCCCAGGTGGCCGCCCTGACCGCCGCCTGGTTCGCCCGGCACGGGTCGGTGCCGCAGGTGGTCTGGTCCGAGGGGCACAATCACATCTCGCAGATCGGCTCGATCGGCGTGGACGACCTCGCGCTCGGCGCCCAGCTCGCCCGCTTCGTCAACCGCGTCACCGCAAAGTCAAAGTCAACATCATGAGTTTTCCGAACGGACCCGGCCGGCTGTCAGTCCGCAAGGCTCACCCCGAGAGAGCGGAAAACGCGTGAAGATCCAGGCAGCCGTGGCCTGGGAGGCGGACTCCCTGTCGGGCGCTACGATCAAGCCGGTGCTCACGTTCAACTGACGACGCCGACCGGGAACACAACCGACCCGGACTTGGTTGGCATGACACGTCATGTAAAGCGAGACTTCCCCCCACCCGCCTCGGAGGTTACGCGTGGCCAAGCCCGTATTGCGTGTCATCATCGGCTCGACCCGGCCCGGCCGCGTCGGGCCGTCCGTGGCCGAATGGATCATCGAGCGCGCCCGCGAGCACGGCGGCTTCGACGTCGAGGTGACCGACCTGGCGGAGCTCAACCTGCCGATGTACGACGAGCCGAACCACCCGCGGCTGAAGCAGTACGTCCACCAGCACACCAAGGACTGGTCGGCGCTGGCGGACGCCTCCGACGCGTTCATCTTCGTGACCCCCGAGTACAACTACTCGTTCAACGCCGCGACCAAGAACGCGATCGACTACCTGTCCCAGGAGTGGGCGCACAAGGCGGCCGGCATCGTCAGCTACGGCGGCATCGCCGCGGGCACCCGGGCCACCCAGATGCTCAAGCAGGTCCTCACCACGGTCAAGGTCGTGCCGATGACCGAGGCGGTCAACATCCCGTTCGTCTTCAAGCACCTGGACGAGGACCGGCGGTTCAAGTCGACCGAGGAGATGGAGCAGGCGGCCACCGCCATGCTCGACGAGCTCCAGAAGTGGACCGAGGCGCTGCTGACGCTCCGCGCCAGGTAATCCGCGCGCGCCCTCAGCCCCAGGTATTACCATTCGTAATCATCATGGTACAAAGAGTAGTTCTTGCGGAATGCATCCGTCAAATCACTTCATGTGATGATGTGCGGTGGCGGGCGGCGGAAGCGCGTGGTCGTCCCGGGCGACGACGCCCGACTCCCAGGGTCCGTCGCCCGGGGTTGGCCAGTGCGCGTGATGCGCCGCAGCGTGACCCAGTGCCGCCTGGCAGTGCAAGCGCCTTCGCTATTCACTAATGAGTCTTCATTATTCACTAAGAGTAATGGTTTCTCGTGTCATCTATGTGCGTGATTTGTATACTTGCCGCGTGATCAACTCCCGTCGGGTGAGCGTTATTTTGCCTGCTTATAATGCGGAGAGCACGCTTTCGCGTACGCTCACGGAGCTGGACAGAAATGTCATCGACGATGTCGTGCTGGTCGACGACGCCAGCACCGACCGAACCGTCACGCTCGCCCGGGAGCTCGGCCTTGAGCCGATCTGCCACGAGGTCAACAAGGGCTACGGCGGCAATCAGAAGACGTGCTACCGGCAGGCGATCGACCTCGGCGCCGACGTCATCGTCATGGTGCATCCGGACTATCAGTATTCGCCGCTGCTGGTCCCGGCCATGGCGGCGATGATCGCTTACGGCGAGTACGACATGGTGCTCGGGTCGCGCATCCTGGCGCAGAACTCGGTCGCCCGCGGCATGCCCCGGTATAAGTACATCTCGAACCGGTTTCTGACGTTCGTGGAGAACATCGCGCTCAGCCAGAAACTGTCGGAGTACCACACCGGGCTGCGCGCCTTCAGCAACACGCTCCTCGCGAGCCTGCCGTTTGAGCGCAATTCCGACGACTTCATCTTCGACAATCACATCATCGCCCAGGCCGTCGTCGCCGGCGCGAGGATCGGCGAGCTTTCGTGCCCAACCCGCTACGAGACCGACTCGTCTTCGATTAACCTCAAGCGCAGTGTCCGCTACGGTCTCGGCGTGCTGCAGACCTGCGTGGACTACCGACTCAACCGACACGGGCTCCGTCGCTGCGACTACCTGGATTTCGAGCCGGGGACGATGGCCGCCGGGGCTCCGGCGCCCGGCCCGGCGGCGGAAGCCCCAGCCGGGGCGGCCGGCGGAGAACTCCGCGCCTAACCGGTTGGCACGCCAACCGAGGGGAGCGGCGACGAATGCGGAACTCGTCCGACCTGGAGAATCAGGTCACTGCGAAGGTCCCGGAAGGGAAGCGTCACTTGACCGCAGGAAGCCTGGCGCTGGTGCTGTGCTCCGTGATCGCGGCGTCGACCGGGCAGCTCATGCTCAAGCACGGCATGCAGCTAGCGACCGCGCGGGCGCGCGGCTCGGGCGGCTCGCTGGCGGTCGCCGCCGCCACCACCCCCTGGGTGCTGGTCGGTCTCGCGGTCTTCGCGATCTCGGCCGTGGTCTGGCTGGCCGCCCTGTCCCGGGTCCCGCTCAGCCTCGCCTATCCGTTCAACGCGCTCGGCTACCTGGTGATCTTGACCGCGAGCATCCTCGTCCTGCACGAGCGTGCCAACCTGCTGACCTGGGCGGGCACGACCCTGGTGGTGTCGGGACTCGTCCTCGTCGTGCTCTCCAAGCCGTAGGCGGCCGGGTCAGTTGGTGGCCGGAAGCCTGGCCGGCCGCACCTGCAGGAGCAGGTTCTTGCGGTAGATAAGGATTTCCCGCGTCCCCAGGCGGTGCGTGCTGGCCGGCTGGCCGAAGATCCGTTCAACGTTCGAGCCCAGGCCCTGGCCCTCAACGACATCGATGACGACGAAGTTCGCGTAGTGCTTAGCAGGGTCGAACCAGAGCAGGTCCGCCTCCCAGGGGTACGGCGTGATCTTGCGGCCGTCCACCACCTCGATCGTGCCGATCTGCACCTGGTTGCCGGACTGCACGCTAACCGCCGAGCCGTCCCAGTAGCCCGCGAGCCCGTAGCGCAATCCGTGCGCGGACAACCACGCGCTCAGCTGCACCGGGGTCGACGTCTCGACCGGCGGCGGCGCCGCTGCCAGCGCCAGCGGAAGCAGCGCGGCCACGGCGGCGAGGCCGCTCACGGCGAGGGCCGTCAGCCGGGCGGTGATGCGGTCAGGCACCAGGGCCCGGGCCGCGAGCGCCGCCCCGCACTGCAGCACGGGGAGGAGATCGTGGGGTGAACGGGGGGAGGCCAGCGTGGAAAACGTGTACAGGGCGACAATGGCGGCGATCGCGACCAGCAGCACCTGCTCGACCCGGCGCGCGGTGCGCCAGCGCCAGAGCACCCGCAGCATGCCGATCGCCACGACCAGCAGGCAGGCGTAGCCGAAGATGACCGTGCTTCCAGCCGGCCGGGCGCCTCCATCCGCCGCGCCGAACAGTTCGCGGACGGCGACCCAGGTGATCGCGATGTTATGCGGCCAGTGGCCGACCGGCGCAATCTTGGTATTCGGGGCCACCATCAGGTACCAGCCGAAGTGCAGCATCGCGCGGCGGATCGCCAGGGCCAGCGGCACCGACAGCAGGGCCGCCAGCAGGTTCGCTCCGTCTCGGGTCATAAGCTTGCGCTCGACCGCCATCTGGTAGGCGCAGACCAGGGCGATGGCGGGCACGGCGACGTAGCGGACGGTCACGTCGCTGATCTGCCCGGCGCACAAGATCGCGCAGAGCAGCGGCGCCGTATAGCGCCCGGCGGCCGCGCGGTCGATCAGCAGGAACGAGACCAGCAGGAAGACGCCGGTGCCGAAGTGATCGGGTAGACCGAGCGCGATCCACGCATCCGAGGCGGTGAGGATCGGGGCGGCGAGAACGGCCACCACGACCGCCGCCCGGGCCCCCCGCGACGGGCCATGGCTGCCGGTCACGGCGATGGCGGCGGCGCATCCCGCGACGATCAGGAAAATCAGCGCCATGGACACGTGCACGGCAATGGTGTGCAGCCCAAAAAAAAGTTCGATAACGCCAAACAGCGGGAGTTCAAAAGTATAAAAGGTGACATCGCCGAGTATCCAGCCGTGCAGCGAGGGGTTGCCGTGCATCATGTCCCAGGCTTGCAGCGCGTTATTCGCCGAATCGGATGTCACCTGCTGGGTGAGTGAAATCTTCAGAAGTAGTGCATAAAGTGCTATGCCGCCCGCAATCCACGCCAGCGCCGCCCAGCCGCGACGTATTCTCGGGCGGGCCGCGCCACTCCCGGTATCGTCACCAGGGTCAGCCCGGTCGGGCATGTCTTGGATCGGATCCGACAGTTCCTGCGTTCGCTGCTCCGCCATAGCGCCGGCGTCGTCGAGACGCTTATCGCCCATGTCGAAACCCTACCGCTCGCCCGGGCACGGGGCTTGCCTATCGAGCCCGTCGCCAAAGCCGCGGCCAAGGTTCCCGCCGTGATGGTATTGTGCACGCGGAAATCCGGAAACTGGCGTGAGCCGGGCGGATGCGCTCATCGCGCACAGCGCCCGCCGCGCAATCGGTCGTCAAGGGGCTGATCTATCTGTCATCCGCACAGCCGGCCGCCGGCTTGAGCGCGGGAGCAAGCGCGAGCGCGCCCCGGAATGACCCGCGCCGGGAAGCCAACCCCGCCCTGGCGTATTCACGGACCGCGGCGCCACCGGCGGACGAGTGCGCCTGGTGCGGGCACCGCTTCGGCGGGGAGGACGGGCACCGTCCCGGCCGGATCCGGTGCTCGCGCTGCGGAGTGGCGACCACCTCGCCGTGGCCGAGTGACGAGCAGCTCGGCGAGGCCTACGCGCCCTGGTACCGCCCCGAGGAGGGCCGGTTCTCCGGTCTGGGCGACAAGATACTGAAGCGAACCCGGTCAACCCTGGCCAACCGCCTGCAGCGGGTGCTGCCGGCCGGGCCGATCCTCGACGTCGGGGCCGGCGACGGGACGCTCATCGCGGCCTTCAGGCGGCATGGCCGGGAGGCGGTCGGCGTCGATCCGTACGCCGCCGAAAACCACCCGCACGTGCGCGCCGTGGAATTCGAGGAGATGACCGGTACCTGGTCGGCGGTCATCTTCTGGCATTCGCTTGAGCACCTCCGCCGGCCGGTCCGCTCGCTCCGGCACGCGTCGAAGCTCGTCGCCCCCGGCGGAGTGCTCGTTGTCGCCGTGCCCAACGCGACGAGCCTGCAGGCCCGGCTGTTCGGGGACTACTGGCTAGCCCTCGACCTGCCCCGCCACCTGGTGCACATCAGCCCTCCGGCGCTGCTGTCCCAGATCGAGGCGCTCGGATTCCGGGTCGAGCGAGTGAGCTACCTGCGCGGCGGTCAGGTCCTCTTCGGCTGGCTGCACGGTCTCGTCGGGCGGTTGCCCGGGCATCCCGACCTGTACGACGCGATCCGCCGGACCGAGGCGCGGCAGGCGGCGGCGCGTCCCGGCGTCCGGCTGTACGCCCTCGCGGCGGCGGTTGCCGCGCTTCCGGTGGCCCTCGTCGGGTCCGCCGTCGAGGTCGCCGCCCGATCAGGGGGCACGATCTACGTCGAAGCCCGGCGCACCGAGGACGCCGTGCAATAGAGAATAGGGTTGTGACTGGGCGGCGTGCGGTTCTCGGGGTCGACCTCGGGACCAGCGGCGTCAAGGTCCTCGTGGTCAGCCTCGTCGAAGGGGTCGACGACGACGGGACCCGCGACGACGGAGCCCGCGACGGCCGAGTCCTCGGCCGCGGCCGGGCCGAGTACCCGGTACTGGTGCCGTCCGCCGGGCGGGCCGAGTCCGACCCCGGCGACTGGTGGCGCGCGACCTGCCGCGCCGTCCGCCAGGCGGTCGCCCAGGCCATAGGCGCCGAGATCGTCGGCCTCGCGGTGGCCGGCCAGATGCACGGTCTAGTCCTTGCTCGCCCCGCCGCCGCCCACGCCGCAGCCCACGCCGCCCACGCCGCTGCCGCCCACGCCGACGGCGGCGCGGTGCGGCCGGCGATCCTCTGGCTCGACCAGCGGGCCGCCGACGAGGCCGACCGCTATCCGGAGTTGCTCGCAGCGCTCACAGCCAGCCTGGGCAACCGCCCCTCGGCCGGGATGGCCGGCCCGATCCTCCGCTGGCTAGCGCAGCACGAGCCGGAGAACGTCGCCGCCGCCCGGTGGGCGCTGCAGCCCAAGGACTGGATCCGGCTGCAGATGACCGGCGAGGCCGCCACCGACCCGACCGACGCCTCAGGAACGCTCCTGTTCGACCTGGAACGGGACGCCTGGGCGGATGACCTCATCGCCGCGCTCGGCCTTCCCCGCGACAAGCTCCCGCCGGTGCGCGGCTCGGCCCGGCCGTCGGGTGCCCTGCTCCCGCGGCCCGCCGCCGAGCTCGGCCTGCCGCCGGGCATCGCAGTGGCCGTCGGCGCCGCCGACACCGCCGCCGCCCTCTACGCGGCGGGCCTCGGCCCCGACGAGGCGATGCTCACGCTCGGCAGCGGCGGCCAGTGGGCGGTCCCGGAGAGCGAGTTCAGGCCGACGGCCGCTACCAACCTGTACCGCGCGGTCGGCGACGGCTACTACCGGCTGGCGCCGGCGCAGAACGTGGGGGTGACCCTGAACTGGGTCCGCACACTGCTGAACGTCTCCTGGGCGGACCTGTACGACGCGGCCGCCCGCCCCGCCAGCCCGGACGCCCCGGTCTTCGTGCCCCGCCTGACCCCGGAGCGCTGGGACCCGGCCGCGACCGGCGCCTGGACCGGCCTCACCCTCGCCCATCAGCGCGAGGACTTGCTCCGCTCCGCCCTCGACGGCGTCGCCGCCCTGCTCAGGGAGCGCCTCGACGACCTCCGGGCGGCCGGCCACGACCCGCGCAGCGTCGTTCTCGGCGGCGGCGGCGCCGCCCACCCGGCCTGGCGCGACCTGCTGGCCGACGCCCTCGGCCTCCCGCTCCGCCCGGCCCCAGCCGCCTGGCTGACCGCCGTCGGCGCCGCCCGCCTAGCCGCAGCAGTTTCCCGGCAGTCCGTCTAACCGCCCCCGGCGCGGCGCCCCTACTGGTCCTCGGAGAGCAGGTAGCGCAGGTACTGAGCGGGGTCGTTGAGGAAGTCGCGCCAGGAGTGAACGATCTCCAGGTCGGCCCACTGAGCCTCGCGGATGCCCCAGTCGCCGAGCTCGAGCACCCGCGCGCCGGGGACGGCGGCGACGATGGGGGAGTGGGTGGCCACGACCACCTGGGACTGCTCGACCGCGAGGTCGTGCAGCAGCGCGACCAGGCCGAGGCTGGCGACGAAGGACAGCGGCGAGTCCGGCTCGTCCATCAGGTAGAAGCCGCGCTGGTTGGCCCGGGTCCGCAGGATCTCGAGGAACCCCTGGCCGTGGCTGAGCTCGTGCAGCCGCTCGGGCCCGCCGCGGCCGGGATGCTGTTCGAGGAACGTGTAGAGCGAGTGCATGGTGTCGGCCCGCAGGAAGTACGCCCACGCCGCCCGCCCGGCCGGCCCCCGCTCGACGAACAGCCGCATCCCCGCGTCCGGCTCGCTCGCCCTGACCCGGGGCGGGAGGGACGAGGCGAGGATCGACCCGCCCTGCGGGTTGAGCCCGTACGCCTCGGCCAGCAACTCGACCACGGTGGACTTCCCCGACCCGTTCTCGCCGACCAGGATCGTGATCCCCGGCGGTAGCTCAAGCCCCTCGCGGAGCAGCTGCGCAGCGGCCGGAACGGTCGCGGGCCACGCATCAGGGTTGACCGCGCGGCCGGCCGACGGCCGGAACGCACGCACGAGTCGCGTGTCGAACGTCCAGTCGCTCGCGTCTCCCACAAGTTGATGGTGCCAGATATTGGCGTGATCACTGCATGACGAGCGGAAATGGCGCCGGGATAATCACGGCCATGGACATCGACAGTTTGGTCGCGATCGACGTGCACACGCATGTGCACCGGTCGGTCAGCGCGCCGCCGGTCAAGCCGGAAGACAATGAGCAGCTGGCCGCGATGGCCGCCTACTTCAAGACCGCGGCGGCCTCGTTCACCGTCGATGATCTGGCCGCGTACTACCGCGAGCGGAAGATGGCGGCGGTGACGTTCACCATCGACGTCAAGGACCAGCCCGAGGACCCGGCCCGCGCCACCCCGGAGGAGATCGCCGAGCGGGCGCGCGAGCACGCCGACGTGATCATCCCGTTCGGCTCGGTCGACCCGCACCGCGGCGCCGAGGCGGTCACAATGGCCAAGCGCCAGATCGAGGAGTACGGCGTCAAGGGGTTCAAGTTCCACCCCAGCTCGCAGGCGTTCCTCCCCAACGACCGGATGGCCTACCCGGTCTACGAGGTCATCGAGGCGGCCGGGCTGCCCGCGCTTTTCCACACCGGGCAGACCGGCGCGGGCGCGGGCACCCGCGGCGGCGGCGGCATCCGGCTGGCCTACTCCAACCCGATCCACCTCGACGACGTGGCGGTGGACTTCCCCGACATGCCGATCATCCTCGCCCACCCGTCGTTCCCCTGGCAGGAGGAGGCGCTCTCGGTCGCCACCCACAAGCCCCAGGTCTACATCGACCTGTCCGGCTGGTCGCCCAAGTACTTCGCCCCGATCCTCGTCCAGTACGCCAACACGCTGCTCAAGGACAAGGTCCTGTTCGGCACCGACTTCCCCGTCCTCACCCCGGAGCGCTGGATGGCCGACTTCGAGAAGATCGCGATCCGCGACGAGGTCAAGCCCGGCATCTTCAAGCACAACGCCGCCCGCCTCCTCGGCCTAGCCAAGTAGCGACCCGCCCCGCGCCTCCACCCCACCCCACCCCACCCCAGCAAGCCGAATGCGCAATCTGTCTTACGGTGGCTGTTATCGCAGCTAGATCGCCTGCGATCACGGTGGCAGTCATCGTAAAGTCAGGGAGTGGCAGACATGGCGCTAGCTCTGAACCGTACCGGGGTGGTCTTCAAGAAGTGCGACATGGCCGGCCACAAGCTCGACTCTAACAAGGCGTGCGGTTCCGGCACGTGCCAGCACACGTGTGCCGACCCTGAGAAGTGCGCGCACGCGTGGACGCTGCGCTACGGGCGGACGGCAAGCAGCGTGAGCGCAGCTTCAAGGACGAGGTCCGCAACGGGCGCACCGTCTACGGGAGCGGCCGGAAGCTGGCGCAGGACGCGCAGCCGAAGCTGACCGTGGACAAGCGCGCCGGGGACAAGACATTCGCCGACTACACGACGGCGGGGAAGGCGAACTTCGGTGAGGCGGCCGAAGCTCACATCTCGCACCTTCCGGTTAGCGATCGTTCCCGTGATTCGTACCTGAGCGCCTACCGCACGCACGTCAGGCCGGTATACGGCGATTCCGCGATTGCCCGCGTGGCGAACGACCGTGACGGGGTGCTCGACCTGCTCACGGTCGTGATGAAGGACATGAGCATTTCCGTCCGCCGCATCGCGCGGATGGTCATCACGGGCACCTGCGGCGAGGCGGTCAAGGCGGGGAAGATCCGTGAGCACCGGCTGGGCGGGATCGAGCTTGCCGATAACGGCACGAAGCACGACCGCACGGATTTCGTTTTCCCGTCTCACGCGCAGGTCAGATTCGTCGCGGACGGCGGTAAGGGAGCGCTAGGGGCGGGTATCTGCGTGTGGCTCATGCGCGGTTGCGGACTTCGCATCGAGGAGGCGCTAGCGGTCGAGAAGAAAGACTTCCGGGATGACGGCACGATCCTGCGCGTGTGCCAGCAGGCCACGCGGGACGGCAAGGAGACCGGGCCGCTCAAGAAGCGCAAGCGGGGCGAATTCCGCGACATCCCCGTTCCGACGTGGCTGTGGGACATGGTTAAGGACCTTGCGGACGGCCCGCTCATGCCGGGGAACGGAGACCGGGCATACCAGCGTTACGGCACCGTCTACGAGCGGTTCACGAGCGCGGCGAAGATAGCGGGGGTTCCGGAGGGGTTCACGCCGCATTCGCTGCGTCACGCGTTCGCGTCCGCGATGCTGGGCAAGGGCGTTCCGATTACCGACGTGGCGCACTGGCTAGGGCACCGTGACGTGCGGGTGACGTACCGGATTTACGGTCACCTCGTCCCGTCCGCCGCCGCCCGCGCAATCGCGGTGCTCGACGAGGAATACGCGGAGTGGAGCAAGCCGGAAAAGAGCAGGAAGGACACGCCGCGATAGTAAAGACCCCGCCCGGCAATGCCGGGCGGGGTGCGCGGCTTGCCGCGCGGCCTATCCGCGTCCTTCCGTCACGTTCGCTGCGTTCCGTCATCGTCCCATCGTTCGTCCCATCGTCCCGTTCCGCCCGATACGTGCAGACGCGCGCGAGAGTGGGACGATGGGACGATCACGCACCGTGACCATCTCTGATGGTGCGGACGCCGGGTTAGTGCAAAGTGCAAGTGCAACGACCGCTAGCCGCTTTACGTGCGGACGCGCGAGGCTTGCGCTTGCACTTTGCACCTGCCTGCCGGTCGTCTCATCGTCTCGTCTCACCCGATACGTGCAGACACGCGCGAGGGCGAGACAATGAGACAATCACTCATCGCGACGTTTTTCTGTGATCGTTTCCAAAGTTCCAAAGTCTCCTCCATATGCGCAGACGCGCGAGAGTGGAACTTCGGAACTATGAATCAGCCCCGCGGTCGGCAAAAGGGACCACGCCGCCGCGTCGGCGCGCTCTCTAGTACTCCAGCCGCGCTTAGTGATCAAATGCTGAGACCCAGGTGGGGCCGCACACATGAATCGGCGGTACGGGGGTAGTTGGAGCGACTCCCGAGAGACATGTGGTGCAAATGCGGGTTTGGCGCAGGAGAGCAGAAGCCTGGCTGAGCGGGCTCCGAACCTGGCAGTTCGTGTTGATCTGGGACGGGTCCGCCGTGGCAGGCTGCATGGTTGGCGCGCTCCTTGGCGAGTGGGCCGGGGGTCACCCTTTCAATCCCAGTGCGCTCGTGGGAACTGCCACCGGTAGCTTGCTCGCGGCGACCGTCTTCGCGTTCGTAGCGCGGAGGAGGATGCAGGACAGAGCTAAGCGCGGCGCCGACGTGGGTCGCCTGTGACACCGGCGCAGGGCTCGCCTGCGGTGTTTTCTGACCGACCAAGTAAGGATTACGTAAATGAATGTTGGCCTGCTGATCGGTATAGTTATCATCGTGCTCGGCCTGGTGGCCGGCGTGTTGGCAATTAGACGCCGCCGCTAGCCGGGCCGGGTGCCGCTCCCTGGCGGCGGCACCTGCCGAACCTGCCCGAATCTGCCAGACGGGAAGAAACTGAAAATTAGCGGCCTGCTGGTTCGAACTTTTTAGGGCTGGTATCCGTAAGTCAGAGTAGATGGCGGGGTGCCGAGCGGTTGCGCGCGGCGCCCCCCGTCCTCCGGCCGCGCTGAGCGACCTTGCTCGTTATCGCAGTGGTGGCGGTGGGCAAGATCACGGTCTGCGGCTGGATTACTAGTCATCGTCGGCGTTCCCCTGCAGCCGCCCGCGCAAGATGTAAAGGCAGGATTCGAGCACGTCGTCTTGCAGCGCCTCTGGTTCGGCTAGCAGCACTTCGACCGCCAGCAGACGGGGAAGCGTCAGTATCCCTAGCTGGCCGTTGCCCATTTCGCGCCCGCCCTCCTGTCGAATTCCTCGGTCAGCTTCCGCATACGTTCGGTCAGCGCCTCGAGCGCGTCTCGCACGCGGCCGTACTCGGCTAGGAAATCCGGATCGTTCATCGCGGTGAGGTTGTCACTGCCGCCCATGGCCCTTCCCTCGGTCGAAGATGGCGCGTCCCGCTGCCAGCGCGTTACCAGCGCGCCGTTCCGTCAGCGGCAGCGGGACATGTGACCAATATGGAACGCCTAGTGACGGTCGCGCGATGCTGTGTCAACCTAGGTTCATGGCAGACATATCGGTTAACCCGCTGGCACACTTCGGCAAGCAGGTTAAGAAGGAACGGGTGGCGCGCGGGTGGTCGCTGCCCCAGCTTGAGGAGCGCACTGGCATAGACGCCGGCCACTGGTCACGGATCGAGCGCGGCGTCCGCCCGCCGACGGAGCTAATCGCCGCCAAGTGCGACGAGGCCTTCCCCGAACGCCGAGAATGGTTCTCCGAGTACTACCGCGACAGTCGCAGCTGGGCGCCTCCCGGCTTCCGGTCCTGGACCGAAGAGGAAGACAGCGCCTCGTCGCTGCGTGACTGGTGCCCCTCGATCCTGACGGGCTTCCTGCAAACCGAGGAGTACGCGCGGGAACTGCTGTCCGTTCATCCGGACGTGACCGACGAGATCGTGGCCACTCGCCTAGCCGGGCGCATGGCGCGGCAGAAGCGCCTGTTCGCCCGCGAGATACCGACGCTTTTCCTGATAGACCAGCTATCGCTGTACCGCCTCGTCGGTTCCCCAGAGATCATGGCCGCGCAGCTACGCCAGCTCGTCACGCTGGCCGGCCGTCTGCGCGTCACGATCCAAGTCGTCCCGGCCGTGGCGATACCTTCCGGCGCGCATGGCGTCATACTGACCGATGCAGCCGCGTACTCGGAAACGATCGTGTCCGGCAACGTGTGGACAGACGAGGAAACCCGCTCGTCGCTAGGGCGCGTGTTCGATACGCTTCGTGCAGAGGCGTGGCGCGCGTCAGAGTCACTGACACTGATCGAACAGGCGGCGGAACTATGGATTGGCGAAAGTCCACTTACAGCGATAGCAACGGCGGAGCGTGCGTAGAGACAGCCAGCGGCAACGGCGCGGTCCTGGTGCGCGATACGACCAACCGCGATGGCGGAACGCTGGGCTTCACCGCCGCCGCCTGGCAGGAGTTCGCAGACTCACTCAGGTAAAGACCCGCGACGAACCAGCGGATGCACCCTAACGCAACGCCTTCATAGGTCGTTGCCCCACCCCTGTAAGTCAGGGGAAAGTCAGAGTCGCATACAGCCGAGACCGCCCAAACGGGACAAAAGGCGTATAGTTCCGATGTGGTCAAGATGTTCGATCCGTCTATCCCTAGCGGCGGATACAGCGTTTTCTCCCGTGTTGCGGACGGTACCGGTTTTCGACTTGACAGATTGCGCATTTGGGCCGGCAAGAGTGAGCCCAAGTGCGCATTCGGCCCACAAGGCGGCCGCGACGGTGACGTTACATCCAGCACTCCTGCATCACGAGCACCTCGTCGGCGACGGAAACCGCCATCCCGGTCAGCGACAGCACCTCGTCGACCGTGAACCCGGCCGCGATCTCCTCGAGCACGAACCGGGAGGACCGGGACGGCCGCCGCAGCAGCGCCAGGTCGGTGATGATCGCGTCCACGCACGCAGGCGCCGTCAGCGGGAACGAGCACCGCTCGACCAGCTTGGGCCGCCCCTTCGAGTCGGTGTGCTCGAGCATCGCGAACACGTTCCGCGCCCCGGCCGCGAGGTCCATCGCGCCGCCGACGCCGCCGCCGGTCATGCCCGGCACCGACCAGTTGGCCAGGTCGCCGTTGCCGCCGACCTGGTAGGTGCCGAGCACCACCGCGTGCAGCCGCCCGCCGCGGGCGATCTCGAACGAGGTCACCGAGTCGAAGAACGACGCCCCGTCCCGCAGCGTCACGAAGTACCCGCCCGCGTCGTGCAGGTCCGGGTCGAAGTCATCCCCCCGCGCGAACGAGCCGTAGTTCAGTATCCCGTTCTCGCTGTGCAGGATCACCGGCCGCCCGGCGATGAAGTTCGCCACCTGGGTCGGCAGCCCCGCCCCGAGGTTCACCACCGCGCCGTCCGGCATCAGCGCCGCGACCCGCCGCCCGATCTCCTCGCGCGTCAGCGCGGGCTTGCCCAGGTACAGCCGGGCCGAGTCGGCCGCCCGGTTCACCCGCATCGGCAGGTTCTTCACGTCCATCCGCACCGTCACCGGCACCACCCGGGTCACGAACACCCCGGGCAGGTCCACCTCGGAAGGCGGGATCGACCCGGTCGGCACGATCTCCTCCGCCTCGACGATCGTCACCCGCGCCGCCTTCGCGAACGAGACGTTGAAGTTCTGCGACCCGCCGCGGAAGACCAGGTTCCCCATCTGGTCCGCCTTGGCCGCCCGTATCAGCGCGAAGTCCGTGGTGATGGCCCGCTCGAGCACAAACGGCCGCCCGTCGAAGTACCGGATGTCCTTCCCGTCGGCGATCGAGGACCCGTACCCGGTCGGCGTGTAGAACGCGGGGATGCCCGCGCCGCCCGCCCGCATCCGCTCCACCAGCGTGCCCTGGGCGACCATCTCGAGCGTCATCTCGCCCGCCTCGATCTGCTTCTCGGCCTCCGACACCACCCCCGGCCGGGCCGAGAAGCACGTGACCAGGCGCCCGATCTGGTGGTTGTCGGCCAGCATGTGCGCGGTCGGGAACCCCGGCTGGCCGAGCCCGTTGCAGTACACGGTCAGCCCGGTCGGCCCGAGGTCGCGCAGCGCGGTGATGAGCGTCGACGGGTACCGGTGCGACACCCCGAACCCGGCCACGCCGAGGCTGGCGCCGTCCCCGATGTCCGCGACGGCCTCGGCCGCCGACATCACTTTGCTCATAGGTAAGAAGCCCTCCGCATTACGTGTGCTTGACGACCCAGTCGGTGATCAGCGCGGCGATCTCGGCGTTGTTCTTCTCCAGCATCATCGCGTGCCCGTTGCCGTGAATGCCCAGCTCAGAGAGGCGGAGCTCGTCGACCTCGGCCCCGCACGACCGCAGAAACGCGGCCGTCGCCTGATCGGCCGGCCCGTGCCCGGACGACTCGGCGGTGACGATCGCGATCGGAATCCCGCCGATCTTCCCCTCGTAGTCGGCTGGCCCGAACACCAGCGGCACCGGCGTCAGCCCGTGCGAGAACGCGCCAAGACCGGGCCGGGTGGCGAACGGGGGCCCGGCCGGCTCGACCGCCACCACCGCCTTGACCAGCGACGGGCACTCCGACAGCGCCAGCCAGCCGAACCCGGCGCCGAGCGAGTGGGTCAGCAGCACCGACGGCCCGATCCGCTCAAGCAGCCCGACCGCCCCGGCCAGCATGTCCTCGTGCGCCCGCACGATGTCACCGGGGAGCGGCTCCTGCCAGGCCAGGAACGTCGCCAGGGCCGGATCGCGCCGGCCACCGCCGCCCGGCCACTGGGTGTGCGGCGGCGCCCCGGCCGGGGCGGGCCCCGCGAACGTCGCCACGAAACCCTCATAGGTCGCGGCAGGCCCCTGCGCACCGTAGATCTCGGGATGGTACGGCGACCGCCCGAGCCCCGGCCGGTCCACCGTGTACACCGCGAACCCGTCCCGCAGGAACAGGGTGGCCCAGCCCGGCCGCCCGTCCGCGGTGGTCAGCATGTCGAGCGCCTGACCGCCGCCGCCATGGACAAGCACAAGATTATTCCGAACGGACCGGGGCGTCTGATACTCCACATGGGTCCCGTACACAGTCGTGCCGGCCGGCCCGGTGTGCGTTCGCATCCCGGTGAAGAAGTGCCCCTGGTCGGTGATCACGATGGGTTCCACCGCCGGCCCCTAGCCCCACACCTCGCCGGCCGTCTCGACCAGCAACTCGAGCTTGGCCCGCTCCTGGTCGATGGTGAGCGCGTTGCCCTCGACGGTGGAGGCGAACCCGCACTGTCCGGAGATGCAGAGCCGGTCAAGGTCGACGTACTTGGCGGCCTCGTCGATCCGCCGCTTGAGCGTGTCCTTGGACTCCAGCTCCGGCGTCTTGGTGGTCATCAGCCCGAGCACCACGCTCTGGTCGTCGGGCACGAACCGGAGCGGCTCGAACGTCCCCGACCGCTCGTCGTCGTACTCGAGGAAGAGCCCGTCGACCTTGAGCCCGCCGAAGACGTCCTCGGCCACGAAGTCGTAGCCGCCGGAGGAGAACCAGGCCGACCGGTAGTTGCCGCGGCACATGTGAATGGTGACCGCCAGGTCGTCGGGCTTTCCCGCCAGGCTTGCGTTGATCACGTCGACGTTGATCGCGTGCTGGCGGTCCGGGTCGATCCCGCTGGCGGACGCGTTCGCGCGCCAGGCGGGGTCGTTCAGGAACGCGAAGATCGTGTCGTCGAACTGCAGGTACCGGCAGCCGAGCGCGTACAGCCCGGCGACCTCGGCCGCGTAGACGGCGGCGATGTCGGCCCGGTACTCGGCCGGGTCGGTGTACGGCGACCTGGACAGATCGACCCGGAAGTGCGCCATGCTCGGCGACGGCACGGTGATCTTCGGTGTGGCGGTGCTGACGGTCCGGGCGAGGAAGCCGAAGTGGTCGCCGAAAATCGGCCGCTCGAGGTGGACCCGGCCGGTGACCTCGGTCGCGTTCGGCGTCCAGCTGATCTGCCCGTCCCGACGGTAGACCGGCAGCGGCGCCCCGAGCGCGCCCCGCCGGATCCCGGGGATCGCGTAGAGGAAGTCCGAGTGCCACTGCTCGCGGCGGAACTCCCCGTCGGTCGCCGACTGCAGGCCGACACCCTCCTGGAGCTTGACCGCATCCCTGATCGCGGCGTCCTCGACGACGGCGAGCTGCCCGGCGTCGATCCTCCCGGCCGCGAAGTCATCCCTGGCGGAGAGCAACTCCGCCGGTCGTAGCAGCGACCCGACGTGGTCGGCGCGGAACGGCGGTGTGGCGCGTCGTGTCATCGAGCTCTCCTAGAACAGGTTGTCCGGCAGGCCGAAGTGCAGCCGGGCGACCTCGGCCGCGACGACGTCGTGCCGGGCGGAGATGTGCCCGAGGTAGATGGCGCTGTCCCGGAAGTGCCGCTGCATCGCGGCGCCGCGCTTGGCGGCCGAGGACGAGGCCGCGCCGAACAGCTCGGTGGTGGCCTCGATCGCCATCCGCGAGGCGACCTGGATCATCGAGTACATCGCGGCGTCGTCCTCGCGGGTGAACGGCCGGCCGGTCCGCTGCCAGCGCTCGGCCAGCTCCATGTACCGCTCGCCGCACTGCAGGATGATCGCCTCGGCGCTGTCGATCAGCGCCCGCGCCTGCCCGTAGTGCCGCTGGTACTCCTCGACCGTGTACCGGGGGACCACCGGCGGGAAGTAGGTGTTCTTGGTCAGCAGGATCTGCTCGTACTCGTGCAGCGCGCCCTTGGCCGCGCCGATCACCGGGATCACCAGGCCGGCGTGGTACATCGCGTAGATCCGCCCGCAGAAGAGCGGGTCGTCGTGCAGGTACATGCCGGGCGCGGCGGTTTCGGTGTTGCGGGTCCAGTTGCCCGAGCAGGTGCAGTGCTCGGGGACGAAGACGTTATCGACCCGCACGCTGTTCGACCCGCTCGAGTTCATCCCGATGATGTTGCCGTTGCCCCAGTCGGGGATGACGGTCACGTTCTCGATCGGCGTGCAGACCGTCAGCACGCCCTGCGACTCGCGGCCGGGGACGAGCGTGTTGCACATGAAGTGGGTGGCGTGCCCGACGCCGGAGCAGTAGTCCCACTGCCCCTTGACCAGGTACCCGCCGTCAACCGGGGTGGCGGTGCCCATCGGGGCGGCCCGGTGCGGGCAGGTGAACCGCCCGGTCGGCCCGAACAGCTCGATCTGCCCCTGTTCGGGGAACCAGGCGCCGAGCCCCTGCGCGTGGTGCGCCCCCAGGCAGAGCCCCCACGCGGTCCCGGCGTCGCCCTCGGCGACGGCCAGGATCACCTTCCAGTAGGTGTCCATCCCGAACGCGTACCCGCCGAACCGCCTGGGCTGCAGCATCCGGTAGAACCCGGCCTCGACGAACTTCTGGTCAAGCTCGGCCGTGTGCCGCCCGGCCTTCTCCGCCTCGTCGGCCTGCGCCCGGATCTCCGGGATCAGCGCCTTGGCGCGCGCGATGATCGTCTCCGCCGTCAGCCCCGGCTCGGGCGCGGGAATCGGGGCGGGCCGGGAAACCGTCGTCTCTGACACATCTAAGAGCCTGATACGCCGACCGCCCGACAGCAACCCCCCCGCACCAGCGGATACTGGCTGTTGTCCCGGTGGACACAACAGTCTTAGGTGTCTTGTGGCCGGGTCACGGTGACTCTGGCCCCGTGAGATCGTGGGGGCCGCGGCGGTGCTCCCCGCGCTGTCGGCTCCGGATGAACCCCGATCCGGGGGCAGGGGGCTGGCGAATATTGCGTTGCCCCGGATAAAGGCGCGGAATTAGCGTGGATCTCACGCCGATCGAGGACGCTGGGCCGCTCCGGGCTGGAAACCGTCGACACGCTGATCAAGGCGGGCATCGCCGACACCCGCGCGGACGCGATCCGCTGGGCGCTGGACCGGGTCCGCGAGCGGCCGGCCTATGAGCGGCTCCGCGAGCGGATCCGCGAGCTCGACCAGCTCAAGAGTGAGTTCTAAACCGTCCGGCCACCTCCGATAAGCGCCGAAGGCGCAGACATTGGGGGTACCTACCGCCACATAGCAACGTTAAGTACCCCCAATGCCGGCCGGGCCCATGCCTCTTGCGGATAACAGCAAGAAGTGGTGCGCGCGACGCAGCCGGACGGGCGTAACCCTCGTGCCTACAGGCCCTGCCAGGAAGGCTTGGCCGCGTACACCTCGCGGTAGTAGTCCAGCCGCCCCAGTCCGGTCGCCGCAGCGGGGTCCAGTAGTACCGTCACGTGCGGGTGCAGTTGCAGCGCCGAGGCCGGGCAGGAGGCCGAGACCGGGCCTTCGACCGCGGCCGTGACGGCGGCCGCCTTGCCCGCTCCGGTCGCGATGAGCAGCAGGTGCCGCGCGGCCAGGATCGTCCCGAGCCCCTGGGTCAGGACATGGGTCGGCACCAGGTCAGCCGAGCCGAAGAAGCGCGCGTTGTCCTTCTGCGTATCGGCCGTGAGGGTCTTGATCCTGGTGCGGCTGGCGAGCGAGGAGCCGGGCTCGTTGAACGCCAGGTGGCCGTCGGAGCCGATGCCGAGCACCTGCACGTCAACCCCGCCGGCCTGCGCGATCAGTGCTTCGTAGCGCTGGCCGGCCGTGGGCAGATCGTCAGGAGAAGGGTCGGGCCCGTTGACCCGGTCCGGGCCGATGCCGAGGCCGTCGGTCAGCTCGCGGGCGATGGTCGCCCGGTAGCTCTGCTCGTGCCCGGCGGGCAGGCCGACGTACTCGTCGAGGTTGAAGCACGTCACCGCGGCGTACGAGGGGCCGACGCCGGCCGCAAAGCGGCGGATCAGCTCCTGGTAGGCCGGCAGCGGGGTCGACCCGGTGGCCAGCCCGAGCACGGCAGCGGGCTTGCCGCGCACGACCGCCTCGAAGACGTCAGCCGCGAGCGCGGCGATCTCGTCGGCCGATCCGAGCGGCACGACCTCCATTGGCAATCTCCGTTCAGGTAGTTCGGCAGTGCGACAGGACGCTCAGCGTGCGTCCCAGATCATGGCGGCGCCGATGGCGGCGGCGGGCACCCCGGCCGGCAGCAGCCGGACCCGGGCGGCCAGGTTGATGGCGGCCAGGAACGGCGACGTGACCGCCTGCTCCCGCACTGCGGCGGTGACCGCGGCCAGCAGCGGCTGGCCGAGGTCGGTGATGCCGCCGCCGAGGAAGATCGTGGCCGGGTCAACCGCCAGGCCGAGCATCCGGATCGCGTCCGCCACCCGTGCGCAGAATCCGTCGCGGATCGCGGTCGCCTCCGCGTCCCCGGCCGAGGCGGCGGCGAACAGGGCCGCAGCGGGCGAGATCTCGCCGTCGGCGGGCCAGGCGGCGGTCAGCGCGGAGGCGGCGGCGCTGAGCTCCAGGCAGCCGCGCTGCCCGCAGGAGCAGACTCGGCCCTGGGGGTCGACCGGCACGTGCCCGATTTCCCCCGACGCGCCGGAGGCGCCGCGACGCAGCACGCCGCCGAGGACGAAGCCGGCCGCGAGGCCGGTGCCGATGCTGAGGTAGCCGAGGTCGTCGGCGCCGCTGAGGACGTGGGCGCCCCAGGTCGCCGCCCTGACGTCGTTCTCCACCATGACGGCGGCCCCGGTGCGCTCCGCCAGCCGCTCCGCCAGCGGCAGCCAGTCGTCGCCGAGCCCGAGGTTGACCGCATGGCTCACGGCGCCGCGATCACGGTCGACGAGCCCGGGGAACCCGATGCCGACGTGCGACGGCAGCACGCCGTCGAACTCGGCCGCGAGCCGGTCAAGCACCCGTGTCGCGGTGGCCAGGACGCCGGCGGCGCCGGGCACGGTGGCCTCCCGGGTCTGGGCCAGGACGGCGCCGTCGGCCGTCACCACCGCGCCCAGCATCTTGGTCGCCCCGATGTCGAGGCCGACCCTCAAGTCGGCGCTCACGACACGCCCAGTTCATTCGACAGCACCAGCACCGCCGCGCCGAGGAGCACCACGTCGTCGCCGAGCGGCGACGTCCGCACGACGAGCCCGGCCGACGAGGCCGCCATCACCCGGTCGCGCACGGTCGCGTCGACGGCTTCGCACAATTCGCCGTCGAGCAGGTCAAGCGGTCCCACCAGCACGATCTCGCTCAGGTTGAGCGCGCCGACGACCGGTGCGAGGACCTCGCCGAGGGCGGCGCCGACGGCGGCGAGCGAGCGGTCGCCGCGACGCAGGTGCGGGACCGCGAGCACGGTTTCCAGGCAGCCCACCCGGCCGCAGGCGCAGCGCGCGCCGCCGGGGTCGACGACGACGTGGCCGATCTCGCCCGCGGCCGAGGTGTGTCCCTCGACCAGGGCTCCGCCGACGACCAGGCCGGCGCCGACGCCGGTGCCGATCCGCAGCAGCATCAGGTCGGCCGCCGCCCGCTCGCCGAAGGTGTGCTCGCCAAGGACGGCGGTGTTGGCGTCGTTGGCGACGTAGACGGAGGTGTGCAGCTCGCGACGGAGGATGCCGGTGAGGTCGACGTTGGTCCAGCCCAGGCTGGCCGCGTTCAGCACGACGCCGTCACCGTCGACGACGCCGGCCGAGCCGACGCCGATGCCGAGCAGGGGCCGGTCGGTGGCGGCGCGCAGCTGCCGGGCGAGGCGGACGACGAGGCGGACCGCCGCCTCCCCGCAGGCGCCCTCCCGCTGCACCTCGGCGCGCGCCTTGACCTGCCCGAAGAGGTCGAGCACAGCCCCGGCCAGGCGGTCTTCCGGCGAAAGGTCGAGCGCCACGATGTGCGCCGCGTCCGGCAGCAGGCCCACCAGCGTCGGCGGCTTGCCGACCTTGGTCTCGGCCGGCGCGCCGAGCTCGCCAAGCAAGCCGTCGTGGATGAGGCTGCCCACCAGGTCGGACACGGTAACCCGGGTCAGGCCGGTGGCGCGGGCGAGGTCGGCCCGGGAGGCGGGACCGTCTGCGAAGACGTGCTGCAGGATGAGCGACAGGTGGTGGCGCCTGGTGTCCTCGGCCAGCAGCTTGCCGATGGGGCGCAGCGGGCGACGGCCGATGCCGCCAGCGCTCACTTGACCCCGCCTGCCGTCAGGCCGCCCACCACGCGGCGCTCGATGATCGCGAACAGGATGATCACCGGCACGGTCGCGACCAGGCCGGCCGCGAACAGGTGGCCCCAGTCGACCGAGTACTCGCCGATGTACTGGTTGATCGCGACCGTCAGCGGCTGCTGCGAGGTCTGCTCGCCGAGGCTGAGCGTGAGCGCGACCAGGAACTCGTTCCAGGCCGAGATGAAGGTGAAGATGAGCGCGGTCACGATCCCCGGCGCGGCCAGCGGCAGCGTGATCCGGAGCAAGGCGCCGACCTTCCCCAGCCCGTCGACCATGGCCGCCTCCTCGAGCTCGACCGGGATCGAGGTGAAGAAGGCGTTGAGGATCCACACCGCGAAGGCCATGTTGAAGCCGGCGTTGATGATGATGAGCGACACCGTGGGGGAGGCCCAGCTGAAGTTGCTGAACTCCCGCTGCAGGCCGACCAGCATCGCCGCGGGCTGGAACATCTGGGTCGCGAGTACCAGCAGCAGGAAGCCCAGGCGGCCGCGGAAGCGGTGCCGCGCGGTGTAGTAGGCGGCAGGCAGGGCGACCAGCAGCACCAGCGTGGTGGCCCCGGCCGCGATCTCGAGGCTGGTGCCGATGCTGCCGCCGAGGTCGCCGGCCGACGTCGACCACAAGGTGGTGAAGTTCGAGAAGGTGAAGTGGCTGGGGAAGATCGTCGCCTGGCCGAGCTCGCTGTCGGGCCGGCCGGCCATGACGATCATCTCCAGGTAGGGCAGCAGGAAGATGATCGCGACGAGGTACGCCGCGCCGGCCACCAGCCAGGTGCGCAGCTGCCTGCGCGGCCGCCGCGCGGGTCGGGTCGGGGTGGACATCAAGGGCGGCGCGGTCTGGGTCGTGGCGCTCATCGGTCGGCCTGCTCCTTCCAGCCGGTGGTGGCGAGGTAGACGACGACGATGACGATGACGAGCAGGAAGTTGATGGTCGACATCGACGCCGACTCACCTACGTTGCCCTGCTTGAGGTCGACCATGAAGATGGTGCTGGTGGCGGTCTGGTAGCCGGGGCCGCCGCCGGTCATCTCCCAGATGATCGGGAACGAGTTGAAGACGTTGATGACGTTGATCAGCGTCGCCACCACGATCGCCGGCCGCAGCAGCGGCAGCGTCACCCGCAGGTAGGACTTCCACGAGGTCGCGCCGTCGATGGCGGACGCCTCGTACACCTCCCGCGGTATCCCCTGCAGGCCCGAGAGGATGGCGTAGGTCGTGAACGGCAGCGAGACGAAGACCGCGACCCCCATCATCCACAGCAGCGCGCTAGTCGGGTTGCCGAGCCAGTCCGCCTGGTTGGAGCCGAGCTGCTTGACCACGCCGATGTGGTGCAGGATCACGTTGATGACGCCTACGTTCGGGTCCAGCGCCCACTTGAAGATCAGCGCGGTCATCATCACCGAGGCGGCCCACGGGATGATCAGCGCCCACCGGGCGATCTGGCGCCCGGGGAACCTCTGGTTGAACAGCTGGGCCAGGCCGAGCGAGATCAGCACGGTCACCGAGACGACGACCACGACCCAGATCACGGTGCGCACCAGGACCGAGACGAAGTCGGGCTCGTTGAACAGCTGGCGGAAGTTGGCGGTGCCGTTATAGCCGGCCACGAAGCCGATGCCGCTGATGTTCTGGAATGACGACTGCACCATGACCACGACCGGCCACAGCACGACCAGGCCGATGAGTGCGATGGCGGGACCGAGCCACAGCAGTGGCGAGAGCCGGCGAAGGGCGGGCATGGAGTTCATCCTCTGGTGGTTCGGGGTGCGCGGGGCCCGGGAGCGCCGGGCCCCGCGCGGAATCCGATAACGGGAGCTATCTAGGCTGTCAGCTCGCCGAGGAGGTGGCGCTCTGCTCCAGCTGGGTCAGCACCGTGGTCGGGCTGCCGGTGACGGCGGTGCCGATCGTCTGCTGAATCTTGGTCTTCACGTTCGCCCACGCGGTGTCGCTTGGGTACTGTACCGAGTTCGGCAGCGCGGTGAGGAACGGCGCGAAGACGGGGTTGCTGGACAGGGCCTTGGCGGCGGTGACCGTGGCCGGCAGCAGGTCGTACTCGTTGTCGAAGGCGAGCTGGTACTTGTCCTGGTAGGCGAAGTCGAGGAACTCCTTGATCTGCGCCTCGTGACCGTTGGACTTGAACGCGGCGACGTTGTCGCAGACGCCGAGGGTGACGCTGAGCGGGCCGGTCTTGCCCGCGATCGGCACCGACGTCCAGTCGGCGGAGGTCAGCACGTTGGCCGACTGGATGATCGGGATCAGGGCCGGGGAGCCGTTGATCATGCCGACGGTGCCCTGCGCGAACTTCTCCCACAGGGCGGTGCGGTCGACCGTGCCCGGGTTGGGCTCGGTGTCGCCCGCCGCGACCATGCCCTTGAGGAAGTTGAAGGCCGTGACGTTGGCCGGGCTGTCGATCGTGTACTTGCCGGCGGTCTCATAGCCGCCGCCGTCGCCGAGCATCCACAGCAGCGACTCGGCCTGCGCCTCCTCGTTGCCGAGGGGGAGGCCGAAGCCGACCTTGCCCAGCTTGGTGATCTTGGCCGCGTCGGTCTCGACGTCGGCCCAGGTCTGCGGGGCGGCGGTGATGCCTGCCTGGGTGAACAGCTTCTTGTTGTAGAACAGGGTGCGGCTGGAGGTGGTGAACGGCATGCCGTACTGGACGCCGTTGTAGGTGCCCTGGGCCTTGAACGCCGGCAGCAGGTTCGAGGAGGCCGACAGCACGTCCGAGGCCGGGTAGAGCAGGCCGTCCTGGGCGTAGTTGGAGAAGTAGTCGCCCTCGGTGATGTCCGGGTAGTTCTTGTTCTGGACCATCGTCTGGACCTGCGAGTCAAAGTTCGTCCACGGGATCGTGGTGACGTTCACCTTGATGTTGGAGTGCGCCGCCTCGAAGGCGGAGACGATCGTGGCCCAGTACTTGGAGCTGGCGTTGCTCGGGCCGGTGCCGTAGTCGGCGACCACGAGCTTGAGGGTGGTCGTGCCGCCGCTGCCGCCGGCCGACGATCCGCTGCCACTGCTGCAGGCCGCGAGGGCCAGTGCGGCCGCTGAAGCCAGCGCGACACCGCCGGCGATGCGACTCGTGAGCTTCTTGTTCATCAAGTCTCTTCTCTTTGTAATAAACCGGGCCGTCTGGGGGCCGACCTCCCAGGCGAGGATTTTGTTAGTTGACCGTACTTACATATTCAGGTCAAGACCTCGCGGTCACCCTTGACCGGAACGTAACAACGTTGATCGGGACGTAACGCCCCGGCCCCAGCCGGAAACAACGCCGAACGGCGGCGGTCCTAGACCGGTTGAGCGGCCCGGATCCGGGCCGCCAGGCCCCGCTGCACCCGGCGCGGCCAGAACGGGCCCTCGTAGATGAACGCGGTGTAGGCCTGTAGCAGGGTGGCGCCGGCCGCCAGCCGGTCATACGCGTCGCCCGGAGTCGAGATCCCGCCGGCCGCGATCAGCACCAGGCGGTCGCCGGTCCGGTCATGCAGCCGCCGCAGCACCGAGAGCGAGCGGTCCTTCAACGGCGCCCCGGACAGGCCGCCGGGGCCGGCGTCGGCCACCGCGGCGCTGTCGCCAAGCCCGTCACGGGAGATCGTCGTGTTGGTGGCGATGATGCCGTCGAGGCCGAGGTCGAGCGCCAGGTCGGCCACCGCGTCGATGTCGGCCTCGGCCAGGTCGGGCGCGATCTTCACCAGCAGCGGGACCCGCCGTCGGGGCGAGGCCTGGTCGAGCGCCGAGCGCACCGCCGTCAGCAGCGGGCGGAGCTTGTCGGCCGACTGGAGATCGCGCAGGCCGGGCGTGTTGGGGGAGCTGACGTTGACCACCACGTAGTCGGCCACGTCGGCGACCAGCCGGGCGCTGGCCACGTAGTCGGCAATCGCCCCCGCTTCCGGCACCACCTTGGTCTTGCCGATGTTCACGCCGACGATCGGACGGCAGCCACGGCAGCCACGGAAACCGGGCCGGGCCCGCAGTGCACGCAGGCGAAACGCCAGCGCCGCCGCCCCGTGGTTGTTGAACCCCATCCGGTTGACCAGCGCCCGCTCGGCTGGGAAGCGGAACATCCGCGGCTTCGGGTTGCCCGGCTGCGGCCGCGCGGTCACGGTGCCGACCTCGACGAACGCGAACCCGAGGGCCGCCAGCCCGGTGACGCCCTCCCCGTCCTTGTCGAACCCGGCCGCCAGCCCCAGCGGACCGGGGAAGTCCAGCCCGAGCGCCCGCACCCGCAGGGCCGGGTCGTGCGGCGCGAGAACAAGCCGCATAACCATGGCCAGACCGGGTACCGCGGCCGCCGCCCGGATCAGCCAGAACCCGGCCCGATGGGCCGCCTCAGCCGGCAGCCGTCGCAGCAGAACAGCGTAAATCGCCCGGTACACCGTCGCCCCCGTCGTCACTCGCCCGCGTCAAGCCCTGGCCAGGGACAACTGTATTAGCCCGACCCCCGCGCCCGACCCCCGCGCCCGACCCGCGGCCAGAGGAAGGACGACCGCTAACCAGTCAGGGTTTTGTCTGCCATCCTTGATTCCAGGCATAGGGGGAAGAAGGCAGCGTGCAGACCCACGAAATCGAACAGGGCCTATCTGAAACCGTCAGCCTCCTCGACAAGCTGCGGATGGCCATTTACCGCGGCGAGTTCCCGCCCGGCCAGCGGCTGGTGGAGAGCGAACTGGCCGAGAAGTACAAGACCTCCCGCGGCGCCGTCCGCGAGGCGCTCGCGCTGCTGCAGAACGAGCATCTGGTCACCCGCCAGCGCAACCGCAGCGCCTGGGTGCGGGCGGTGACGATCGAGGAGGCGATCGAGATCCTCGAGGTCCGCGCGCTGATCGAGGGGCTCTGCGCGGCCCGGGCGGCGCTGCGGGCGTCCGACCAGGACCGGGTTGAGCTACGGCGGCTGGCCGGCGAGATGACCGACGCGGTCAGGAACGGCGACGTGCGCACCGACAGCCTGCTCAGCGACCAGATCCACACCCGGCTGCGGGAGATGGCCGGCCAGCAGACCGCGGCCGGCATCATCGACCGGTTGCGGCATCAGGGCGTGCGCTACCAGTTCCACGTGTCCCTGCTGCCCGGCCGCCTCGCCCAGGGCGCCCAGGAGCACCTCGACATCATCGACGCGGTGATCTCGGGCGACCCGGTGGCGGCCGAGCGGATCACCCGCGAGCACTTCGCCAGCGTGATCGGCTGCCTGCACCAGCTCGAGGACACGGCCATGCCCTCGATCCTGCCGGCCGTCTAGGGATTGTCGGTAATCATCTGAATTGCCTCATAGCGCGCGCTACTGTTAACCGCACGTGAACCGCGCATGTCATAGCGTACGGAGGGCTGCTATGGGCGAAGACAGTTCCCGGGACTATCGGCAGGCGCTGGCGGATATCGACATCACAAAGCCGAACGTCGCCCGGGTCTACGACTACTTCGTCGGCGGTAAGGACAACTTCTCGGCCGATCGCGAGTTCGCGCGCCGCGCGATGGAACTCGCTCCCAAGGCGCCCCTGTCCGCGCAGAACAATCGCGCGTTCCTCCGCCGGGTGGTGCGATATCTGGTCGGCGAGTTGGGCATCACCCAGCTCATCGACATCGGGTCGGGGCTGCCCACCGCGGGCAACGTCAGCGAGGTCGCGCACGCGATCAACCCCGACGTCCACGTCGTCTACGTCGACAACGACCCGGTCGTCTACACCCACAGCAAGGCGCTGCTGAGCGACCCGGTCAACGCCGACATCATCAACGCCGACATCCGCCATCCGGCCGGCATCCTGGCCGATCCCACGCTCGCGCGGCTGATCGACTTCGACCGGCCGGTCGCCCTGCTGCTGCTCGCGGTCCTGCACCACGTCCAGGACGACGAGCACCCGGACGCGATCGCCGCGAAGCTCCGCGACGCGATGCCAGCGGGCAGCTACCTCGCGATCTCGAGCCTCCGCCTGCCCGGCCACGACCTGCCCGAGCTCCGCGCCCTCACCATCCAGGGCGAGAAGCTGCTGGCCGACGGCCTCGGCAGCGGCCGCTGGCGCGAAGACGACGAGATCCGCGCCTGGTTCGGCGACTGGGACTTGCTCCCGCCCGGCCTGGTATCCCTAGCCGAGTGGCGCCCGGAGACAGCGGACAAAATCGAGCACGACGAGACCTATCACAGCTTCCTCGGCGGCGTCGCCCGCAAAAGCTAAGCAAGAGCTAAAAGGCCGCCCCCGAAATCAGGAGCGGCCTCAAGCCAAGCCAAGCCCGGCCAATCAGGCGTTAAGCGCGCCGTCAATCAGGTGCAGCGCGCCCGACACGTACTCCGACTCCGACGACAGCAGCCACATCACCACGTTCGCCACCTCCGCCGCCGTCCCGTACCGCTGGTACAGCGGCACGGTCGCGGAGACGGCCGCGAACGCCCCCTCGGGGTCCGACGGGTCGATCTGCGCGGTCAGGTCCCGCGCCATCCGGGTGTCGATGTGCCCCGGCGCGACGCAGTTGACCCGGATGCCGAACGGCGCCCCCTCCAGGGCGGCCGACTTCGTCAGCCCCAGCACCGCGTGCTTGGACGCGATGTAGGGCGAGAACGTCGCCGCGCCCTTGATCGCCGCCATCGACGCGGTGTTCACGATCACGCCGGACCGCTGCGACTTCATCACCGCAAGGACGGCCCGCAGCCCCATGAACACGCCGCGCCCGTTGACCGCCCAGACCCGGTCGAAGTCCGCCACCGACAGCTCCGTCATCGGGGCCATCCGCCCCTCGATGCCGGCGTTGTTGAAGAACAGGTCGATCCGCCCGAACTCCGCCACCGCCGCCGCCACGTACCCGTCCACCTCGGACTCGACCGACACGTCGGCCACCACCGCCAGACCAGAAAGCTTGGCCGCCGCCGCCTCCAGCGCGGAAGCGTCCCGGTCGACCAGCACCAGCTTGGCGCCCTCGTCCGCCAGCCGCGACGCGACCGCCAGCCCGAACCCGTTGGCCGCCCCGGTGATCACCGCGACCTGCCCCGAGAGCCCATACCGAACACCGCTCATCGCACACCCTCCTGGTCAAGAATCCCGGTCGCGGCCGGCCCCACGGCCCCCGCCAGAATCGCCTCGTGCCTGGCCACCACCCGGCTGTCCCACTCATGGTCCGTGAGCAGGTAAAGCTGGTTCGATCGGACCGCAGAAACCAGAAGCGATGCCACCTCCGACGGCGGCATTCCCGAAGACAGCACCGAGTGCATGTGATCGCGCAGCTCCGCCCCGGACGACGACATCGCCGCACCGTCGGTCAGCGCGGCAGGCCGGTTCCGCGACCCGTGGAACAGGTTGGTCGCGATGATCCCGGGGCACAGCCCGGTCGCCCCGATCGCAGAACCCGCCGCCAAGAGGTCAGCCGCCAGCACCTCCGTCAAGGCGAGGATCGCGTGCTTGCAGATCCCGTACATGTTCGACGCCGCGATGACCGAGGTCATCGAGCAGGTGTTGACCACGTGGCCGGGCTCGCCGTGGGCCAGCATCCGCGGCACGAAGGTCCTGATGCCGTAGATCACCGACATCAGGTTCACCGACAGCGTCCAGTCCCAGTCCTTGGCGGTCGCCGACCAGATCGGCCCGTCCAGGTACCCCTCGACCCCGGCGTTGTTGTTGACCAGGTGAATCGGGCCGAACCGGGCCTCGGCCGCGTCGGCCAGCGCCTCGATGTCGGCCAGCGACGACACGTCGGTCCGCACCCCCAGCACCGGCACCCCCGCCGCCGATAGCTCGGCCACGGTCACCGCCAGCGCATCCGACTGGATGTCGCCGATCACGACGTTCATCCCCTCGGCCCCCCAGCGCAGCGCGAACGCCTTGCCCATGCCGCTGCCCGCGCCGGTGACGACCGCGGTCTTGCCCGCGAACTCTTCCACGAATGAATCTCCTAACCAGTGTTGCGCCGCTACTGCCAGGGACGAGCGATGATCCGGACCAGGGTGCCCGGCGTCTGCAGCCGCCGCAGCGCGTCGGGGGTGTCGTCCAGCGACACCCGCTCCGACACCAGCCGCTCGACCGGCACCTGCCCGGACGCCAGGTAGCCGACGGACTCGCGGTAGGTCTCGTCCGAGAACGCGCACGACCCGACCACGTGATGCCCCTCGCTGATCAGCGGGAACAGCGGCACCGAGGCCGACTCGGGCGTCAGCGCGACCTCCACCACGGTCCCGCCCGGCTCGGTGACCGCGAGGGCCTCGTTGAACGCGCCAGGGGAAGCCGAGCACTCGAGCACCGCCGCGAACAGCGTGCCCGACTGCGCCGCGTACTCCGCGACCGAGGTCTCCCGGGTGTCGATCACCACGTCCGCCCCCACGTCGGCGGCGGCCGCCCGCCGCCCGGCCGACCGCCCGGCGGCCACGATCGGCCCGGCCCCGGCCAGCTTGAGCGCCATGATCGCGTACAGCCCGATCGGCCCGACCCCGTACACCAGGACCGGGTCGCCCGGCCCGACCTGGGCCAGCTTCACCGCCTGGCGCCCGACCGACAGCGGCTCAGCGTGCGACCCGAGCTCGACCGGCAGCGACGCCGGCAGCGCGACCAGCTGCCTGGCCGGCACCCGCGCGTACTCGGCGTACGCGCCCTGCGTGTTGATCCCGATGTTGGGCACCACTGGGCAGCGGAACGGTATCCCGCGCTCGCAGACCCGGCACTTGCCGCACGACCCGATCGGCGACGCGGCCACCGGCTGCCCCTCCGACCACCCGGTCACGTCCGAGCCGAGCGCCACGATCCGCCCGCTGAACTCGTGCCCCAGAATCGCCCCCGCCTCGGGCTGCCCGTTCTGCAGGGCATGCACATCCGACCCGCACAACCCGCACGCCTCAACCGAGACAATGACGTCCTCGGGTCCCGGGCTGGGGTCCGGCACATCGCCGACCGCGGTCCCGGTCTCAAGGTCCACATACTGAACCGCTCTCACAGGCTTCCTCGCCTCCCAGAAAGATCAAAATCGCAAATCCGGATATCGAACGGACCGCCCCGACTCCCTCCCGTCAACGCACCCCCACCCGCCGCCAGCCCCAGCGTCGCGCCCGACCCGACCGTCGTGCCCGCCTGCGCCGTCGCCCGCGCCTCCGTCGTCACTCCAGCCCCTGTCGCTTCCCCCACCCCTGCCGTCACTTCAGCCCCAGCGTCGCGCCCGCTGCCAGCGGCGCCACGCTGCGCGCGTAGACCGACAGCCACCCGCACCCGGTCGGCGCCGCCAGCGGCGGCAAAGCCGCCCGCCGCCCGGCCAGCTGGCAGGCTTCCACCTCAAGATCGACCGTCCGCGCGTTGACGTCAATGGCGATCACGTCGCCGTCCCGCACCAGCCCGAGCGGCCCGCCCGCAGCCCCCTCGGGCGACACCTCGGCGATCACCAGGCCGCCGTTGACCAGCCCCGACATCTGCCCGTCGGTGATCACCGCGACCGACGTGGACAGCCCCGCGCCGTCGATCGCGAACATCAGGGCCGACGTCAGCCCCATCCCGGGCGACCCCCGCAGCCCGAGCCCGGTCAGCACCACCACGTCGCCCGCCTGGAAGCGCCCGGCCTTGGCCGCCGCGACCCCCTCGTCCCTGGACCGCACCACCTTGGCCGGCCCGCGGAAGGAAAGCGGCGCGTCGTCGGCCACCGTCCGCTTGAGCACCGCCCCGTCCGGCGCCAGCGACCCGCGCATGACCACGATCGCCGGGTGGGTGGCCACGGGCCTGTCCAGCGGCCGGATCACGTTCTCGTCCACCACCAGGCCGGCCGGCACCGGGGTGCCGTCGGCTGCGGGCCGTGCCGCGATGAGCGACACGGCGTCCATAGCGTCGCCCAGCGTGCCGCCGGCCACCGTGCGCGCCGACAGGTCGAGCAGCGGCGCGAGCTGCCGCAGTAGCCCGAGCGTCCCGCCTGCCGCCTCGAACTCGGTGATCTGCGTGTTCCCGTTGGGCTTGACGTCGGTCAGCAGCGGTACCTTCGGCGCGAGCGTCTCGAACAGCCGGTAGACGTCGACGTCCGCCCCGGCCTCGACCGCGATCGCCTGCAGGTGCTTGAGGCAGTTGACCGACCCGCCGACGGCGAGGATCGCGGTGACGGCGTTGGCAAACGCGGCCGCCGTCAGGATCGACCGGGGCCTGATGTCTTCCTCGACAAGACCCACGATCCGCGTCCCCGCCGCCGCGACCGCGCCCCACATGGCGGGTCCGAGCGCGAGCACCGGCGTCGTGGCCGGCAGCGCCATGCCCAGGGCCTCGGCCGCGAGGTGCATCGAGTTGGCGGTGCCCATGCCGGCGCAGACGCCGGGCCCGGTCACCGCGCAGCGCGACATCTCGCCGAGCTCGTCGACCGTCATCCGCCCGGCGTTGACGTGCCCCGCGAACCGGAAGATGTCCTCGAAGTCGACCGCCTCGCCCCGGTACATCCCCGACGGCTGGTAGCCGCAGGCGACGATGATCGTGGGGATGTTCAGCCGCCCGGCCGCCATCAGCTGGCCCGGCGTGGTCTTGTCGCACGACGCCAGGCAGACCATGCCGTCGAGCAGCGCGCCCTCGACCGCCACCTCGATGTCCGACGCGATCAGGTCGCGCGACGGCAGGATGTACTGCCCGGCCGCCCCGGCCGAGGTGATCGCGTCCGACGGCGCCGCCGTCCGCACCTCGAACGCGACCCCGCCCGCGGCGGTGATCGCGTCCTTGAGCGGCCCCACGATCTGGTCCAGGTGCGAAAAGCACGAGGCGAGCTGCGACGAGGAGTTGACGATGGCGATCTTCGGCTTCTCCAGGTCGGCCTCGGTCAGCCCGAGCGCCGTCCACTGCGCCCGGCGCATCGCCCACGGCGTCGACCCGGGCGTGAAGTTGGAACGGAGTGTCATAGCACCTGCTCTGGTGGAGTGCGGCCCAGGAAGGCGCCCTGGTCTTCGAGGCGGCGCTGCAGTTCCGGCACGTCAATCTGGCCGCCCGCCACCCCGGCCGACAGCGCCATTCCGGCTGCCAGGCCCGCCGCCTCGCCCATCGCGAAGCACGGCCCGGTGACCCGCGCGGCCGACTGCGCGCCGTGCGTCATCGACGCGCACCGGCCCGCGACGTAGAGGTTGCCGGCGGCCGGCGGCACGATGATGCGGAACGGTAGCTGGTTGAACCCGCGCTCGTCCCGCTGCCAGCGGAACTCGACGTTGCCCGCCACGTGCGCCTCGACCGGCCAGCCGTTCACCCCGATGGTGTCGTCGAAGTCGGCGCAGCCGAGCACGTCGTCCTCGGTCAGCTGGTAGGCGCCGATGATCCGGCGGGTCTCGCGGATGCCGATCTGCGGTGCGATGTCGACGATGTAGGAGTCCTCGAAGCCGGGGGTGCGGTCCCTGATGAACGTGAACGCGTCCAGGGCCTGCTGCCGTCCGGTCAGCTCGCCCAGCGTGAGCTGGTCGACGTCGGTCCCGTCGATCGCGCCGCCGTCGGCGGTGCGGAGCTGGGTGAGGTTGGCCCGCCATTCAAGGGGGTTCCGCTGCGGCCGGACGATCGGCTTCTTGCGCGGGAACGTGTGCGTGCCCGCCCGCTCGGCCTCGTCCATCAGCCGCTCGACCGTCCGCCACGGGGCCGGCCCGGCCCGCCCGACGTCGACGCCGTTGATCCGGAACATCAGCGACGGGTACATCATCCCGTCGATCGGCGGCGCCTTCTCCCACGGCACCCCGGCCCAGGCGGCCAGGTCCCCGTCCCCGGACGCGTCGATGAAGAACCGCCCCCGCACTGCCTGCCGCCCCGACTTCGACTCAATAATGACCGCGTCGATTTCCGCCGCCGCCACACCGCCTGAGCCCCCACTACTCGCGCCCGACATTTCGTGATTTTTCATGACGACGCCGACCGCCATCGCGTGGAACAGGATCCGCGCCCCCGACCTCGTCACCAGCTCGTCGGCCGCGATCTTGTAGGCCGAGATGTCGAACGCCTGGGCCGCGATCCCGTCCGCGATCGTCAAATGCGGAGCGTTCAGCCCGTCCAGCTTTACCAGCCGATCCAGCAGCTCGTCGGCCAGCCCCCGGATCACCCGCACGTCTTGCCCGTAGGTCCGCGCGTGCAGCCCGCAGAACGTGGACAGCCCGCCCGCCGTCCCGGCCCCGCCGAGGAACCCGTACCGCTCGATCAGCAGCGTCGAGCGCCCAGCCCGGGCGGCGGCCGAGGCCGCCATGATCCCGGCCGGCCCGCCGCCGACCACGACCACGTCGAACTCGCCGTACACCGGCGTGGACCGGCTCGGCTCGTTGATCGTTTCGCCGCTCACCCGGGTCTCCTCATCGCTGCGGGGGCTGATGATGGATCGCTGAGTACACCCGGATGTACCCAGCGATCCACTATCCGTGGAACCACGGTCCGTTCACCACTCCTGCTCTGGTCTTTGCTCTTCGACCTTGGCCACCGACGGCGGGCGGCCGACCGCGCCGAACGTCTCCACGACCGACGACACCCCGGCGTTAGGCGCGCCCGCCACGACGACCTGCACGTCATGGGCCGAGCGGAGGATGGGCACCGGCGTGTCCAGGTCGGACGGCGCCGTCTGCGGCAGCGCGTCCGGGTGGTCGGCCGGCAGCCGCCAGCCGGTGCCCTTGGCGATCGCCTCCTTGCCCGACGCCGCCAGCTCCCGGTAGGTCCGCGATCCGCGCTCGACGATCGCCTCCTTCAGGTCCTGCTTGGACCAGCCGCGGGAGTCGAGCAGCCGCGCGTGCTCCGGGTTGAGCACGACGTAGACGGACGCGAACGCCCGCACCATCGCCCCGGTGCGCCCGATCGAGTCGGCCAGATCCTCGGCCAGCTGCTCGGGCACGATCGTGTGCCTGGCCTCGATGTGCAGCACCGAGCGGATCACGGTCGAGGTGCAGGCGCTGTCGGTGGCCGCCAGCCCGTTGTCCACGTGCAGCGGCGCCCACGGCGAGTCCTCCTCGTTCTCGGCGATGCAGCACGAGTACTTGGCCGGGGTGCCCTGGGTGGCCTGGTCGAGCACGTGCGGCCGGAGCCCGAACGCGTTCAGCGAGCCGAGCCGGATCGCCCGCCCGATGGTCGCGTTGGCCCGGAACCCGGAGCCGTACAGGTTGCCCCGCGAGTTCAGCCCGATCGTGGTCCGGACCGGCCCGTTGACCACCGTGAACGGGGCCGTCCCGGTGGTCGACTGCCAGATCGCCTTCGACACCCCGCCGTCGCCGAGGAACGAGTCCCAGGCCGCCAGCACGACCGGGAAGTACTCGGGCAGGCAGCCGGCCAGCGCCGCGTTGATCGCTGCCAGCCGCACGGTCAGCGCCCGGTTCAGGTGCGGCATCGGAATGATCACGGCCGACGGCGCCCGCGCCGTCGTGGCCAGGAACTCGGCCAGGTACGACTCGGTGACCGGCACCACCGGGAGCCCGTCGGTCCAGCCGCGCGAGGAGTAGAACTCCATCGCGCGGCGGACCTCGGCCGGGTCGGCCAGCGGGGCGTCGTCGATCACGGGCGGCTCTTCCATCGCAACGACCTCCTTAGTCCGCTGGTCGGATCGTCAGGCCCGCGCCGAGCACCCGGATGATCTCCGGGAGGAAGTCGCGGGCGATTACGTCGATCTCCGCCTGAGTCCGGCTGGCGATCGGGTGCGGCACGGCCACGTACTGGTAGCCGGGGAACCCGAGCGAGCGGGCCATCGCTTCGGCGGTGATCCTGAAGGCATCGGTGCACAGGCTCACAGCGGGGATGCCAGCCCGCTCAAGCAAGATCCCATCGGCCAAACTGGCCGCGCTGCACGAGCCTCAATCGCCGATCCCGGCCACCGCGAAGTCGCAGTTGTGCAGCATCTGGTTGATCACCGACTCCTCGACCGGGGTGCCGAAGTAGCTCTTTTGGAACATCCGGACCTCCCGGACGCCGTAGTGCTCGATCAGCTCGCGCCCGACCGACTCCAGGATCGTGACCCCGTTCGGCTTGGTGTTGTCGAGCAGCCCGACGGTCAGCCCGCGCAGCGACTGCGGCCGGGGCTGCGCCAGCGTCGTGTTGGTGTCGCGCTCGCTGTCGCCGGTGGGGTCGAGCAGCCGCTCCCTGGTGCTCATCGCGCCTCCCTTCCCCTCACGCCTTGGCCAGTTTCCGCGCCCGGTCGGCCACGTTGGCCACCGTCAGCCCGTAGTACTCGTACAGCTCGGCGGGCACGCCAACCTCGAGGTCCTGGTCCGGCAGCGCGACCTGGCCGAGCTTGACCGCCAGCCCGGCCCGCCCGACGGTCTCCGCGACAATGGCGCCGAGCCCGCCGACCACGGTGTGCTCCTCGACCGTGAGCACCCGGCCGGTCGTGCGGGCGCTCTCGAGCAGCGCCTCCTCGTCGTAGGGCCGCAGGTAGGCGGCGTCGAAGACGTCGGCCTCGATGCTGTCGTGCTCGAACAGCAGCTCGGCCGCCGCAGCGACCAGCCCGAGGCCCATGCCGTGGCCGATCAGCGTGATGTCGCCGCCGCTGCGGAGCCGCGGCCACTTGCCGTGGGCGTACTCGGGCGCCTGGTCGTAGACCTTGCCGACGCCCTCAGCGATCCGGATGTAGACCGGGCCGTCGAGGTTGGCGGTCGAGCGCATGAGGCTGACGGTGGAGGCCGGGTCGCCGGGGGAGAGCACGGTCGTGTTGTTCATCGTGCGCGCGATCGCGATGTCCTCGACCGCGTAGTGCGAGGTGCCGAAGTAGCCCATCGCCAGCCCCGACAGCCGTCCGACGAGGCGGACCGGCAGGTGGTTGTAGTCCACGTCGGTGCGCCACTGCTCGGCGGTCTTGAGCATGCCGAACGGCGACATCGAGTAGATGTAGGGCCGCAGGCCCGCCGTGGCCAGGCCGGCCGCGACCGAGACCGAGTTGGTCTCGGCGATGCCGAGCTCGATGTACCGGTCGGGGAACTTGGCGATGAAGTCGGCCACCGTGTTCGACATGTCGGCCGCCATCGTGACGATCCGCTCGTCCTCGGCGCCGAGCTCGGCCACCGCGTAGCCGGCCGGGTTGGCGGTCATCGCGGTCTCGCGGTCGACGTCGCTGAAGACGTCGACCATCTTCTTCTCGGTCGGACGCTCGGTCATCGCGCGCTCCCCTCAAGCAGCTCCATGCGCTTGGTGATCTCCGAGACCACGTCGGCGTACTGCTCGGCGTCGAGCAGGCCCAGGTGCCAGGCCTGCGGCTGCTTCTCCATGAACTCGACCCCGTGCCCCTTGCGGGTGCGGGCGATGATCACGACCGGCGCCTCGCTCGACGGGTCGGGCAGCTCGTCGAGGGTCGATCTGACCGCGGGGATGTCGTTCCCGTCGATCTCCCTGACCGTCCAGCCGAACGCCTCGAATCGCTGGCCGAGCGGCTCGATGTTGATCGCCTGCGACGTCGGGCCGGCCCCGGAGAAGCCGTTCGCGTCCACGATCGCGATCAGGTTGCCCAGCTTGTAGTGGGACGCGGCCATCGCCGCCTCCCAGACCTGGCCCTCCTGCAGCTCGCCGTCGCCGGTGAGCACGAAGGTCCGGTAGTCCCGCCCGGTCAGCCGGGCCCCGAGGGCCATGCCGACGCCGACCGACAGGTTGTGGCCGAGCGAGCCGGACGAGAAGTCGATGCCGTGCGCGAGCTTCATGTTCGGGTGGTCGTTCAGCGGCGATCCGACCTTGCCGAACTGCCTGAGCCAGTCCTGCGGGTAGAACCCGAGGTCGGCCAGGACCGGCCACAGCCCGGTCGCCACGTGGCCCTTGCCGAGCAGGAACCGGTCCCGGTCCTCCCAGCGCGGCTCGTCCGGGCGCAGTCGCAGCGTCCGGTAGTAGAGCGTGGCGACGAGCTCGGCGCAGGAGAAGGTGGACGAGTAGTGGCCGAGCCCGGCCTGCCTGATCAGGTCGATGGTCTGCAGCCGAATCCAGTCCGCCCGCCGCAGGAGCTCGTTGTCGGTGACCGGTCGCCGGCGATCCAGCTGGGCGACGATGTCGTCGGGCATGGGCAGCTGCCTCTCGATGCTGTTCGCGGTCACCGCGGCTCGGTGACGTCGCCCCAGCCTAAATTCGGCCCAACTTGTTGACAATATGTGCGCCGATCAGCATCGCGGCTGGCCGGCTGTGCCGGTCCACAACATCCGGCCCCCGTAATCGGGGGCATTTATAGTGCTCATCAGGGCCATCAATATTGATGTTCTTTGAATACTCGTTCGGTTTACCGCGTGACAATGTGCCGTGGCGACAACATTCCGCGCTGGCGGATGGGGGTCTGGCGATAGTGACCAGAACGAGACGCGATCACGACAGGACGGCTGTTGACAATCTTGCCGGCCGGGATCAAACCTGTGACCAGGCGTGGTCCGGTCAAACCCTGTGTGATATATGCGAGGGCGCATGAAACGCTTCAGGCAAGATGTTGACAGACATAACAGACCTAATCCCCGAACGCTGCGTGTCGCGTTCGGTATAACGGCGGTTGGTGCGGCGCTGCTGCTCTTGGCGGCCTGCTCGTCAAGCTCAAGCACCGCCCCTTCTACTTCCACCTCGGCCGCGTCGAGCACGGCGCCGGCCTCAAGCGCGGCGACGACGGGCGCCGACCTCTCCGCGTTGACGGCCGACATCGCCAAGGCCGCGGCGACGCCGAGCTTCAGCTCTTACGGACCGAACTACGGCGGCAAGGTCCCCAGCATCTCGAACCTGGCCGGGAAGAAGATCATGATCATCCCGGGCGTCAGCGCGCTGGCCGCGTGCGAGGAGATCGCGCAGGCGGCCTCGAACTTCGCCAAGGCCGCGGGCATGGTGCCGACGATCTTCGACAACCAGGGCTCGACGGCCGAGCACAACACTGCGATCGAGAACGCGATCCACGGCGGATACGCGGCGATCGTCATGGGCTGCGCGATGGACCCGTCGACCAGCGCGCCGGCGATCGCCCAGGCGCAGAAGGCCGGCATTGTCGTGGGTACCTACGGCGGAACGCCGGACATGGACCAGCGCGCCGGGACCACGTACAACACCGATGACCCGTATGCGCTCGACGCCACGCTGGCGGCCGAGCAGGCGATCGTGCAGCACAACGGGCAGCCGTTCAACGCCATCGCGATCACGTCGTACGCCACCGGGCCCGCGACGGTGATCGAGCAGGACGCGCTCAAGGCAGAGCTGGCCAAGGACTGCCCGAAGTGCACCCTGAGCTCGGTGAACGTCGAGGTGCCGGACTGGCAGACCCAGATCGCGAGCACCGTGACCTCGCAGATGCTGCAGCATCCGAACACAACCGTCCTGTTCCCGGACTACGCGGGCGAGCTGACCTACGTGCTGGCGGGCCTCCAGGCCGCGCACAAGACCGACGTGAAGACGTACCTCGCCTTCGGCGGCGGCACCCCGTTCGTCCAGCTGCAGACCGCCCAGCCGGGCGCGAGCATCATCCAGAGCGACGTCAGCGAGTCCCCGCCGTGGACGGGCTACCTGCTGGTCCTGCAGGCCATCCGCGGGCTGGAGAAGCTGCCCGCCATCTCGTACGCCGATGCCATCGGACCGGACCTGATGATCACCCCGCAGAACGCCGGCAGCGTCCTCACCACCGGCGGCTTCGGAGACAACTGGGTCAACGGCTTCCGCGAACTGGCGGGCCTGCCGGACCTGTCCGGCAGCGCGCTGCACGCCGCGTCAACGCTGAACGGCGGCATGACCGGCAAGCCCTGAAGCTGATCCCCTGGTTATCGGGCGGGCGGTAGCCCGGAACGGACGGCTGTTCCGTTCCGGGCTACCGCTCCGCTCACGGCACATCCCAAGCAGCAGAAAAGGAGGCGAGCGTTGTCGTCCCCAGACAGCGAGACGCCGGGCTCGTCGGACAAGCGAATCGGCCTGCAGGAGCCTCCGGCGTCCGGCGAGCAGGCGGCGCCGCCCGCGGTTGAGGTGCGCGGCATCTCCAAGGATTTCGGCAGTAACCGGGCGCTGGACCAGGTGGACCTGCACATCGGTCACGGCGAGGTGCTCGGGCTGCTCGGGCAGAACGGCTCAGGCAAGTCGACCCTGGTCAAGGTGCTGGCCGGAGTCTACGACCCGGAGCCAGGCGGACGCCTGTTCGTGGGCGGCGAGGAAGTCGCGCTGCCTCTCGTCCCTGGCCAGGCGAGCCAGATCGGGCTTAGCTTCGTGTACCAGAACCTGGCCCTCGCGCCGGGGCTGAGCGTCCTCGAGAACCTGACGCTCGGCCAGCGCATCGGCGGCGGCCTGAGCTCGTGGAAGGCGATCAACTGGATGGCGGAGCGCCGCCGCGCCGCCGTAGTTCTCGACCGGTACGACGTCAAACTCGATCTGGACCGGCGGACGGGCGAGCTGGCACCGGTCGACCAGGCACGGCTGGCGATCGTCCGGGCCGCGGAAGACCTCCGCCGGTACCGGACGCGAAGCGGCTACAAGCACTCGGTCCTCGTCCTCGACGAGCCCACCGTGTTCCTTCCCGAGGAGGAGGTCGACCGGCTCTTCGATCTCATCAGGACCGTCGTCGCCGAGGGGGCGGCGGTGCTGTTCATCTCGCACGACCTGGCCGCGGTCCGCGCGATCACCGACCGGGTCGTCGTGCTCAGGGACGGCCGGGTGGTCGGCGAGGAGGTCACGGCCGACATCCGTGAGGAGGAGCTGGTCAGCCTGATCGTCGGGGCGCCGACCCGGGCCGGCCAGAGCGCCCCGGACGGAGGGGCCCCGGTCGAAGACCAGCAGGCGGTCGCGCTGACGCTGGCGGCGATGCAGTCCGCTGGCGGTGCGGACGCGGTGGCGGCGGGCGAGAACGTAGCCGTCGAGCACCTGACCGATGAGTGGCTGCGGGACCTGTCGTTCGAGATCGGCGCCGGGGAGATCCTCGGCGTGGCCGGCCTCATCGGCTCGGGCGCCGAGGAACTGCCGTACCTGCTGTTCGGCGCGCGGCCGGCCGGCAGCGGCGCGCTGCGCCTGGGCGCCGAGACCATGGACGTCGGCGGGCTCAGCCCGCAGCGCTGCGTGCGCGAGCGCATCGCCCTCGTCCCCGCCGACCGGGCGGTGCAGGGGCTGAGCCAGTCGCTGACGCTGTGGGAGAACATCGTCATGCTGGTCGAGGACGAGCACTACCGAGGCGGAATATTCCACCGCGGCGAGCTTGTCGACCTCGCGCGCGAGGCCATCGACCGGTTCCTGATCCGGCCGCCGCGGGCGCGCAACGCCATGTCGACGTTCTCTGGCGGCAACCAGCAGAAGGCGCTGCTGGCGAAGTGGCTGCTCGCCCGGCCGCGGCTGCTGCTGCTGCATGAGCCGACGCAGGGAGTGGATGTCGGCGCCAGGCGTGACATCTACCGTTTCGTGAAATCAGCCGCTGCCCTGCATCACATGGCGGTGCTGTGGGTGACGACAGAGTTCGGTGAGCTCGCGGAGGTCTGCGACCGGGTGATCGTCATCACCCAGGGGCGGCACACCGCGACGCTCGACGGAGAAGAGCTGACCGAGGAAGCCATCAGCGCCGCAGCCTTGCGGCAGACCAGGGAGGACAGATGAGCGCGCCAGCTCCAGTCGACGAGGCCCGGCCGGAGGAGCGTCACGCGGAGCGGCCCGCGCCCGCGGCGATATTGCGGGTGGGACTCCAGCGATACGCGATTCTCATCGTGTTCGCCATCATGGTCGCCGTGTTCGGGGTGGACCTTCCCGGCACCTTCCTCTCTGTCGGCAACCTCTCCAACATCCTCGGCTCCCAGGCGGTGCTGTTCATCCTGGTGATGGCCGTGCTGCTGCCGACAGTCGTGGGCGACTTCGTCGACCTGTCACTCGGTTCCTCACTTGGCCTGTCCTCGATGACCCTGGCCGTGCTCAACGTTCAGCACGGAACACCTGTCCTCCTCGCCTGCCTGGCGGGGATCGGCGCGGCCATGGTCGTCGGCCTGGTCAACGTCTTCTTCGTGGTGTTCTTCGACAGCGATCCGTTCATCGTGACGCTCGGCACGATGACCGTCGTGCAGGGCGTCATTTACATCGTCTCCGGTTCCAATAGCGTCGGGATCGTCTCGACCGGCCTGTCGAACTGGATCTTCACCAACGAATTCCTGTCGATACCGCTTGAGTTCTACTACGGCCTGGCGATCTTCCTCGTCGTCTGGTATGTGCTCAGCTTCACCCCGACCGGGCAGCGGGCCCTCGTGATCGGGCAGTCGCGCGAGGTGGCACGGCTGAGCGGCATCCGGGTCAACCGCCAGCGGGCCTTCGCCTACATCATCGGCGCCGCCATCGCCGGCGTCGCCGGGATCGCCTACGCGGGCACTAACGGGACGGTGGACCCGACGGCGGGCAGCTCACTGATCCTCCCGGCCTACGCGGCGGTCTTCCTCGGGGCGACCGCGATCAAGCCGGGCCGCATCAACCCGCTCGGTGCCCTGATCGCCGTTTACTTCCTGGCGGCGGGCACGGCCGGACTCGAGCTGCTCGGCGCGCAGACCTACTTCCAGCAGATCTTCTACGGCGTCGCGCTGGTC
>DATCGA010000703.1:0-13775 GCA_036509215.1 Trebonia sp.
GGCTGGTCGGCGGCGACCGCGCGCAGGAACCGCTCGGCGTCGGGCTCGGCCGCCATGACCTCGTGCCCGGCCTCCTCCAGGAGCCGGGTCAGCCCCTCGCGGAGCAGCACCGAGTCCTCGGCGATCGCTACCCGCATGGCAGCACCGCCGAGATCATCGTCGGGCCGCCGGCCGGGGACTCGACCGACAGCTCGCCGTCGACGCCGCTGACCCGGTCGGCCAGGCCGGACAGCCCGGCCCCGCGCGGGTCGGCCCCGCCGATGCCGTCGTCGCTGACCAGCACCGTCAGCGAGCCGGGAAAGCCGTGGCCCTCGACCATGACGCTGACGTGGCTGGCACGGGAGTGCTTGGCCACGTTGGTGAGCGCCTCCGCGACCATGAAGTACGCGACCGCCTCGACCGCCGGCTTCGGCCTGACCGGCACCTCGACGTGCACGTCGACCGGGATCGGGCAGAGCGCGGCGAGGCCGGACAGGGCCGGGTCGAGGCCGCGCTCGGTCAGGATCGGCGGGTGCACGCCGCGGACCAGGTTCCGCAGTTCGGTCAGCGCCGCCTTCGCCTCCAGGTGGGCCCGGTCGACCAGCTCCCTGGCCCCCTCGGGGTCGTTGCCGAACTTCGCCTTGGCCCGGCCGAGCTCCATCGCCAGCGCCACCAGCCGCTGCTGGGCGCCGTCGTGCAGGTCGCGCTCGATCCGCCGCCGCTCGTCCTCGGCCGCGTCCACCACCCGCTCGCGGCTGAGCTCGAGCTCGGTGACCCGGGCGGCCAGGTCGGCCGGGGGCGAGAGCAGCCACCGGGTCAGGGCGGCGTCCGCGCTCGCGAGGCTGCGCGACACCCGCGGCGCGCCGGCGAACAGCAGCCCGCGGCTGACGGCCCATCCCGCACGCGCCAGCCACCCGCGCCGCGCCGCCCCGTCGATTGAAGCCCGCCGGCCGGGGCGCAGCCAGAGGTAAAGCGGCAGCGTGAACGGGAGCGTCAACAGGCCAACGGCCCAGAACGCGACGACGATGGGGAACAGCAGCGTGCTGGCAAGCAGCCGCGGCAGCGGATAGCAGATCTTGCCCCAGGTGGCGCGGCCGGTGAAGGCGGCCAGGCCCGGGATCACCAGCCAGCGGTACCGCCGGCGGGGGTCGGCGGGCCAGTCCGGGACCTCGACGCCGGCCATGCCCGCGAACCTCGACCGCTCAAGGGCCGCCAGCCCGTCGGTGTAGCGCAGCGTCAGGCCCAGGATCGGCAGCCCCGACCCGCCGATCGGCGCCAGCACTGCCCCGGCGGTGACCCCCGCCAGCACCAGGGGAAACGACACCGCCCCGATCAGCAGCCCCGTCAGGTGGTGGAGTACGGCGAGCCAGGTACGCGGCGGCCGCTGCTCCCGAACAAGTTGCATACCGTTGACGCTAGGCCATAGCCGGCGTGCCCGGCCATAAGCCGGACCCCCGGAACCGTGGTGAGGCAGACCCTACCGTCGGTCCGGCGGACCGCACCATGGCTCCGACGGGGGCCGGGGGCGGAGCCTGAGGGCCATGAACGTAGCGCCTGCGGGCAGCAAACACAGACATTCGCCCCCCGTCGTCGAACGCGTGGCCGGCTGGTCGGTCCGCCATCGCAAGATCGCCGTTTTCGGCTGGCTGCTGTTGGTGGTGGCGGCCTTCGCGGTCGGCCAGCACCTCGGCACCGCCAACCTCAACAGCTACGACCCCGGCCAGGCGGGGGTCGCCGAGCGGATCATGGACCGCCCGATCGTGAACCAGCCGGACGGCGAGGCGGTGCTCATCCAGGGCCTTGTCGCCGGCCAGACCTACCGCGACGACCCCGAGATCCGGCAGGCCGTGAGCCAGGTCACGGCCGCGCTCTCGCGGCTGCCGCATACCGCGACCGACATCGAGTCGCCCCTCAACAGCTCTGGGCTGACCAGCGGGCGGGCGGCGCTGGTGACGTTCAACGTCGTCGGGAGCAACCCGGACCAGAGCGTGGTGCCAGCGCTGAACGCGGTCGCCGCCGTCCAGGCCCGTCATCCGGGGCTGACGGTGGCGGAGGCGGGCGGCGCGAGCGAGGACCGGGCGTTCGGCTCCGCCACCGCCCAGGACTTCCATAAGGCGGAGCTCACCTCGGTGCCGATCTCGCTGGTGCTGCTGCTGATCGTGTTCGGCGCGCTGATCGCGGCCGGCATCCCGCTGCTGCTGGCCGGGACGGCGGTGATCGCGGCGATCTCGCTGCTGGCGCTCCCCAGCCGCTGGCTGCCCATCTCCTCCACCACCTCGTCGATCGTGCTGCTGGTGGGGATGGCCGTCGGCATCGACTACTCGCTGTTCTACCTGCGCCGGGTCCGCGAGGAGCGGGCGGCGGGCCAGAGCACGACGCAGGCGCTGCACACCGCCGCCGCCACCTCCGGGCGCGCCATCGTGGTGTCCGGGCTGACCGTGATGATCTCCCTGGCCGGGCTGTTCCTGACCGGGATCGACGTGTTCTCGGGGGTGGCGATCGGCACGATCCTCGTGGTCGGGGTGGCGGTGCTCGGCTCGCTGACGTTCCTGCCCGCGCTGCTGTCGCTGCTCGGCACCGCGACCGACCGGGGCCGGATCCCGTTCCTGGGGCGGCGGCGGGCGGCCGCCCGGCCGTCCCGGGTCTGGCGGGCGGTGGTCCGCGCGGTCGTGCGCAGGCCGCTCGCGCTCGGCGGGCTGGCCGTCATCGGCCTGCTCGCGCTGGCCTCGCCGGTGCTCGCCCTGCACCTGGAGGATCCCGGCATCCACGAGTTCCCCGCCAGCGTGCCGATCGTCCGCACCCTGGACGCCCTCCAGCAGGCGTTCCCCGGCGGCCCCGAGCCCGCCCAGGTCGTGGTCACCGGCGGCGATCTGTCCGGACCGCAGGTGACCAGCGCCATCGCCGGCATCCGGACGGATGTGGCGACGACCCACGGCGCGATCCGGGAGCCGATCACCAGCATTCTCTACGGACCGGCCGGCAGCGATGACCAGGTGCTCGTGGTCTCGGTCCCGCTGGCCGGCGGCGGCACCGACACGACCTCCGACAACGCCCTGGCCACGCTGCGCACCCAGGTGCTGCCGCAGACGCTGGGCAAGGTGCCGGGGGTCAGCTACGCGACCGGCGGGCTGACCGCGGGCAACCACGACTTCGACGCGCAGCTGGGCAGCCGGACGCCGCTGGTGTTCGCGTTCGTCCTCGGGCTGGCGTTCCTGCTGCTGATGATCGCGTTCCGGTCGGTCGCGATACCGGCCCTGTCGATCGGGCTCAACCTGCTCTCGGTGGGCGCCGCCTACGGCATCATGACCTGGATCTTCCAGGACGGCCACCTGCAGGGGGCGCTCGGCTTCACCGCCTACGGCGGGATCACCGGGTGGATGCCGCTGTTCATGTTCGTGCTGCTGTTCGGGCTGAGCATGGACTACCACGTGTTCATCATCAGCCGGATCAGGGAGCTGCGGCTGCGCGGCGCGTCCGCCGCCGACGCGGTGACCGGCGGGATCGCCGGCAGCGCGGGCGTCGTCACCAGCGCCGCCGCGATCATGGTGGCGGTGTTCTCGATCTTCGCCACCCTTTCGATGATCGAGTTCAAGGTGTTCGGGGTGGCGATGGCGGCCGCGATCGCCATCGACGCGACCGTGGTCCGCGGCGTGCTGCTGCCGGCCGGGCTGGCGCTGCTCGGCGACCGGGCCTGGGCCATGCCCGGCCGGCCCCGGTCCCGGGGTCGGAATCGGCCGGCTGGGGTGGAATCAGGGTCCGTTCGGGAAAATCTGAATTTGACCTTGGATGATAATGGTCGCCGTCTCGGATAAGAATTGATCCGTGACGATTAGGGCGGATCCAAATGGGGCGGTTACGGCACCGGAGCTGACCGTGTCCTCGCTCACCGTCCGGTTCAGCACCGTCACCGCGCTCGCCGACGTCAACCTGGCGGTCCGGGCGGGCGAGGTGGTGGCGCTGGCCGGGGAGAACGGGGCCGGGAAGACCACGCTGATCCGGTCGGTGGCGGGCGACCTCGCGCCGGTGTCGGGCTCGATCCGGGTCGGCGGCCGGCCGGTCGCCCCCGTTCCCGCAGCTGCCGCCAAGCTGGGGGTCAGGATCGTCTGGCAGGATCTGGCGCTGACCGAGAACCTCGACGTGGCGTCGAACGTGATGCTCGGCAACGAGCGCCGCCGGCACATGTTCTCCGACGTCGCGCTGCACAAGGAGGCGGCTCGGCTGTTCGCGAAGCTCGGTATCCCGGTCCGGGACACCACGCTGCCGATCAGGGCGCTGTCGGGCGGCCAGCGGCAGATGGTGGCGGTCGCCCGGGCGATGGCCCACAACCCCCGGCTGCTGCTGCTCGACGAGCCGACCGCCTCGCTCGGCATGCAGGAGGCGGCGCTGGTCGAGCGGCTCATCACCCGGCTGCGCGAGCAGGGCACCACGATCCTGCTGTCCTGCCACGACACCGGGCTGATGTTCCGGCTGTCGGACCGGATCGTGGTGCTGCGGCACGGCCGGGTGGTCACCGAGGTCACCACCGACGAGGTGCGGCCGGACGACGTGATGGCGCTGATCGCGGGCCAGGCGGTCGACTCCTCGGCCCGGCGTCAGCTCACCCGGCTGCACGGGCTGACCGGGCGGCTGGTCTCCTCCGACCCGTCCTCGAGCCTGTCGCTGATCTTGTCCGCGCTCGGCGCGGCCCTCGGCAGCGAGCGGCTCTGCATCCACCTGGTCGACGAAGGGCAGCTGACCAGGACCGCGTCCTTCGGGGTGCCCGAGCGGCTGCTCGACGCGTGGGCGCGGCTGCCGTTCGGCGCCTCGGGCGGGCCGGTCGGGCTGGCGGCCGAACGGCAGGCGCCGGTCATCGAGGACAACATCAAGGCCGTCGCGGGCTCGTGGCGCGACTTCGGCGACCTGGCCCGGTCGGCCAAGGTCGCCAGCTCGTGGTCGGTGCCGGTGCTGGGGCCGGGCGGGCTGCTCGGCGTCATCACCGTGTTCCGGGCGATGCCGGGCAAGCCCCGCCGCGACGACCTGGACCTGGCCGCGCTCTACGCCGGCTACGCCGCCAGCGCGATCGAGCGCGACCGGCTGCTCGACCAGGTGACGGCGCGCAACCGGCTGCTCGAGACGATCAGGGAGATGCTGCAGACGCTGGCGGGCGCGGTGCCGGTCGCGGCCGGCCTGTCGGTCGCGCTGCAGACCCTGCGGCGCAGCCTCGGCGCCGACGAGGCGGCGCTGGCCACCACCGCCGCCGACGGGTCGCTGACGGTGCGCGCCTACTCCGGGGCGGGCCGGGCGACCGGGCCGGGCGACGACGCCGAGGTCCCGGCGGCGACGATGGCGGCGGCGAGGGCCGCGCTCGACGGCGGCGGGCCGGACGGCGTGGCCACCGGCGTCACCGGGGCGGGCCGGTACCAGTGGGTGACGTTCGCCGCCCCGGCCGGGCGGTCGGTGCTGCTCTCGTCGTGGGCGGACGGCGAGTGCCGGGACGAGGCGACCGACCTGCTCGAGGACGCGGCCCACTCGCTGCGGATGGCGCTCGAGCGCGAGCGGGCGCTGTTCGCGCACCAGGAGGCGATGGCGCTGCGGCACTCGCGCGAGCTGCAGCAGACGTTCCTGCGCAGGCTCAGCCACGAGCTGCGGACGCCGCTGACCGCGATCACCGGGTACGCGACCTCGCTGCTGCAGCAGGACGTGACCTGGGACGCCGCGTCCGAGCAGCGGTTCCTGTCCCGCATCGCGGCCGAGTCGGCCCGGCTCGGCCGCCTCGTCAACGACCTGCTCGACTTCTCCGCGATCGAGTCCGGCGTCTTCCGGCTGCAGGGCGACTGGTGCGACATCCCGCTGGTGCTCGACGCCGCCATCGCGGTGCTGCCGCCCGAGGCCGGCTCGCTGGTCGAGGTCAAGGCGGCGCCCGGCCTGCCCGCGATCTGGGCCGACCACGACCGGCTCGAGCAGGTCTTCGTGAACCTGGTCGGCAACGCCCTCACCCACAACCCGCCGCAGACCCGGGTGGTCGTCACCGCGCAGGCGGCCGGTCACGATAACGTCACGGTTCGGGTCGCCGACGACGGGGAAGGGCTGTCGCCGGAGCTGGCCCGGGCCGTCACCGAGGCGGCCCGCGGGCGCGACCCGCGCTGGCACGAGGTGCTCGCGGCCGGCGTCGCGCGGCCCGCCCGAGGCCGGGCGGGGGCCGGGCTCGGGCTGTCGATCGCGGCCGGGATCGTGGCCGCCCACCGCGGCAGAATCGAGCTGCAGCCGGCCGACTGCGGCACCTCGTTCCTGATCACCCTGCCCGTGGAGAAGCCCCAGTGATTCAAGTGCCCGAGTTCACCGCGCCGACCCGGGTGCTCATCGTCGAGGACGACCCCAACATCGTCGACCTGATCCGGTCCAACCTGGCCGTGCGCGGCTTCGACACGCTGGTGTCGAGCGACGGCAGCAAGGCGCTGTCGATGCTGGAGACCGAGCAGCCGGACATGGTGCTGCTCGACCTGATGCTGCCCGAGGTCGACGGGTTCGAGCTGTGCAGGCAGATCCGCGAGCGGTCCCCGGTGGCGATCATCGTGGTGTCGGCCCGCGGCGGCGAGCGGGACAAGGTGACCGCGCTCAACATGGGCGCCGACGACTACATGACCAAGCCGTTCGGCATTGAGGAGCTGCTGGCGCGCATTCTGGCCACGCTCCGCCGGACCCGCCCGGCCGAGGGCGCGACCGAGGCCACCCCGTCCATTATCGTGCTCGGCGACGTCGAGATCGACCTCTCGGGCCAGGTGGTGCGACTGTCGGGCGAGCAGGTGCACCTCACGCCGACCGAGTTCGCCCTGCTCCGCGAGCTCGCGCTGAACCGGGGCAAGCTGCTGTCGCGGGCCCATCTGCTGCGCCGGGTGTGGGGACGCGGGTACGAGACCGAGACGGAGTACGTCCGGGTCTACATCAGACGGCTGCGGGCCAAGCTCGAGCGGCCGGGCGGCCCGCCGCTGATCTTGACCCAGCCCCGGGCCGGCTACCGGATCGCGGTCGACTAGCGCTCTATCGCGCTGCGCAACATTTCGAACACGTTCCGACAACACGCCGCAGAGCGGTGCCTCGTGGGGGCGCGCTATCGGGGGCTGTTACCTTAAGTGACGGTGATGTATCGTATCGTAAGCAGATAGCGACAAGGAGGTTGTTAACGCGCGGAAACGAATAGGTCACAGAAAGGTCTCGGAGAGTACCGTGACCGCAGAGCGGCCATCCGTGTATTAACACTTTTTTAACGTCTTTACGAACGCGTTAACGGGAACGTTTCTCGAGACGGACTTACGATTTCCGCCAGAAGCGCCCGGTCAAAAAAGAGATCGGGTCATACGGATCTGGTCTCGCACATGCCCGGTTGGCATGTCGACTCAATAAGCGAGGTACACCGTTGTATTCCGTATCAGCAAAGAGAGCGGGCCTGACGGCTGCTGCCGTCTCGGCGGCGCTGCTCATCGCGGCCTGCAGCAGCAGCAGCTCTAGCTCAAGCTCGGCGCCGTCGTCGAGCTCGCCGACCTCGAGCTCAAGCTCGACCTCCGGCAGCTCGAGCGTGCCGCAGATTTCCTACACGGGCCTGACCAACGACTTCTCGGCGATGAAGAGCCTCAGCTCCATCGCGTCGGCCGGCAAGGGCAACGTGACGGTGATCCTGCCGGACACCGTCTCCTCAACCCGGTACGTCGAGTTCGACGCGCCGTACCTCAAGGACGCGTTCGCCGCCGCGGGCCTGTCCTCGTCCGACTACACGGTCGAGAACGCGCTCGGCAGCGACGCGACCCAGCTCTCGATGGCGCAGTCGGCCATCACCAAGGGCGCCACCGTGCTGGTCGTCGACCCGCTCGACTCCGGCGTCGGCGCGCACATCGAGTCCATCGCCAAGGCGGCCGGCGTCGCCGTGATCGACTACGACCGGCTCACCCTGGGCGGCAGCCGCGCCTACTACGTCAGCTTCAACAACGTTCTGGTCGGCACGCTGCTCGGCCAGGGCCTGGTCTCCTGCGTCACCGCCTGGGGCGTCAAGGACCCGCAGGTCACCGTCATGCACGGTGCCACCACGGACAACAACGCGACGCTGTTCGCCACCGGCTACGACGCGGTGCTCGCCCCGTTCTTCAAGGACGGCAAGTGGAAGGACGTCTCCAACCCGCCCGGCACCTGGACGCCGGACGTGGCGCTGAGCGAGTTCCAGCAGACCTACACCGCGCACAAGAACATCAACGCCGCGCTGATCCCGAACGACGAGAACGGCGGCCCGATTATCCACTACCTGCAGGGCCAGGGCATTAAGCCCCGTACCTTCCCGACCACCGGCCAGGACGCCACCCTGGTCGGCCTCGACAACGTCCTGGCGGGCTACCAGTGCGGCACCGTCTACAAGCCGATCTACGAGGAGGCCCAGGCCGCGGCCGCGCTCGCGATCTTCATGCGCGACAACGTCACTCCGCCGTCCACCCTGGTGAACGGCACGACCGAGGACTCGACGTCCAAGGTCTCGGTGCCGTCGGTCCTGCTCAAGCCGGAGTGGGTGACCACCTCGAACATGAACTCCACGGTGATCGCCGACAAGTTCGTGCCCGCTTCGCAGCTGTGCGCGGGCTCGTTCGGTCCCGCCTGCAAGCTGGCCGGGATCTCCAGCTGATCTAGGTAACACTCCGCGTTCGGGGTGCGGGCGGTCCGCCGGCCGCACCCCGGACCAGGTCACAGTGTCCGATCAGGCATGATTTGGCCATACGATCGGTCAGGTGGCCGTGATGAACGCTGACATGCCGACGCCATGCCGCAGAACTAGGCAGTGCAACGAAAGCGCAAGGTCCGAACGGATATGACCATGAACGACGCTGAGCCGCTCCTGCGGCTGCACGGCATCGGGAAGAACTTTGGCCCGGTGACCGCGCTGAGTGACATCGACCTCGATATCCCGCCCGGACAGGTCACCGCCCTCGTGGGCGACAACGGCGCGGGCAAGTCGACGCTGATCAAGACGATCTCGGGGATCTTCGAACCGACCCACGGGGAGATCTTCTGGCAGGGGAAGAAAGTTAACTTCCACACGCCCAAGGATGCGACCAACACCGGGATCGCGACCGTGTACCAGGACCTCGCGCTGTGCGACAACCTCGACATCGTGCAGAACATGCTCCTCGGCCACGAGGTGCGCGCCGGTAGCGGGCTGCTGGACGAGATCTCGATGGAGCAGACGGCCAAGAAGACCCTGGCCGACCTGCGGGTCACCACGGTCCGCAACATCCGCCAGCCGGTCGGCTCGCTGTCCGGCGGCCAGCGGCAGTCGGTCGCGGTCGCCAAGGCGGTCATGCTCGACGCCAAGCTGGTGGTCATGGACGAGCCGACAGCGGCGCTCGGCGTCACCCAGACCGCGCTCATCCTCGAGCTGATCGGCCGCCTGTCGGCCCGCGGCATCGCCGTGCTGCTGATCTCCCACAACCTGACCGACGTGTTCCAGGTCGCGGACCGGATCGCCGTCCTATATCTCGGGCGTCTGGTCTCTAGCGGCGCCTTGTCCGAGTACACCACGGATTCCGCTGTTCACTGGATGACCACTGGCACCGGCCCGGCCGCCAAGACTGGCGCGTCGCAGAGCAGCACGGAGGGCTGAGCCTTGACGTCCGTGAACCAACCCCCGAAGAACGACCCGCCCGAGCTCATCACGTCGCCCGACGCATCGGCTGACCTGCTCGCTAACTCACTCGGCGAATACGTCCGCATCGTCTCCCGGCGGATCCGCTCTGGCGAGAGCGGCGCGCTCCCGGTCATCATCGGGCTGGTCGTCGTGGTGATCTACTTCCAGGTCAGGAACTCGCTGTTCCTCTCGCCGCTCAACCTGGTGAACCTGCTGGCGCAGTCGGCGTTCATCATCACCCTGGGCATGGCTGAGATCTGGGTACTGCTGCTCGGCGACATCGACCTCGCGGCCGGCTTCACCGCCGCCTGCGGCGCGGTGGTCGCGCTGTGGATGCTGGCCCTCGGTGACCCGTGGTGGGCGGCGGTCCTGGTCTCGCTCGCGGGCTGCGCCGCCTACGGGGCGCTCCAGGGAATCATCATCGCCAAGCTCAGGATCCCGTCGTTCGTGGTGACGCTGGCCGGCCAGCTCGCCCTGTCCGGCGTGCTCCTGGTCTTGATCAACTCGGCCGGCAGCATCGGCAACGGCGGCGTGATCGCGCTGCAAAACTCGGTCATCAACGACATCGAGAACGGCCACCTCAGCCCGACCGCCACCTGGATCGTGATGATCGCCGTCACGGTGGCGGCAGGGGCTGTCCTCTTCTACGGCGACTTCCGCCGTCGTTCGGCCGGCCTGGTCGCCCCGCCGGTATCGGTCTCGCTGCTCAAGGCCGGGGCGATCGTCGCCGCCGGCATTCTCGTCGCGTGGGTCGCGAACCTCAACCGCGGCCGGGGGCTTATCGTCGTCCAGGGCATGCCGTGGGGCGTGCTCGTGGTGCTCGTGATCCTCTTCGCCTGGACGGTGCTGCTGGGCCGGACTAAGTTCGGCCGGTACATCTACGCGATCGGCGGCAGCGCCGAGGCGGCCCGCCGGGCGGGCATCAACATCGTCAAGATACGCACGCTCGCGTTCATGCTCTGTGGGCTGACGGCCGGCATGACCGGCATCATCTACGCCTCCTACCTGGGCTCGATCTCCACCGACGTCAACGGCGGCCAGAACGTGCTGAACGCCGTCGCGGCGGCGGTCATCGGCGGCACCAGCCTCTTCGGCGGGCGCGGCAAGATGTTCCACGCCGTCATCGGCGGCCTGGTGGTCGGTGTCATCTACAACGGGCTCGAACTGCTCGGCCTTTCCGCGTCGGCCCAGCTCATCTGGACCGCTCTGGTGCTGCTGGCGGCGGTCATCGTCGACCGGGTCACTCGTCGCGGGTCGAACGCCTGACCGGGCTGACCCTAGCTGCCAAACGCCCGTGAATGGTTAACGGTACCGTTAACCATTCACGGGCGTTTGGGGTATCGGCCGGAGCCGGCCTCAGCCCGGGGATAACCCAGACGGGAGATAATTGAGCGTGACTGAGCGGCGGGGGCGACGGCCCGCGAGGGAGGGCGGCCCCCGGGTCGCCGTCCACCGGCAGGTGCGGCTTGGCGGCGCCGAGCTCGTCCCTGATATCGATCGAACGGACGCGTGGCTGCTGTTCGTGGACGGCGTCCCGCAGAGCGGGGTTGACCTGGCCGACCCGGCCTATCTGGAGTTCGAGTACATCCGGCGGATCGGCCACGTCATCGACCTGGCGTTCCCGCCCCGCGCGCCGGTGCACGCGCTGCACCTGGGCGGCGGGGCGCTCACCCTGCCCCGGTACATCGCGCACACCCGGCCGGGCTCGCGGCAGCTGGTCGCGGAGGTCGACGACGCGCTCACCGACCTGGTCCGCGCCCGGCTGCCGCTGCCGTCCGGGCACCGCATCCGGGTCCGGGCGGCGGACGCCCGCGAGGTCGTCGAGTCGGTCCGGCCGGGCAGCTACGACGTCGTCATCGCCGACGTGTTCGCGGGCGCGGTGACGCCGCCCCGGCTGACCACGGCCGAGTTCGCGGCCGCGACGGCGCGGGCGCTGCGGCCGGGCGGGGTGTACGCGGTCAACGTCGCCGCCGGGCCGCCGCTCGATTCGGCCCGGTCGGCCGTGGCCACGGTCCGTCGCGCGTACGAGCAGACCTGCATGATCGCTGAGGCGAGCGTGCTCAAGGGCCGGCGGCGGGGGAACCTGGTGATCGTCGGCAGCGACCAGCCGCTGCCGGAGGCTGCCTTGCTGCGGGCGGCGGTCAGCGACCCGTTCCCGGCCCGCGTGGTGACGGGCGATGAACTGCGGCGCTTCGTGTCCGGGGCGCCGCCGGCGACCGACGCGGCGGTGACCGCTAACACCACAGCGTCGGATGAGACCTCTCCGCAGCCAACGAACTGGTAACGCGCCCGATTCGCCGTATTCACACCGTCTCGTTCTTCTAACCTGGGGCCATGGACTTGCCCCCTTCTGGCTGGTATCCCGACCCTTACGGAACACCCGATCTGCTCCGCTGGTGGGACGGGCTGAACTGGACCCGTCACACCCATCCGGGTGTGGACGCGGCGGACACCGGCGGCGGTGGGGCGACGGGCGGCGGGGCCTCGGGTAACGGGGCCTCGGGCGGCGTTTCTGGCGGGGCGGGGCAGGGGGGCGTGCAGGCGACGACCGTGCAGCCGGCCGCCGCGCAGGCGCGGACGGCGCAGCCGACCACAGTGCAGCCGACCACGGTGCAGCCGAGCACGGGCCAGGCAGGCGGCGGCTGGGCCGCTCGCGACCGGGTGATCGGCGACTGGGCCGGCACCGACTGGCCCACCGGCGAGCAGCTGGCCACGACCAGGCCGCCGAAGGGGCCGCGGACGGAGCCGCAGCCGGCCCTGCCGGACACCTCGGTCCAGTCGCCGGTGCAGGCGACCAGGTACCAGCCGGCCGTGCAGGCGACGACGACGCAGCCGGCCGTGCAGGCGACGACCTACCAGCCCGCCGTGCAGCCGACCAGCGTGCAGTCGCCAGTGCAGCCGACGACGGTCCAGCCGCCGGCCGATATCTGGGGAGCGACGTCCACCCAGCCGAACAGCGTCCAGCCGGCCGACGGGACCGGGGCGGACGGCACCCAGGTGCTCTTCCTTGGCGGCGACGCCTGGCAGGCTCCCGGCGGCCCTGGCGGGCCTGGCGGGCCCAACCCGTTCGGGTACCAGGAGGCGCAGCAGCGTCGGCGGCTGTGGCTGATCGGCGGGATCGCGGCGGGCACCGTGGTCGCGATCGCGATCATCGTGGTCGTCGCCACCAGCATGGGCGGTTCCTCCGGGGCGACGGCCGCGGACCAGACCCGGGTGACGACGCCGCCCTCGCCGACCGTGACCGCCAGCGCACCGGCCTCGCCGACCGCGTCCGCGTCGCCGACCGTCTCGGCGACGCCGCCCGCCTCGGTGCTGTCGGACGGGCAGTCGGGCCTGTCCTACTCGCAGCTCGCCACCCCCTGGACGGCGGGCTGCCCGACCGACCTGGACACGGCGTTCAGCTGGACCGCAGGCGAGTCCGCGGTCGCCGGGCAGGTCAACGGCGGGCAGACCGCCTGGTACGGCGAGGCCTGCTCGGGCCCGCTGCCAGCCCAGTACAACTACGCCGGCCCGTCCGACCTGGAGAACACCGCGACCAACGTCGCGCAGACCCTCGGCAACGCGTACTACACCGCCCTCGACCACACCTCGGCGCCGGTGCTGAGCCAGCCGGTCTCGGTCAGCGGCCACGCCGGGTGGGAGATCGAGTACCAGATCACCTACACCAACGCGACCGCCCAGGGCGCCACCTGGTCGTCCGAGGAGGCCGCGGTGGTGGTGGCCGACACCGGCACCGGGAACACCCCGGTGGTTTTCTTCGCCTCGGTGCCGAACACCCTCGGGACGACCACCGTGAACTCGCTTGTCTCCTCGCTGCAGCTCACGGTGGTGCCCAACCCCAGCGGGTCGCCCAACGACGGCGGCTCCCCCGCGCCAGACGGCTCGCCGGGCGACTGACACGGGGGCGGCCGCCGTCCGCCGTCCGCCGTCCGCTAGGAGTTGACCGGGAAGCCCAGGTTGACGCCGCCGTGGGAGGGGTCGAGCCAGCGCGAGGTGACGACCTTGCCCCGGGTGTAGAAGTGGACTCCCTCGGTGCCGTGCACGTGGGTGTCGCCGAACAGGCTGGCCTTCCAGCCGCCGAACGAGTAGTACGCCATCGGCACCGGGATCGGCACGTTGACGCCGACCATGCCGATCTCGGCCTCGGACACGAACC
>DATCGA010000704.1:0-9997 GCA_036509215.1 Trebonia sp.
GGGATCGGGGCGTCCGGTTGCTCCGGTTCGTTCGGGCAGTGCCAGCGGCTCGGGCAGTCCTAGTAGTCCGGCGGTCGCGAAGGTCACCACTGAGTCGGTTCGGCTGGGACGCCTGACCGAGATATTCGCTACTCCGCTTCCGGCCGACTCGGCTCAGGCCAGTGTGGTCGAGGCGTTCCGGATGGGCGAGGTCCTGTGGGACCAATCGGATGAGGAGCAGAAGGTGGTGTCGCCGACCACCAGCTACGTCACCGGGGCCGCGCTGACCAATCTCAAGGCGTCCATCAAGGGGGAGCTGACCCCTGGGGAGCAGGTCGTTCCGGCCGGGGTCGATCGCAACTTCAAGACCCAGGTCACCGCGCTGTCGGGCTCGGTCGCGTTCCGGGGGACGGCGCCGTCCGGGCCCGGGTTCTGGTTCGCGCCCACGGTCCTGGCGCCGGGCGGCGTTGACTCGGCCGCCTTCCGCGAGGAGATCTTCGGGCCGGGCGCTGCGCGTCGCCCGGGCCGTCGAATCCGGCAACCTCTCGGTCAACTCCCATTCTTCGGTTCGTTATTCGACGCCATTCGGCGGGTTCAAGCAATCGGGACTGGGCCGGGAGCTCGGGTCGGACGCGCTCGACGCCTTCACCGAGACCAAGAACGTGTTCATCTCGACGGCGGGAACCAATACCTAAGAGATCGCAAAGATTGAGCAAATGCCTGCTCCTGCGGGGGTGCCTGGTGGCTCTACCGTGGGCCGACGGCCATTCCTGGCGCCGTGGAAATTTCATTGCATCTCTTAAAATAACTTCTTTCGCAGAACGTCCTATACGTACTACTTTTGAAGCGTCCTTACGAAATGAGAGTGCTCGGGGGAGTACACATGGACATGAATAGCGCATCGCAGGGAGGCTGGCGATTATGGGCATCGTGGTGATCGTCGCCTTGGTCATCGCGGCCGGCTGGTGGGTCGACATCCGGGTCCACCCGTTCCGGCGCTGCCCGAAGTGCAACGGCAAAAGACGGAACCCGGGCAGCGGCAGCTCGCACTGGGGCTACTGCAGCCGATGTGGCGGCAGGGGCGAGGTGCGCCGTTTCGGCGCGCCGAGTGCGAGTGGCCGCAAGGGCGGCGACTGACTGAGGGGGCGCCCCGGGCCCCCATAAGATCTTCTGCATGCCTGCGCATCCCGATATCGAGCCCTACGAGACCGGCATGCTCGACACCGGCGACGGCAACCTCGTGTACTGGGAGACCTGCGGGAACCCCGAGGGCGTGCCGGCCCTGATCGTGCACGGCGGCCCGGGGTCGGGGTGCTCGGCGCGAAGCCGCGCGACGCTCGACCCCGAGAAGTTCCGGATCATCTTGTTCGACCAGCGCAACTGCCATCGCAGCCGACCGCACGCGAGCGACCCGGCGGCGGACATGAGCCTGAACACGACCGCGCACCTGCTCAGCGACATGGAGCGGCTGCGGGTTCACCTGGGCGTGGACCGGTGGCTGCTGCGCGGGGTGTCGTGGGGGGTGACGCTGTCGCTCGCTTACGCGCAGCGGTATCCGGAGCGGGTGAGCGGGATGCTCATGATCAGCGTGACGTCGACCCGGTGGCTGGAGCTCGACTGGCTGTACCGGGGCGTCGGGCGGTTCTTCCCCGAGGCCTGGGCCCGGTTCCGCGACTACCCGGGCCTGACCGACGCGTACTGGCTGCCGACCGACAGCTCGCCGCCGATCGCCGGCCTGCTTGAGGCGTACGCGCGGATGATGGAGGACCCCGACCTCGAGGTCCGGTCGCGGGCCGCGACCGAGTGGACGGCCTGGGAGGACGCGGTCATCTCGCAGGAGAGCAACGGGAGCCCCGGCGCCTACGGCAACCGCGCCGACGACGCGAAGCTCGCGTTCGTGCGCATCTGCTCGCACTACTTCGCGCACGGCGGTTTCCTCGAGGACGGCGTGCTGGTCCGCGAGGCCGGACGGCTGGCCGGCATCCCCGGCGTGCTCATCCACGGCCGCAACGACCTCGGCGGCGGCGCCTACACCGCGTGGGAGCTCGCCCGCGGCTGGCCGGGGGCCGAGCTCGTCGTGGTCGGGGACTCCGGGCACACCGGCAGCAGCAGCATGACCGACGAGGCGGACGCCGCCGCCGACCGGCTCTACCGGCGGATCACTCAGCCTGCCTAATCGGCGGCACGGTAGTTTCGATGCCATGACAACCCAGACGGAGAAGGCGGCCAGGTTCCTCGCACTGCACCGCCGAGGGAACCCGCTGCTGCTGCCGAACCCGTGGGACCAGGGGTCCGCGAAACTACTGGCCTCGCTCGGCTTCCAGGCGCTGGCCACCACCAGCTCCGGGTTCGCGGTGACGCTGGGCCGGCCGGACGGCGCGGTGAGCCGCGACGAGGCCCTGGCGCACGCCGCCGCGATCGTCTCGGCGACCGACCTGCCGGTCTCGGCCGACCTGGAGAACGGCTTCGCCGACGATCCCGACGGCGTCGCCCACACCGTCTCCCTGGCGATCGAGACCGGGCTGGCGGGCTTGTCGGTGGAGGACTTCAGCGGGCGTGACGACGAGCCCATCTACGACATCGGGCTGGCGGCCGACCGCGTCGCCGCCGCCGCCGAGGCGGCGCACGCCGGCTCCCCGCGCCTGGTACTGACCGCGCGGGCGGAGAACTACCTGCACGGCCGCCCCGACCTGGCCGACACCATCGCCCGGCTGCAGGCGTTCCAGGCGGCGGGGGCCGACGTGCTCTACGCCCCCGGCCTGACCAGCCTGGCTGACATCAGGCAGGTCGTCGGTGCGGTCGACCGGCCGGTGAACGTGCTCGCGATGCCGGGCGTCCCGCCGGTGGCGGAGCTGGCCGAGGCGGGCGTCAGCCGGGTCTCGGTCGGCGGCGCGCTCGCGTTCGCGGCGCTGAGCTCGATCGCCGACGCCGCGATCGAGCTCCGCGACCAGGGCACCTACGGCTACCTGGCGGGCAGCGCGGCCGGAAGGCGCGCCGCGGCGAGCGCCGCCGGCGGGGACGCCTGATGCGCGACGACGTGCGCGCGACCCTGGAGATCACGCGCTCCTCCACGCTTGAGGACCGGACGGTGGACATCACCACGACGGGTCGGCGCTCGGGCGAGCCGCGGCGGATCGAGATCTGCTTCTACCGGGTCGGTGACGCCGTCTACCTGAGCGGGGTCCCGGCCCCGCGCACCCGGGACTGGCTGGCCAACCTGGCCGCCGATCCGCGCTTCACCTTCCACCTCAAGCACGGCGTGGTGGCCGATCTGCCGGCGGTGGCCGAGGTCATCACCGATCCGGCCGAGCGCCGTCGCCTGATGGTGGAGTTCGTCGACGAGTTCAACGATCGCAACGGCCCCGACAGCCCGTGGGGGGAGGCCGTGCTCGACGAGTGGGTGGAGGGCAGCCCGCTGGCGCGGGTCCGCTTCACGGAGGCCGGCTGACGCGGGGTGGGTTACTGGCCGAGGAGCCAGTGATTCGGGGCGATGAGCTGAGCTGCCTCGGCCGGTCCCCAGGATCCGGTGGCGTAGGGCTTGACCTCAGGCGGGGTGGATAGCAGGGGGCCGGCCACCTTCCAGACCGCGGCGAGGCCGTCCGGGCGGGTGAACAGCGAGCGGTCGCCGAGCAGCACGTCGTGGATGAGGCGGACGTAGGGCGGCAGCGGGTCGGCGTCCTTGAGGCTGGCCAGCGCGATGCTCGCGTGCGCCACGTCGAGATCGATCCCGGGACCCGGCTTCTTCGTCACCAGGGAGAGGTCGATGTCGCCGTCTCCCGCGAGCGAGAAGCAGATCACGTTGGCCTCGCCCGGCAGCTGGCCGCTGAGCGGTCCGGGCGGGTCGCGCAGGATCAGGCTGACCCGCTGGGCCGAGGCGGCCAGCTCCTTGCCGGTGCGCAGGTAGAACGGCACGCCGCGCCAGCGGTCGTTGTCGACCCAGAGCCGGGCGGCCACGAAGGTGTTCTGCTTGGAGTGCGGATCGATGCCGGGGACGTCCCGGTAGCCGTCGTACTGGCCGAGCACCACCTCGGCCGGGTCGATGGGCCGGAAGCAGCCGATGACCTCTTCCCTGGCGGCCTGCAGGTCCATCGCCCCCAGGCTGGCGGGCGGTTCCATGGCGACCTCGGCGGCGACCTGGAACAGGTGGGTGACCATCATGTCGAGCACGGCGCCGGTGGCGTCGTAGAACTGGGCCCTGTCGTTGATGTCGAGCGTCTCGGGCACGTCGATCTGGACCGACTCGATGTACTGGCGGTCCCAGGACGAGGCGAACAGGCCGTTGGCGAACCGCAGCATGTGCAGGTCCTGGGTCGCCTCCTTGCCGAGGAAGTGGTCGATCCTGTACGCCTGCTGCTCGTCGAGGACCGAGTGCACGACCTTGTCCAGCTCGCGGAAGTTCTCGGCCGAGGTGCCGAACGGCTTCTCGTAGACCACCCGGGCGTCCTTGGCCAGCCCGTGCTCCCCCAGCGCCTTCGTCAGCTCGCTGAAGGCGACCGGCGGAACCGCCAGGTAGTGAATGAGCTGCGGGTCGCCGCCGACCGCGGTGCGGGCCTTGTCGATCATGTCGAGCAGGCTGCCGGGGTCGGAGGTGCTGAACCCGCCGCCGGCGAAGAACAGCCGCTTGGCGAACTCGTCCCACTGCTTCGGGTCGGGGGGGGCGTCGAATTCGGCGAGCGAGTCGTGGAAGTGGCCGCGGAAGTCCTCGTGCGACACGTCGCCCCGGCCATTGCCCACCAGCCACCACTGCTTCGGCAGCAGCCCCTCGGTCGCCAGGTGGTAGAACGCCGGGAGAACCAATCGCTTGGCCAGATCTCCGGTCGCCCCGAAAAGGACGAAGACCGTCGGACCCAGATCGCCCGAGGGCCCGGCCTGCTGCGTGCTGGTCGCCATATGACAACGCTACGACGTGACGGACGGCAACCTCTCGTCAACCCCTGAATCGGGCGGTTCCTCTCGTTATTTGCGCGGTGTATACACCGAGTATATAGTCGGCGCTGTGAGCGTTCCCCTGACCCTGCTCGGGCTGCTCGAGCGGCAGCCGAGCCACGGGTATGACCTCAAGCGCGACTACGACGAGTACTTCGGGCGGGGCAAACAGCTGCCGTTCGGGCAGGTCTACGCGACCCTCGGCCGGCTGGCGAGGGACGGCCGGGTCGAGCCGGGCGAGGCCGAGCCGGGCGACGGGCCCGACCGCAAGCGCTACGCGATCACCAACCTGGGCCGGGCCGAGGTCGACGCGTGGCTGGCCGACCCGGTCGAGCCCGAGCCGCACCTGCAGACGGTGCTGTTCTCGAAGGTGACGCTGGCGCTGATGCTGGGCAAGCCGGCCGAGGCGTACCTGGACCGGCAGCGGGCGGCGCACCTGGTCCGGATGCGCGATCTGACCGAGCTCAAGCGGACCGGTCCCCTGGTCGACGTGCTGCTGGCCGACCATGCCCTGTTCCACCTGGAAGCTGATCTTCGCTGGATTGACCTCACGTCGGCGCGGCTGACGGAACTAGCAGAGGCGGTACGAAAGCCATGAGCACCCCTGTTGTCGCGGGCGGCATCCTGATCGAGGCCCGCGACGTACGTAAATCATTCGGGCAGACGCCGGCGCTGCGCGGGGCGTCGGTCGCGGTCGGCCGGGGCGAGATCCTGGCGATCATGGGGCCGAGCGGGTCGGGCAAGTCGACCCTGCTGCACTGCCTGGCCGGGATCTTCGCCCCCGACGGCGGCGAGGTGTGGCTCGATGGCAGCCGGATGGACACGCTCGACGAGGCGGCCCGGACCAAGCTCCGGCGGACCGCGTTCGGCTTCGTGTTCCAGTTCGGGCAGCTGGTGCCCGAGCTCACCGCGGCCGACAACGTGGCGATGCCGCTGCTGCTTAACCGGGTGCGCCGGCGGGCCGCGTACCAGACGGCGGAGACCTGGCTGGAGAAGCTCGGGATCGGCGACAAGGGCGGGCGGCGGACCGGCGAGCTGTCCGGCGGCGAGGCGCAGCGGGTCGCGATCGCGCGGGCGCTCGCGCTCGGCCCGAAGCTGATCTTCGCCGACGAGCCGACCGGGTCGCTCGACTCGCTGACCGGCGAGAAGGTGATGGACCTGCTGGTCGGGCTGGCCCGCGAGCAGGGCACGACGGTCATCATCGTCACCCACGACGCGCGGGTCGCGGCCTACGCGGACCGGGTGGTGATGGTCCGCGACGGGCTGGTCTCGCTCGACCTGGGCCCGGAGTCGTCGGCGGCGGCCAAGCACGCGGCGAAGGCGGCCAACTAATGCTCCGGCTCGGGCTCCGGCTCACCCTGCGCAGCGGGCGCGAGGCGTTCGTCCGGCTGGCGGTGACCACGGCCGCGGTCGCGGTCGGGGTCGCGCTGCTGCTCGGCGTGCTGGCCGAGTTCCACGCCTTCCAGGCGCAGTCCAGCCAGCCGTGCTGGGCCTGCACCAGCGGCAATCCGGTGCCGTCGACGCTGCCCGCCAGCGGCGAGCTGTGGAACAACAGCGTGGACTTCTACCAGGGACAGACGCTCACTCGGCTGAACGTCGCCGCCCTGGGCGCGGACGCGCCGGTGCTCCCGGGCATCTCCAGGCTCCCGGCCGCAGGACAGTACTACGCCTCCCCCGCGCTCGCCGCGCTGCTGCGCACGGTGCCCGCCGACGAGCTCGGCGACCGGTTCCCCGGCACCATGATCGGGACGATCGGTCAGGCCGGGCTGACCGGCCCCGGGCAGCTGGCGGTCTACATCGGTTACTCGCCGACCGCGCTGAACGCGACCGGCGGCACCACCTGGGTCACGTCGATCGCGACCGCTCCCGCGGCGGAGGTGTTCACCCCGTTCTTCAGGTACGCGTTCGGCATCGGGGTGCTCGCCGTCATCTTCCCGATGCTGGTGCTGATCAGCACCGCGACCCGGCTGGCGGCGAGCCGGCGGGAGGAGCGGTTCGCCGCGCTGCGGCTGGTAGGCGGGACGCCGGCCGACATCCGGATGATCGCGGCGGTCGAGGCGGCCGTCAGCGCGTTCTTCGGCGCGATTCTCGGGGTCGTGATCTGGCTGCTGGTGCAGCCGTTGGTGGCGGGCGGGGCGCTGATCGGCACCCGGTACTTCTCATCCACGGTGACCCCCGCCGCCTGGGAGTACGCCGCGATCGTGGCCGGGGTGCCGGCGATCGCGCTCGTGGCGGCGCTGATCTCGCTGCGCCGGGTGCAGATCTCGCCGCTCGGCGTGAGCCGACGGGCGACGCCTAAGCGGCCGACGCTCTGGCGGCTGACCGCGCTGGCGCTCGGCGTGGCGCTCTACCTGTACGGGCTGTCGGTCACCTCGCACCAGAGCATCGGCGCCGCCACCTACCCGGGGCTGCTGCTGACGATGGTCGGGCTGGTGATCGCGGGGCCGTGGTTCACCTGGGCGAGCGCCCGGCTGTTCGGCTCGGTGTCGCGGGGGGCGGCGCCGCTGCTCGCGAGCCGGCGGCTGGCCGACAACCCGAAGGCCGCCTTCCGGTCGGTGACCGGGCTGGTGCTGGCGGTCTTCCTCGGCACAATGGTGGGCGCGCTGGTGCCGGCGGTGAACGCGACCGAGGCGTCGCCGACCAACGCGTCGCTCAGCAACGTGCTGCTCGACCAGGTCGGGATGTCCGGACCGGCCGCCACGAGGCTGCTCAGCGGGCTCGGCGCGATCGGCGGGACCAGCGTGTACCCGTTCTACACGGTCCCCCCGAGCGCCGCGGGGACCAGCGGATCGGCCGGCAATGGCGGGAACTCCGGAAGCGGGAACGCCGGAAGCGGGAGCGGAAACGGCGGAGGGAGCGGCCCGAGCGCGGGCGGCAAGGGGGGAAGCGGCGGGGGCAGCGGGGGCAGCGGTCCGATCGGGCGAAGCGGCGGCGGCCGCTCCCGGATCAGGCCGGGCAAGGCCCTGCTCGGAGGGACCACGGTCGTGAGCTGCGCGGTGATGCGCGGCCTGGCCGTGTTCGGGCAGTGCGCCCCCGGCGCGGCGGCGGTCCAGGTCAACGACGGGTCGATGTTCGGCGACAACCCGCTGTACAACACCAAGGCGTTCGTCAGCGCGTCCGACCCTGCGTACCACGGCGCCCTCGCCGACCTGCCGCTGCAGGCGGTGCTGGTCCGGGTGAACAGCCCGGCCACGCTCGAGCGGGTCCGCACCTACCTCGCGGTGAACGCGCCGCCGCAGGTCTCCAGCGGCCCCGGGCAGTCGCCGACGCCGCCGCGGACGTTCGGCGAGACGCTGCAGATCCGCACCCAGCGGGCGGCCACGCTGGAGAACCTCGTCTACGCGGCGGTCGCGCTCACGCTGATCGTGGCCGGGTGCAGCCTCGCGGTCGCGGTCGGCGGCGGCCTGGTCGACCGCAAGCGCCCGTTCACCCTGCTCCGGGTCGGCGGCACCGGGGTCGGCGTGCTTGCCGGGGTGGTGCTCCTGGAGGCGGCGGTCCCGCTGGTCGCGGCCACCGTGCTGGCCGCGGGCATCGCCTACGGGACGTCGGTGCTGGCCTTCGTCCGGCTCGCGCCCGCCGGAACCGCGATCCCGCAGCTCGGGCAGGACTACTACGCGCTGATGGGCGTCGGGCTGCTGATCGCGTTCGGCGTGATCGCGGTGACGCTGCCGCTGCTGCGCCGGATGACGCTGCCCGGGAATGTGCGCTTCGAGTAAGCGCAGGAACCGGCGGGTGAGCTCGGCGATCTGGTCGGGCTGCTGGTCCAGCGCGAAGTGCCCGGCGTCGAGCAGATGGACCTCGGCGTCGGGCAGGTCCCGCCGGTACGCCTCCGCCTCGGCCGCCAGGAACGACGGGTCGTAGCGGCCCCACAGCACCAGCAGCGGCGGCTGGTGCGCGCGCAGCCATTGCTGCCAGGCCGGATAGCTGGCGACGTTGGTGCGGTAGTCGTAGAACAGGTCGGTCTGGAGGTCGTGCTGCCCTGGTCGGCCGAGAAAGGCGATTTCGTCGGTCCACAGGTCCGGGTCGTACTGCTGCGGGACGGGGCTGCCGCCGACGTGCCGCTGCCTGGTCGCCGCGGGCGAGAAGAAGTTCTCGCGCAGCGCCGCCTCGTGGGCGGGGCGGTCCGCCCAGAACGCCCGGCGGGTGTCCCACAGCGGGCCGAGGCCGTCTTCGTGCGCGACCGCGTTCTGCACGATCATCGCCCGCACGCGGTCGGGGTGCGCGGTCGCCAGCCGGAACCCGACCGGGCCGCCGTAGTCCTGCATGAACAGGGTGTACCGGCCGAGGCCGAGCTGATCGGTGAAGCGCCCGATGACCTGGGCCAGGTGCTCGAAGGTGTAGGCGAAGCCGGCCGGGTCGGGGGCGTCGCTGTGGCCGAAGCCCGGGTAGTCCGGCGCGATCAGGTGGAAGGCGTCTGCCAGCCGGGTCAGCAGCGGCTCCCACATCCGCGAGGAGGACGGGAAGCCGTGCAGCAGCAGGATGGCGGGAGCGTCGGGCGGGCCCGCCTCGCGGTAGAAGACCGACACCCCGTCGACGTCGGCCGACTGGTAGACCGTGTGGCTCATGATCGCCCCCTCAGGAATCAGGCTGCGGCGCCCGGCCCGGGCAGTAGCTCGACGTCGCCGGCGTGGATCGGCTCCCCGCAGCGCGCGCACCGCAGGTCTACCCCGCTGACCTCGCCACAGGCGTCGCGGCGGTACAGCACGGCGGCGGTGAAGTACACCGGTGCGCCCTACTCGCGAGGGCAGGAGCGCGTCGTCGGCGTGGTCGAGCCAGTGCGCCAGACCGTGGGCGTCGGATAAGCCAGGCACAGCGCGCCGCAGCGGGGCCGAGGATGTCCGAGCAGATCAAACCCATGATCTCGAACGGACCCGGCTGACTCTATTGGGCTCGCATTCCCGTCGAAGGCGGAGCCGGCGGGCGGCCAGGGCAGGGGCCACTTCCCGACCGCGCAGGCCGCCCCGAAACCCCCGACCTCATCTCCGGGGTCCCCGGTCGGCGGTCTCGGGGCGCGGAGAAAAGTCATCATTGTGTTCCGTTATGGACTCCATTTGGCGTAATGACCGTCATTGTGTTCCAAAAGGGGCGCTAT
>DATCGA010000705.1:0-8342 GCA_036509215.1 Trebonia sp.
ATAGACGTCGGCGACCAGGTGCGCGCCGGCCGGGACGTCCGCGGCCAGCTCGCCGACGGCGCGCACGGCGTCGGCCAGCTGCCCGAAGTCGACGGCGGTGGTGACCACCCGGGCCGGCTCCACGTGCTCGGCGGTGACGAACGTGCAGCCCGCGACGTCGCGCGAGCGGACGTCCGACAGGCCCTTGTTGCCGTAGTAGCGGCGGGTCAGCACCTCCAGCAGCGGCGCCGGGTCGGCGCCCGGGCGGCCGATGCGCTGGCCGAGCAGCCGCACCAGCGGCTCGGAGACGGCGACCATCGCGGCGATCCGCTCGGCACGGTCCGGCGAGTCCGGGTTCTGGTCGAGGTGACGCAGGTTCTGGCGTACTTCGGCGTAGACCTCAGCGCGGGCCCGGCGCAGCAGCGGCTGGACGAACCAGCGGAACACCACACCGCGGGCGAGGTCGCTCACCGACGGGTAACGCACCTGCGTGGCGCCCACGAGGTGCTCCAGCGCCAGGCCGGCCTCCTCGCGCAGTGACTCCGCGGGCGGCGCCTCGGTGAGCCACTGGCGCAGCAGCGCCGAGACGACCGCGACGTCGGCCGAGGCACGCTGCTGGGCCAGGAAGATGCGGAAGACCGCCTCCTCCAGCTCCGGCGTGCGCTCCAGGTCCGCGACACCGTAGTGGCGCAGCACGCGCTGCAGCCTGCCCTGGAACGTCTCCGGCAGCCCGGCGCGCTCCACGTCGAGGCTCTGCAGGTAGGCGTGGAAGTATTCACGGGCGCTGTGCACCGGGTGCCTGGCGCTGATGTCCTCGCCGGCCGGCCTGTTGCGGGTCAGCTCGGACAGGTCCGCGAATATCTGGAGCAGCTCGACCTCCGCGGTCAGCGGACGGCCGGACTCGCCCAGCTCGGCTCGCGCGGCGAGGTAGCCGGCGAGCGTGCGGCGCTGGTCGTGCGGGTCGACGTCGAAGCCGAGCAGCAGGCTGCGCAGGTCCTGCAGGCCCCGCTCGGCGCGGGTGGCGGTCGACGCGGCGGCAGGCTCGGCGGGCAGCTCGATCTCGGCGGTCGCGCCGGTGCCGGTGGCTTCCGCTTCCACGCCCTCGTCGGCCAGCGGCTCGAGGCGCAGCAGCGCCGCGCCCGTCTCCACCTGGCTGCCGACCGAGACCGGCAGTTCCCGCACCCGGGCGCGGAACGGCGAGCGCAGCACCGTCTCCATCTTCATGCTCTCCAGCACGAGGACCGGCGCGTTCACCTCGACCTCGTCGCCCACGGAGACCGGCGTCGCGACCACCAGAGCGGGGGCGGGGGAGCGGACGACACCACCCTCGTCGCGGCTGACGCGGTGCGTGACGCCGTCCACCTCGACGAGGTGGATCGGGCCGTGAGTGCTGGTGACCAGGCGGTAGCGCTGGCCGTTCACGGTGATCTGGCCGCTGTAGGAGTCGAACCGCTCGATGTCGGCGTCGGCCGGGTGCACCTCACCGCCGCCGCTGATGCCGACCCGGAAACGCTGGTGCCCGATCCGGGCCACGCTCACCCGGTAGGCGACGCCGCGGAGCTTGAGATCCAGCGGGCGGCCGGTCTCGTGCTGCACCTGCGGGCGGCCGCCGTGCGCGGTGGCGAGCAGCCGCTGCCGGGCGACCTCCTCCTCGTCCTCGTAGGCCTCGATGGCCGCCGCCGCGAGTGCGATGGCGGAGTGCCTCCTGCTCACGAGCCTGCCCTCGGCGCGGACCCGGTCGATCCAGCCGGTGTCCGCGCTGGCGTCGATCACCTCGGGCTGGTCGAGCAGGTCGAGCACGAAGCTCTTGTTGGTGACGCCACCCTCGATGATCACGGTGGTCTCGCCCATCGCGCGGCGCAGCCGGGCGAGCGCCTGATCGCGGTCGCTGCCGTAGGCGATGATCTTGGCGATCATCGAGTCGAAGTCGGCGGGGATGGTGTCGCCCTCGCTCACGCCGGTGTCGACACGGATGCCCGGGCCCGCGGGCAGCTGCAGGCGGGCGATCCGGCCGGGGGAGGGGGCGAAGTCCCGGTCCGGGTCCTCGGCGTTCAGCCGCGCCTCGATGGCGTGCCCGGACTCCGCCGGCTGCCGGCCTTCCAGCCTGCCGCCCGCGGCGACGTGCAGCTGCAGCCGCACCAGGTCGGTGCCCGTGGTGATCTCAGTAATCGGGTGCTCGACCTGGAGCCGGGTGTTCACCTCGAGGAACGCGAACTGTTTCTCCGCGGGCTGGTACAGGAACTCGACGGTGCACGCGCCGCGGTAGTCCACGGTCACCGCGAGCCGCTCGGCCGACGCCTTCAGCTCGGCGATCTGCCCCGGGGAGAGGACCGGCGAGGCGGACTCCTCGATGATCTTCTGGTTGCGTCGCTGCACCGAGCAGTCGCGGACACCGAGCGCCCACGCCGTGCCCTGGCCGTCCGCGATCACCTGGACCTCGACGTGCCGCGCGCCAGTGACCAGGCGTTCCAGGAAGACGACGCCGCTGCCGAACGCGCGCAGCGCCTCCTGGCTGGTGCGCTCGTAGGCGTCGGTGAGGTCGCCGGCCGAGGCGACCATGCGGATGCCGCGCCCGCCGCCGCCCGCGGTGGCCTTGAGCATCAGGGGGTAGCCGATCTCCTCACCGGCGCGCAGCGCGGCGTCCAGGCTCGCGACCTCACCACGGCTCCACGGCGCGACCGGGACCCCGGCCTCCTCGGCGATCAGCTTGGCGCCGATCTTGTCGCCGAGCTTGCGCATCGCCTCCGCGCTCGGCCCGACGAACGTGACGCCGGCCTTCTCGCACAGCTCGGCGAACGCCGGATCCTCGGCCACGAAGCCCCAGCCGACCCACGCGGCGTCGGCCTTCGTCTCGGCCAGTGCCTGCTCCAGCACGGCGAGGTCAAGGTAGGGGCGGGCCGAGGCCGGGCCCAGCGGGTAGGCCAGGTCGGCCTCCCGGACGAACGTCGCGGACCGGTCGGCGTCGGTGTAGAGAGCGACGGTCTCGACCCGGGTCCCGGTCTCCGCCGAAAGGTCCCGGACGGCATGGATCAGCCGCATCGCGGCCTCGCCGCGGTTCACGATGGCCACACGACTGAACAAGGACTGAGCCCTCCCATGTACCTACGCGCAGCAGGCGACGTCCGACCCGGAGCGTCGCGTGCCCTACACCCTGCCCCCTCACCGGCGGATACACCAATGTCGCGTATGACCCAGGCCGCAGGCGCGGTGTTGTAGAAACCGGACAAAAATGGTCCGGGCAGGCCGCCGGCCATCCGGGGGGACGAGGCCGCTTCGAACGGGCCGCCAGGCTGCGGCACGTTCTGATGAGGTCTACTCAGCTCCTGGTGAGCCCGTCATCTCGCGCTGGATCCAGCGGAAGAGCACGTCCACCACGTAGGCGCGTTCGTCGGGGGTCAGTTCCCGGCCCTTGGGGATCTGGTGCCAGCGATGGAGGCAGGTGCGGCAGCAGGTGGCGGTGGCGTGCTGGGCGACGAAGACCGGGTGGCCGCGGTAGGGGGTCTGCTTGCCGTCCTTGCACGGCTCGGCCGGGGCCAGCCGCTTGGCGATGAGCTCGTCAGCGTGCCGCCGGATCGTGGCCGGGCCGTTCATCTCGGCGGTGGCCCGGTCGCGGCCGCGCAGGTGGAACTTCGCGCGGAAGGGGTGCCGCGCGATGGCGTCTAGTCTCTGGTCGAGCGACCTGGGCGAAGTCTTGCTGGTCAGAGTCTCAGGGACCGCAGGCCTGCGTGGATGATACGGGCGCCGAGCGCGCCAGCAGCGCCGGTAACCACCCCTTTGGTGATGGTTGGGCCATGCTCTGCACCGAAATTCTTTCCGGCCCTGATAATTGGGCTCGCAGCCCCATTGAACCCTTCGATGAACGCTCCGTTGTCAGTCGAAGCGTCAAAGGTACCCTTGGCCAGTCCAGCGGCAATCGCAACTGGTGTTACGACAACCGTGCTGACATTCGCCCAGAATTCACTTTTATTTTCATTTTCCATTTGTCATTCCTTCTCCCGTTAAAAATGTGAAGTCGTTTGGTATGGATCGCAATTATACGGCACATCTAGTAAATCGGCGTCACACTGCGGGTGGATCTATAGCTTCCTGGCATCATCCTGCCCGGCGATGCGGGCGGCGCGCTAGGGGGCTGGCATCCACATCCGGGGTAGACCTAGGTCTACCCCGGGGCGCTTGCGGCGGAAGGCCGTTACCGGTGTGCGAGCCGGCGTTCATGAGACGAACTGCTGCCCACCATCGATGTCGTACGTCGCGCCGGTGAGCGCCGTGTTGCTCATGACGTGGACGGCGAGCGCGGCGACGTCGGCGGGGCCGACGACGCGGCCGATCGGGAGCGTCGCCCGCAGCTCATCGCGGCGCTCCTCGAGCGCACCGGCCTGAGACCGGGTTGTCACGGTTCGTTACCCTGGTGCTGAAGACCGGGGGGGTGGGCAAGACGGCGCTGCTGAATGCCAGGCAGCGGGACGCGCTGCGTGTGGCCTTGGCTCTCGGAGCCGGGATCGCGCGCGAACCGGCCCGGTCCCTCACCGGAAAGGACGGACCGTTCCATGTCCCATCACCTTGACACGCCTCTGGCCAGCCAGAACGGCCAGCTCTACCTCGATGACCTGTACGTCTTCCTGGGCAACGACAGCACGGTGTTCGTGATGGACGTCAACTCCAACATCACCGGGGTCTACGCCGAGCCGGGCTTCCACCCCGAGGCGCGCTATGAGTTCAAGGTGCACTTCGACGGCGCCGACTTCGAAGGACTGACGTACCGGGTGTCCTTCGCCGAACCGGACTCAGCCGGGCGACAGGCCCTGCAGTTGCACACCCTGACCGGCGGTGACGCGCGCGAGGACTCCGCAGCCGGCACACTCGTGACGGAAGGCCGGACAGGCGAAGCGGCCACCGAGGGTGACACCCGGATCTGGGCGGGGCGCATCGCCGACTCGTTCTACATCGACCTGTCGCTACTCGGAATCGTCAATGCGGCCGTGAAAAACGGGACCGCAGCGGACCTGTCGGCGTGGCGCCCGGAGAACGCGAAGAACAGCTTCGCAGGCACGGCCGTCGAGTCGATCGTGCTTGAGGTCTCCCACCAGCACTCACAGCTCCACACCGGTGCCCGCATCGGTGTCTGGTGTGCCACGAAACTCGCCACAGACGCGGGCGGCTGGCGGCAGATTAACCGCGCTGGTCATCCCATGATGTGGCCGATCTTCTGGCCCGACGACACTGACTTCTCCAACCCCGCCAACTCCAGGCACCCGTCCGCTGACTTCGCGGCCGCGGGCAAGTACATCGGCGAGCAGGTCGCTGCCGTCGTGTCGGCTGGTGGGACCTCAGACGACCCGCAGGGCTACGGCGAGGCCGTCGTCCGCGACCTGTTCCCTGACGTCCTGTCCTACGTGGTGGGGACGCCTGCGGCATACGGGTTCGCCGCCCGCAACGGCCGGACCATGGCCGACAATGCACCCGAAGCCATGCTGTCCCTCGTCCTCGACACGGCTGTGCCCTCAGGGCTAACGCCATCTGTATCCAAGGATGCCCGGGACAAGAGCTTCCCGTACGTCGTGCCGGCGTGACTGGCCAGATCGGGCGGGGCTGCGTTCGCCGCTCCTGATCGTGGTCGTCCCCACCCTGGCCTTCTGGCTGCCCAGGGTTACGGCGGACCGCCGTCATGCCAGGTAGCCGAGCCGATTAGGCGGCCGCCGTCAGGCGGGGACGAGGAAGGTGCTGATCTCGCTGGCGATGCGGTCCGGCTCGTCGAGCGGGAGGAAGGTGTGGCCGCCTTCGACCTCTACCAGGCGGGCATCGGGAAATGCCGCCGTCAGCCGGCGTGCGAGCGGCAGCTTGAAGAACCGGTCGCCGGTACCCCACAGCAGCAGCACCCAGGCCGAGCGGTCGGCCGCTACCCGTGACGCTCTGGTGACTGCCGGACGCGACCTGTTCGGCGCGCGCGGCTATGCCGAGGTCGGAACCGAGGAAGTCGTCCGCGCGGCCGGCGTGAGCCGTGGTGCGCTGTACCACCACTTCGCCGATAAGGCCGAGCTGTTCGCCGCGGTCCTCCAGTCCGTGGAGGAGATAGCCAACGCGCGCGTCGTGGCGGCGGTGACCGCCGCCGGCCCGGACGACCCGATCGCCGCCATGCGGCTCGGCACGGCGGCCTTCCTGGACGTCTGCACCGAACCCGGGATGGCGCGGATCATGCTCATCGACGCCCCGGCCGTCCTCGGCGCGCAGGCCGAAAGCGACGTCAGCGAAACCGATATAGGCCTCGTCGTGCAGCTCCTCAGCCACGGCATCGAGCTCGGCCGCATCGCCCCGCAGCCCGTTATGCCCCTGGCGCGCATCCTGCTCGGCGCGCTCCGTGAGGCCGCGGTGTTCCTCGCCCGCGCGCCCGACCCCGCCGCCGCCCGCGACCAGGTGGGCGCCGTCCTGAACCGCATCATCGAGTCGGTCGCGGCACCCGGTGACCAGGCATGAGACGCACCGGGCCGGCACGTCCCTGGAGCTGCTGTTCGACCTGACGTTCGTCGTCGCGGTGGCCCAGGCGGCCACCCAGCTGGAGCACGCCCTGGAGCGGCGGAGGGCGGCGGATCTGCTCAGCGGCTGGCGGTGCCGAGGTCGTCGGAGCGTCCGGCTTCGAGTCGCGGCCACTGGGCGATGGGGCGTCCGCCCGGCCACTCTGACACTGGCGGCCAGGCGGGCGGGCCGGCGTCAGTCCGCGTGTTGGAGCACTGTTGTGGCCAGCCGGGGGGCGAGTCCTCCCAGGACTCCTGGCGTCCGTGCACGGTGAGGTCCATGAGCGCGTAGCTGTAGTCCATCGCCTCGACGCCGCGGCGGGTCGTCCAGTAGGTCTCGAACACGCGGTCGCCGTCCCGTAGGTAGCACACGAGGTGGAACAGGCCGATCTGGCGCCCGGCCAGGAGCGCGCCGAGGGAGGCACGGGCTGAGTACCACGGCATGTCCCAGCCCAGGAAGTCCCGGTACCGGGCGCTCTCCGCGTACGGGCCCTGGCAGAAGGTGGCATACGTGACGTCCCGCGAATGCAGGTACGACAGCTCGCCGATCTGGCCGTTATAGAACGTGCAGCCCTCGCACTGCTCGGCGGCGGGCCCGCCCGCGTGCCACATGAAGTAGTAGGCGACCAGCTGCCGGCGGCCCTCGAACGCCTCCAGCAGCGTGACCGGGCCGTCCGGGCCGGTCAGCGGGATGTCGGGGTCCATCTCCACCATGGGCAGCCGGCGGCGGGCCGCCGCGATCGCGTCACCCTCACGGGTGTGCGCCTTCTCCCGGGCCCGCAGCCGGTCCAGGCCGGCCTGGAAGGTGGCCCGGTCGACCACCTCAGGCCTTCCCGGTGGGCTGGCCGGGCCAGCGCCCGGCTGTCCGTTCATCGACTCACTCATGATTATTCCTCCTCGCGGTTACCGGAGCCTCGCGCGGGCCGCGCCGCCGGCCAGGTCACATTGGCGGCATGAGCCCGGGGACCGACGCGGGCGCGAGGATGACCACGATTCCGAGCCCGACGATCGCCAGCGCCAGCGGTACGTCGATCGCGGCCTTCGCGGGCAGGAGCTTCTGGCCGAGGGCGACGCCGGCGATCACCGACATCCAGATGACGCTCATGACGCTCAGCGCCACCAGCATCACCATCAGCCCGATGCTGGACCCGAGGCAGCACAGCCCGTAGCCGAGCCCGGAGCCGGCGGCGTCCTGGCAGCGCCGCCGGAAGTGCTGCTTGAGCGGCGTGAACTCATAGGCGCCGGCCGCGATCACTACCGCCCCGGCCACGACAAACCCGTGCGGCCGGTACAGCGCGTACACCGCGGCGCCGACCAGGGCCCAGACGGCCAGGTAGGACCCGAGGAAGAGCGGCACGCCGCGGACCCGGCCGCTGGCCTGGACGCGCCGCACGACGGCCGGGACCGCGCCGGGCAGCATCATCGCCGCCATCATCGTCACCCACAGGGCGGCAAAGAACGCGAACGAGCCGAGCCGGGTCGCCACGCCCATGTCCATCCCGCTCATCTCCCGGACCGCGACCACCCAGGACACCGCGGCCAGCCCGAGGGTCAGTGCCAGCGCGGCTGCCGTTGCGGCGGTCCCCGTGCGCACGCCGCCGATCTGGACGGTCATGCGTCGTCGCCGTAGGCGTCGTGCCATCTCCACCAGGAGTACGGCGGGGTCTGCGGGTAGCCGTCGGGGGAGTCTTCCCATTCTTCCTGGCGGCCCAGCGCGGTCAGGTCGAGGTAGGCCCAGGTGCCTCCCATGACCTCGTCGCCGCGGTTGTTGACGAAGTAGGTGCGGTACACGGTGTCGCCGTCGCGGATGAACGCGTTGGTGCCGTGCCACTCGTCGACGCCGTGGTCGGCGTC